>QMPV01000061.1 GCA_003648765.1 Candidatus Aminicenantota bacterium
GCCTCGGGCGCAGAGCGCATATTGAGCACGATGGAATTAGAGTTTTGAAATTCATATTAACAAAGAATAAAGTCCATAGGTTCGAATCGATCTGGCGCAGTTTCGTAGGCGCCGAGAAAGGCAGTGAAGGATGGCGTTAAAATCTGAACAGAAGCGGAGACATTTTCCTTCGCCTTAAATTAGTAACTTCATTCCCGTCACTTTAGGACAAAGCCAAATATTTAGGATTCAGTGAGAATTAAATGTCTTCAAAAACTACAATATAATTATAATTTTCCACAGATGAACAAAAAGTGGGCATAAAAAATATCCACAGCCTGTTAAAAAGCACATCTAATTGAAAATAAAAAAGATAAAAATATAATTGATAATGTGTCGCATAAGATATATTATGTTAACTTTTAAATTTTTTTAAAAAATTATTTCTTTTTCAAATATTCGATAACTTCCTCTAATATTTGAATTATTTCTTCTTTAGTTACGCTGGGTTTTTTAAATTCTATTCTTAACTTGAATCTTTTTTTGTCTTGGGGAATGTAATTATAAACATATTTTTTGGGACGAGATTTCTTTTTTCCTTTTAGAGTTCTCGATAATTCTCGAGTATCCATCCGAGTCAAGTCTCTCTGAACTATATTTTCAATTAACTTTTCCATATCTTCTTTTGTTTTTTGTTTGGCTATTTCAACCAGCGTTGAACGACTGGTAATATTTTTTTGCTGACAAAGTCTTCTTAGTTCTGGTGGTATACGACAAAGATTAATTATTTCGGTTACTGTTGAGCGAGCCTTACCAATTTTTTTGGCGATCATTTCGTGGCTGTAGCCGTATAAGTCAGCCAAAGTTTTTAAACCTTCAGCTTCTTCAAATACGTTTAAATTTTTTCTTTGTAAATTTTCAATGAGAGCAATCTCTAAAGCTTCGCTGTCATCAACATCCATTTCAATACAAGGGATTTCGGTAAGACCAGCTTTTTTAGAAGCAGTATATCTTCTTTCTCCTGCGATGATTTCATAAAAATTTCCCCGAGGTCGGACAATTATAGGTTCGAGGACACCTTTTTCTTTTATAGATTGGATTAGGTCCGATAGATCGCCTAATTCACTTCGGGCCTGTTGAGGATTGGGAATTATTTTATTTATAGGAATCAACCTAATTTGAGGGCCTAAACTGCGAGATGAAAGAAATTCAACGAAATGCCCATCATGACGCATAGTTAGGTCATCGGGCAAGCCGCTTTTCTTGCTTTTTGGCACGATTAACAATCTCCTCGGCTAATTTTTTGTATTGAAGCGCTCCTGTAGAATTAGGAGCAAAAGTAAAAATTGATTCTTTATAAGCCGGACTTTCTTCAAATTTAACGCTTTTAGTGATAGTAGTTTTAAACACTTTTTCTTTGAAAACATTATTTATTCTTTTTACCACGTCTTTAGCAATATTAGTCCGTTTATCATGAAGAGTAATTAAAACACCAATTATTTGGAGATTTGGATTGGCTACTCTTTTGACTTTAGCTATGGTCTCCAGTAGATCGTCTGTTCCTTCTAGACAGAGATAAGATGATTGAATTGGAATTAAGATGTAATCAGAGGCGACCAGGGCATTGAGAGTAATCAAACCCAGAGTTGGAGGAGTATCAATAATAATAAATTGGTACTTCTTTCTGATGGGCAATATAATATCCCGAAGGCGGAAATGCCCATCTATTTCACCAATAAGAGATGGCTCTAATTTGGCCATTGAAATACGAGAAATAACCACTTCTAAACCGGGAATGGTAGAAGGAACAATAGCTTTTTGAATACCTAATTTTGGCTCTATTAAAACATCGTAGAGGGAATACTCATATTGATAGGGATTTTCCACACAAGAAATGGTGGTATTAGCTTGAGGATCAGTATCGACAAGAAGTGTCTTATAGCCTAAAAAAGAAAGAGCAGCTGAGAGATTAACAGCTGTCGTTGTCTTCCCTACCCCACCTTTTTGATTAGTAATAGCTATTATCAACGACAATGCTAACTCCTAGCTTTTGAACATAAAATATAAGAAAAGAAGACAAATATCAAGAAAAAATTTATAAATGGTCGGCCGGCCGACAATGTTGCTAACTAATTGATATATAATAAATAAAGCAAATATAAAAATTTAGATTAAAACCTGATATTGAAGTTTAAATTGGTTATAAGAATTAATCTTTCAAAAATCATCATGGGAATTAAGCTGGGATCATAGTTTAAATCTTCAACTTTTACCATTAAGAGGAAGAATAAATTACAATAAGGTGTTTAATCTGGGAGTAAAAGAAAAATTTCTAATCGAAGAGAAATTTTTTAATTAGTTGATAAAAAATTATATCAGAATTAAATTAACTTAAATTAACTTCGCTCCACTTCTCTTATTTCTTATTAAATTAGGTTCATCGCAATAATGGATACCTGAGCTTAGAAAGAGAAACTTTATCCAGAGTGACTTAAGTTAAAAGCAAAGATATAAGTGATGTACCTTGTAATCTTGTCTTATGCGTTTGCCCTGGAGCAATGCTGTCATTTAAAGCCGGATATGGAGTCAAACGAAGGATCTGTGGATATGGTGAGCTGAACTACTTTTTAATAAATATTTTAAACTATTAGGTATTCATTTTTGCGATGAGCCATAATTTATTGGTAATGCTTTAAAATAAAAGAAAAATAAGAAATGTCGGCCGGCCGACATATTTTCTAATTATATGAATATAAAGAAATTAAGACTATATTGACAAAGGATACTTAGAAGCTTAAGATTAGCCAAAAAAGAGGAATACGATGAACATTTTGGAATTGGTAAAAGAAAGAATAGTTCTCCTAGATGGTGGCATGGGCACAGAATTAATCAAAAAAGGTCTTTCTAAAGGAGAAGCTCCCGAACTCTGGAATGAAAAATATCCTGAAAAAGTAAAAGAAGTCCACCAGGCTTATTTCCAAGCTGGAGCCGACGCCATTATAACCAATAGTTTCGGGGGATCTCCAATTAAATTAAAGCATTTTAATTTAGAAAAAAAAGCCTATGAATTAAATAAAAAAGCAGCTGAGATAGCCGTAGAAATAAAACCTAAAGAAAGATATGTTGGAGGAAGTATGGGACCAACAGGTCAGTTCCTTAAGCCTCAAGGACCTTATGAGGAAAATGAATTTTATGAAGCTTACCATTTACAAGCTCAGGCTTTGATTGAGGGTGGTGTTGATTTTATTTTAATTGAAACTCAATATGATCTAAGAGAAGCCATAATAGCTTTAAAAGCGGTCCTAGAAATAAATAAAGTTCCTGTATTTGTGACCATGACTTATAATGAAACAAAGAGAGGTTACTTCACTATCATGGGGAACAGCTTGGAACAATGTCAAAAAGAACTTATAGAAAATGGAGCTCAAGCCATTGGAGCTAATTGTACCTTGGATAGTCGGCAAATGTTAGAACTTATCAAAAAAATGGAAAAACTGAAAGAAATACCTATAATTATTCAAGCCAACGCCGGTCAACCCCTCCCCCAACCCGATGGATCTATAACATATTCTCAGGACCGAGATGATTATGTGAAATACATTCCTGAAATAATAAAAGAAGGAGCTAGAATAATAGGTGGTTGTTGTGGGACTAATCCTGAGTATATTAAAGAAATGAAGAAGATAATTGATAATATAAAATAAATTTAATATAACAAATATTAAAAAAAACAGCTTTAGAATTTAGAATAGATAAATCCATAGTTCCTTATTTAATGAGGGAAAAATTAGACCAAATAATATAAATAAATTTATGGTTCATCGCAATAATGGATACCTGAGCTTAGAAAGAGAAACTTTATCCAGAGTGACTTAAGTTAAAAGCAAAGATATAAGTGATGTACCTCGTAATCTTGTCTTATGCGTTTGCACTGGATAATGCTATCATTAAAGCCAGAATATGGAGTCAAATGAAGGATCTGTGGATATGGTGAGCTGAACTACTTCTTAATAAATATTTTAAACTATTAGGTATTCATTTTTGCGATGAGCCAAATTTATTAATCCAAAGATTAATATTTAATAAAGAAAGAAGGGCTTACTTAAAAGACCTCATTAAAGCCATAATTTCTTTCGTCATCCGAAGAGCTTCATCATAAGGTCGTTGCCACATATTGCGACCAAAAATAAGTCCATCTACTCCCGCTTCTAATGAAATTCTAACTTTACGCAATAAATCTTCATCGCTTATCTTACTGCCTCCAGAAATAAGAACGCCAGTTCGACCAGCTGAATTGACCACCATTTCCAAAGCTTCTTTTTCGCTTAAATCAGAAAATTTATTGTAAGGATGAAAGGGGTTATCGGGGGCATATTGGTCAGGGCGAGGAATATGAGGAAAATTAATTTTAGTCAAGGTTGCTCCTAACTCATTGGCTACTCGAGCGGCATAATCGACCATAGCCAATGAATCTCGACCGCCTCCCCTTTCTTCTACATAAAGGCCCCGTGGATAGGACCAGAGAATAACTGGTAAGCCCAAGCGGCGAGCTTCTTGGCGGATAAAAGCAAATTGCTCAATATCCTCTGACTCTCGGGGTGAACCAACATAAAGAGTATAACCAATCGCATCAGCACCCAAACGGAGAGCATCTTCTAGGCTAGCATCTAAAGGAGAAAAAGCTTCATCATCGGGAGGAATTCCAGTTTTACCATTAATTTTTAAAACAAGGGGTACCCGTCCAGCATATTTTTTATAGTATTTTTCCGCCAGGCCGATATGACAAACGATGCCAGAATAGTTGCCTTCCACAGCTAGCTCTAGCTCAAATTCAAAATCGGCGCTGGGCGGATTGGGGAAGAAATCTCGAGGTCCATGTTCCAGTCCCTGATCAACTGGAAGGAGGAGTATTTTTCCATTACCGGGGCCATGGGCATACATCAATTCATAGAGGTGTCGTTTTTCCCCGGGAGTAAGAAAGTCTAAGTCTAAATGAAATTTTTGTTGGCGCCGTGATTGCATTTTATCTTCTCCTTCTATTTATTATTATGAAGCAAAAACCAGAGTCTTTCCAGTCAAAAGAAAAAATTTATTTATATTTTAATAACATAGTAATTCTTTGGGTTTTTTAACCTCTGAGTTTTTGTCTTCTCCGAAGACTTCTTATTCCTCTTCCTCTCTCTCCAGTTGAGCAAAATGGCCAAAGAAAAAGGAGAAAATATTTTTCTGTTTTAAAGAATATCCTCAGTTATTTAACCGGATACCTGGTGGCTGAGTTTAAAGCCATGATTAGTTCATTAGCTTTCTGGCTTCCAAAAACAACTTTCCGGCCCGATTTTAAATAAAATCTGACCCCTTCCCTACCCTTAACGATATAAGCTTTCTCCCCTTGACCAAAGCGAATACCATAACCGCCGTAGTTCTTCAAAGCTGAAAAAGTGATTCTCTCTACTTTTTCAAGATCTTCCCAGTTGATTTTATGAAAACGGAAATGGAAGGGAGTAAATCGGTAATAGAAGCCATCTTCTTTGACTAGAGTAGTCAATCCGGTGAAATAAATTAGCAGGGGTAGCCCCCAGCCAATAAAAACCCAGATGAGAATCATGATTGAGTCTGGGGCAGGATGTTCTCCCCAGGGTTCTTTCATAATGATCTGGCGGATAAAGCCGTTCCAAGCCAGAAAGGCTGGTACCAGGACTGTAAACCAGATCCAGAGTTGCGTGAATTTTTGTTTCTCTTCAAAGATGATGGGTTGGTTGAATTTAGAATTCATAGTTTTTCCTTTTCCAGTAATGGACTGGATAAATTTTTATTTCTTATCTTCTTCCACCAGGAAGAAAGCATCACCATCTTTCGGCTCTTTAGGATCATATATCGGCTGCCAGACAATGTAAACTGGGTCGTAAGAGCGCAGAATTTCCAGAACCTCCATAAATCGTTGGCTGGCCGCAAAAAAGAAGATTTTTTCATCTTCAGAGAGAAAAGGCTCGGGGATCTTTTCCCCTTCTCCAGCGAAGACTGCCTGAGCGATTTCCCGCCCTTCCTGGTAGAGGCGGATTATTCTGTCTGCCCAACGGGTTCTCTGGCCCTTGATATCTCGGGAATAAATCAACACTTGGTAACGATCAATCCGGTATTTTATTTCTTTCATTCGTCTACCTCCTTTTTTGATGATGAGCTCCATTATAGGAATTGATTATCTTAGAGAACCTTTCGGTTGATAGGGATAGGTTGATTTCTGTCATTTTTTATTTTTAAGGTGGGATAAAATGAATCCTTTCCTTCCAACCGTTTTCTTGAGTTTAATCTCTTACCCGATAATTGTATTGGTCCTTAAACTAAAAGGTTTATCATTACCGCAAAGATACGGCTTCCTTTAATCTCTTTTAATCTTCTTTATTTAATCTCCTTTAATCTTCTTTTTCCCAGGCTTTGATGCCTTCGGTCATCCAGCGGGGAGCTGGTTTGCCTTTTAGATAGTGGTCAAAAAATTCAGCCATCCTCTTGGTCCAATCCTTCTGGTTGACTCTTTTACGCAACCCGTGAGCTTCACCGTTGTAGTTGAACATAAAAGCCACCTTTTCCAATCTTCGCAGAGCCATGATGAATTCAATACCCTGATACCAAGGAACAGCGCCATCCTCGTCATTGTGAATTATCAGCAATGGAGTTTTAATTTTGTCGGCCCAAAAAATAGGCGAATTTTCAATATAGCGTAACGGGACTCGCCAGAGACTATCGCCTAATCGGCTTTGGGTTCTTTCATATTGAAACTGGCGAACCATACCGCTGCCCCATCTGATACCGTTATAGGCGCTGGTCATATTGGACACAGGTGCCCCAGCTTCAGCGGCGGCAAAAATATCTGTTTGTGTCACCAAGTAAGCCACTTGGTAACCACCCCAGGAATGCCCTTGAATGCCGATAGCTTGGGGATTGATGTAGCCTTCTTGAATGAGCATGTTAATACCTGGGAGAACACATTTGAGAGCATCACGGCCTGGATAACCCGTGTGATACTCTATATCCGGCATCCAGATAATATAACCGTTGCTCACGTAGTAGGCAGGATTAATGGATGTGCCCGGTGAGGGATGGCGGAAGCTATGCAGCATGTAATGAAGGGTTTCGTAGATGTAAACTAGAAGGGGATATTTTTTCCGAGGATCGAAATTATCGGGTTTGATCAAAATTCCTTTAAGGGGGAGGCCATCAGCACTGTAGAAATCGCGCAGCTCGGCTTTACCCCAAATATAAGGCTCGAGTTGCCGCCCTAATTGGGTAATTCTGCGGGGATGACGGAAACGGAGGTCGGAGATCCATAAATCTGGATATTCATCAAAGCTCATCCGAGCGAAAAGAAGTCGTTTAGCCTGCTTGGCTTGGCTAATGGAAGAAAATCTCTTGTCGGCCATGAGGAGTTTCTGCGGTTTAGCCGTCCCTTTAACCTGGTCCAAATAGAAGCCTTCAGCCATTGTTTCTTCATTCCGGACTTTAAGAATAATTTTCTTCCGCGGGTCAATGTTTTTCTCTTCTGGGTCGAGTTTTAAATAGCGGAAAGAAAGCTTGTGCTCTCGCCCGAAACCTTCGGTTATCCGGCGGGCTGCTGAGCCGTCGGGCTTAATTGCCCAGATATCATACTGGTCATAAACCAGGAATTCCTGATCGTCAGTCGTCCAGCCGGCGTAACCGTAACTAGCCGCCGGATTGGGAGTGTCCCAATCTTCCCGAGCGAAACTTACTCCCACCTTAGCCGTGACATTGGTGGTTTTCTGAGTGCGGCGGTCGTAAATATACCAGTCTCCATTTTCAAACCAGAAAACATATTGGCCTTGTGGAGAAAGGTAAGCCCGCCGAAAAAGCTTTTTCTTGACCAGCGTTCGCTGCCCCGTCTGAGGGTCCACCAAGTAGACGTCGTAGTAGGAGCCGTCATAAGAGACCAATTTGGTGTAAGGCACAATAGTTTGACCCCAAGCGATTTCGCCTGACTCGTGCAATTCAACATCCGGCAGGATTTCATCAGCCAATTTGACTATTCGGCCGGTATCTAGGTGATAAACACATTCCCAGGTGTTATTCTTGACTCGTTCGACCATTTTTTTCTGCTGAGGTTGGGGATAGGGGTCATTCCAATGCCAGAGGTCGAATTTAGCCTTTTCTTCTTTTTCAGCCTCTTCCTCTTCTTCTGGCGGTTCAGCCGGAGGAATTTCCTTTATCCCAAAAAGCAATTGTTGACCCTGGCGAGTGAAAATTAAATTGGATTTATTGGAAGGCGCCTGTCCTGGGAAGAGTTCTTTTATTTTTTCAGCCGAGACCCACAGCTGGGCTTGAGGAGCTTTAAAATCCCATCCGTAAATAGCCAATAAGGGATTTTCATCAGATTGGTTGTCCCGATCAGTCAAAAAAGCTAATTTGGTCTCTTCTTTATTCACGGCGAGTTTTTCATAACGTCCTTTTCCGGTCAGTAAGGGAACCAGTTGTTGAGAGGAGGTCTTATACACATAAACCCCGTCAGATTCAGGCTTTTTTTCACTGGCTACGGCTAAGAGAAGAGTGTGGCCGTCTTTGGTCCACAAATACTCCGTCACATCATCAAAAGTGGTTTCCTGGCCGGTCTTGAGCGAGCGTAGCACTAAGGGTGAACCATACTTTCTTTTCTGCTTCTCTTTCTCGGCTTTTTTCTCTGGAGCTGGTTCCTTTTTTGTGGTGGCCGGTTCGCTTTTTTCTTTCTTTTCTTTTTCTTTTTCTTTTTCTTTTTCTTTAAGGTAGGCTACCCAATCACCATTTTCCTCGGGTAATTTAAAACTTTTGACCCCTTCTACAGTCTGTAATTGGCCGGTACTTAAGCTAACCAGGCCAAGTTTAAGTTTGGGTTTGGTGGCTTTTTTATTTTTTTTCTTGGTTCGCTTGGCTTTTTTGACTTCTTCTTGGGTGGGTGAAATGAGATAGACGACGTGACGGGAATCAGCTGTAAAAGTAGCTTTAGCTTTAGTCTGAGCCCGAGTACCTTCTCCCGAATATCCCAGAGGGAAACGGAGTTCTTTATTAGTTTTGAGGTTAATAATGACCAAATAGGCGTCGCCATCCTGGGGAGTTTCTCCGTAGAGTACCCATTGGCCATTGGGAGAAATCTTGGGAAATTGGATGGATTTCCAGGAATCATAGACATCATGAGTCAAGGGTTTTTTGGTGAGGGTCTTTTGACTAGTTGACTGGCCAGCAATGCTTTGAAGAGGAGAATAAAAAAGGAGTAAGAAAATTACAAATAAAATGGAAAATGATTTTAAATTAAAAATAGTTTTTAATTGATATTGGTTTTTCATACTCCCTCCTTTTTTACAGACTCAAAGCTATTTTAGAATAACAAACTTTCATCCTGGTGGTCAAAAAGAATTGGTTAACCTAGTTTTCATAGGATAAAGGACTAACGACAATGATTAATCACTTGGTCTCATACAAATTTTCCTAATCTTCTATATAAAAACCATCCCTTGAAAAATACACCGATCAGCAGGAGATGCTGCTATTAGACCCGATTCATGAGGTGTGAGTTTGCTTTCGAAAGGGAGTTAAGTTATGAGTTAAAAATTTTATATTTTATTGCACAAAAAACTATCTCTTTGTATTATAATGCTTTTAAATTGAGAAAATCAGGTTGTCTTGGGAAGGAAGTCTAGCTAATTTAGGCGAATATAGAGCATAATTATGAGAACTGCTTTTTCTGTTACCATTAAGAACTTAGGACAGATTATCAAAGTTAAACCAGAAGAAACTTTGTCTCAAGCCTTAGCCCGGTTTAATATTCCCCTCCGTTTTGATTGTGGTCAAAGAGGCGTCTGCGGAAAATGCCAGGTAAAAATTCTCAAGGGGCAGGTCAATCCACCGGGGCGACAAGAGAAGTATATCCTTGAATTTTTAAAGGTTGACCCATCTATCCGCTTGGCTTGTCTCACAAAACCAAAGGGTGATTTAGAGATAGAAGTGCCCTCCGAAAGCCTTGTTCAATCAGTTAAGATACTGGAGAAAGGAGTGACCACTAGTTTTCCCTATTGCCCTTCACTCCGGCAATACTTATTTACCCTAGAAAAACCCAGAGTTTCCTCACCTAGTTCTTTAGTCGAAAGGGTAAAAAAAGTTCTGGCTCTTCCCGAGCTTGAATTTCCCTTGGATATTCTTAACCAGTTAGGTGAGGAAGCTCGAGAGTTGCCCAAAAAAATGCAGTTGGTCATTTATCAAGATAAAGAAGTAATTTCTCTGGAAGCTGACTCCTCCCCTACCCCTCTTCTTGGTCTGGCTGTCGATTTGGGAACAACCACTGTTGTCGGGGAACTTCTCGACTTGGAATCGGGTCGGTCATTAGCGGTGGCTTCAGCTTTAAATCAACAAATCCGTCTGGGCACTGATGTTATTACCAGATTAAGTGAAGCTCTAATTTCTGAAGGAAAAAGAAGAACTTTACAGCGGGCGGCCAGGCGGACCATTAACGCTCTGATTCATAAGCTTTGTCAAAAAACTGGTTATCACGAGGAAAATATCCTCGAAGTAGTAATTGCCAGCAATACAGCTATGAATCATCTCCTCTTAGGCTTGCCGATCCACACCTTGGCCCGAGCTCCCTACACTGCCTTGTTTCAATATTTGCCGGAAGAAAAGGCTCAAGAAGTGGGGCTGCGGATTTCACCCCGAGGAAAAATTTTCTTGGCTCCTAATATTCAAAGTTTTATTGGCGGCGACATTTCGGCTGGATTATTAGCCACTCGATTTTTTGAGAAATCGGGCCGATATCTTTATCTTGACCTGGGGACCAATGGTGAAATAGTTTTGAGAAACAAAAACCGCTTTTGGGGGACTTCTACGGCTGCTGGACCAGCTTTTGAGGGGGTAGGACTTTCGGTAGGCATGATGGCGGCTCCCGGAGCTATTTATCAGGTCAGCGCCACACCTTCCCTAGAAATTAAAACTATTGGTCGGCGCAAAGCGCGGGGCCTGTGTGGCACGGGACTCATCGATATTTTAAGTATTGCTCTTCAAAAAAAATGGCTAAGTCAAAACGGGCGAATCCTGCTCCGAGAGAGACAAATTAAACTTACTCCACAAGTAGCCTTGGCTCAGGATGATGTCCGCAAGCTTCAAATGGCCTTGGCGGCGGTTAAAGCCGGCGTGAAAATAGTTATGGCTAAAGCCGAGCTTGACTTTGACCAACTTGATGGACTCTATCTAGCCGGCGCCTTTGGAAGCGAATTGAATATAGCCAACGCCATGGCCATTGGGCTTCTACCAGCTATTGATCCGGCCAAAGTATATTTTGTGGGCAATGCTTCTTTAGCAGGAGCGCGCTGTTTATTGTTAAATTATACTTTACGGGAAGAACTTATTTCTCAAATAAAAAGAATCAATTTTCTTTCTTTGGCTCGGGAAAAGGATTTCCAGAACATTTTCATAAAATCACTTAATTTATCACCATATCCAGAAAAGGAGTGAATATGGATGAGAAGCAAAAACAACAACTTTGGACTAAGATGAAAGAAGCCGTAATAAAAGGCGACAATCAGGCGGCCGTTGAGCTGGCTAAAGAGGCGATTCAACTGAAATTAGATTTGACAGAAACGATTGAAAAAGGTTTTGTCCCGGGTATTAGACGAGTCGGACAGCTTTGGGAAGAGGGCGAATACTTCTTGCCGGAACTTATTAGTAGCGCGGAGTGTATGAAACAGGCCATGGCTGTGTTGCAGCCCGAATTGACCAAAAACAAAGATTCTCTAGAAACTAAAGCCAGAATTGTCATCGGCACAGTGGAAGGCGATATCCATGATATCGGTAAGAATTTGGTGTCTTCTATGTTACAGGCCAATGGCTTTGAGATTATCGACCTGGGTGCGGATGTGAAGCTGGAAAAATTTATTGCTACAGCTCAGGAGAAAAAAGCTGATTTTATCTGCCTTTCGGCTTTGCTCACGACCACTATGACTGGCCAGCAACGACTGATTGAAATGTTAAAAGAGCAGCGCCTCCGGGAGAAATTCAAGGTAGTAGTGGGGGGAGCCCCAGTGACCGCCCAATGGGCGGAATCGATTGGAGCTGATGGTTATGGAGAAAACGCTCTGGCCGCTGTGCGGATTATTGAGCAATTAACTCGACAAAGGAGAGAAAAATGAAGCCCACTCAACGTCCGAAGCTGGAAATACTCTCTCCGGAGCTGGCTCATCAGATTATTGATGAGGCCTTTCTCCTTTTGGAAAGGCAGGGAGTTTTCGTAGAGAATGAGGAAGCCCTAGAACTTCTTCGTTCGGGAGGAGCCCAGGTGCAATCCAATGGCCGTCAAGTTTGTTTCCCCCGAAGATTGGTGGAGGAATCTCTTCATCAAGCCCCAGCCGAAATTATTCTTTATGACCAAAGTGGCTCACGGGCCTATTTGGTCGGTCAAGACGAAGTTCACTTCAACCCGGGTTCAGCCGCAGTGACTATTTTGGATTGGCCCAGACAGGAGCAACGAAAGCCCCTGACCCAGGATGTGGTTCGTTTTGTCTGCCTGGCCGATAAGTTGCCCGCCCTCCATTTTCAAAGTACAGGTCTCATTGCTAGCGATGTTCCTGAGGAAATAGCTGACAGTTACCGTTTATATTTAGCCCTGATTTTTTCTTCCAAGCCAGTAGTTACGGGCACTTTCCGCGAGGCCAGTTTTCAGGTAATGAAGGAGATGCTGGAGGTAGTTCGAGGTGGAACCAGCTCTCTTCGAGAGAAGCCGCTGGCGATTTTTGATGCCTGTCCTTCGCCACCCTTAAAATGGAGCCGATTAACAGCTCAAAGTTTGATTGACAGCGCCCGCCTGGGAATTCCCTCAGAAATAATTTCCATGGGCATGACAGGAGCTACTTCGCCTGTCACTTTAGCGGGAACACTCGTTCAGCATGTGGCGGAGAATCTATCTGGTTTGGTGATTGCTCAACTAGCTCAACCAGGGGCGCCGGTGATTTTTGGTGGTTCTCCCTCAAGTTTTGATATGCGGCAGGGAACCACCCCTATGGGAGCTATCGAAACTATGATGATTGATAGCGCTTATGCTCAAATAGGTAAGCAACTAAATTTACCCACGCACGCCTACATGGGCCTAAGCGATGCTAAAACTATTGACGCTCAGGCTGGTTTGGAGTCGGGAATTGGGGCTGTTTTGGCGGCTTTGAGTGGGATTAATGTTGTCTCTGGTCCAGGCATGTTGGATTTCGAGAGCTGTCAAAGCCTGGAAAAATTGCTTATCGACCATGAAATTTGTCAAATGGCTTACCGTCTAATTGAAGGAATTTCTCAGCGGGACGAGCCTTTAGCTCTGGATTTATTTGCCGGAATTAGGCCCGATTATCAATTTTTGACTATGGAACATACCCGACGCTGGTATCGCGAGGAACATTTATTTCTACAGTTGGTCGATCGGAGTACCTATGGAGATTGGCTTCAAGCTGGCAAGAAAACTCTAGCCGCTAGAGCCCATGAAGAAGTGGAAAAACTTCTCCGTGAAGCTGAACCCTGTCTTCAAGATGAGATTAAATTAAAAGAGCTCCAAAGAATCATGCTCCACGAAGCCAAAAAATTTGGTTTGACTTCCCTCCCCGCTTTTCCCGAGCGGCTGGATTAGACGATTTCCTCTTTTCTTAATTTACTTGTGATTCACTTAATGGCGATTATTTTCATCTCCCGCAATGGTTTAAAGCCCTTCTCTTTAAGGAGCTGATTGAAAGCAGCATAATCCTTCTGGATAAATTGGTTGAGTTGGGTCACTTGCTGGTCCACTTGTTGGCTAAATTCA
>QMPV01000062.1 GCA_003648765.1 Candidatus Aminicenantota bacterium
GAGAGAAGAGGCTTGCTGGTTAAAAAAGACTAGAGATTCGAGATTATCGAGTAAAGCACCCCGGGGAGTGAGGGTGGTCACCTGAACCGTCTTAGCTAGCCCCTGAGCTTCGTCTCGATATTCTTGCCACCAGACGTAGTCAAAATTTTCGACAATTTTTTCCGAAGCAAGACTTGAGCCGAGATGGTTACGGAAAGAATTAGCCAGAGGCACAGCCAGGATTAAAGCCAGAGCTAAGTTTACTACGAAAATGATGACCACCAGCTGGAAGAATTTTCCAGTAGTCAGGATTCCCTCTATATATTCCCGAATTATTTTTATTTTCATTTTCGCCCCCTCTAGCTACCCAAAAAACGGAGTATCTCCAGCGAGTGTTGAAGCCAGAAAAGCCAGCGGGAAGTCAATTTGAGCCAGCTCCAAGGTGTAGGTCGGGTGGTCAAAGAATTATTTCGCCGGTTTATATCCAAAAGCCAGATAAATTCCGGGTCAACGGCGGCTTTGACCGCTGGCGAGGGTCGCTGGTAAACAAATTTATGCCACAATTCCCGTCCCGACCAATTCTCGGTAATAGTCGTTCCGTCAGCAAACTCAATCATCACCTTCACGGGAACTTTAATTTCTCCCAGGCGCCGCACTAGTATTTCCACTAGGTAGTTGTTCTGACTGTATTGTTTCTCGGCCAGAGCTTGTTTGTTCTGGTCAAATAGGCCGCGGGGTGGAGGAAGATGGTGATTCTTAATAGAGCTCAGAGCATAGTCGAGAGCTCCTTCTTGGTAAATGAGTTGTCGGAGAATATCAACAGTTTGACTGCCGGCGAATTTTTCAACTACTTGGAGAAAGTCGGCCGGACGAGGATGCTTGAACCAGTGCCGAGTGGAGTAAGTTTTCATCATCTCCCAGAATTTTTCTTCCCCCATAAATCGTTTTAAACTTCTCAGCATCAACTCAGCTTTGGCGTAGGAGTTGGCTCCATAACTGGTGCCGCTCATAAATTGCCAAGCAAAGCGTTGCATAATATCCATTCTGGCTGTTTGACGGTGGCGAGAAATGCCTTCAGCTTCAACGGGGATTTTTATTTGGGGAAAAAGCACGGGGAAGCCAAAGTATCGGCGGGTGAAATAAGGGGGGCCATAAGCCGCATAATAAACTTCTGTATCCAGAAAAGAAGTAAAGCCTTCATCCATCCAAGGATGTTCAAATTCGTTGGTGCCGACGAGTCCATAAAAATAGCCGTGACCGAATTCATGAATGGTTACTCCTTCCGGACGTTGGCTGCCCGGGGGGTCGAGAAAGTAAGCTCCAGCTGTGAAGAGAGTCGGATACTCCATCCCTCCTGATTTACTGTTGTAGGCCGGATCAACGCAGGTGACGGTTGAATAAGGATATTCGCCAAACCACTGACTGCAATATTTTAAAGCATTTTTGACGGCTAGGAGATAACGTTCTTTGAGACGGCGATGATAAGGCTGGAGTAAAAGGGTGATTTCTGTTTCTTTGCCGGAAGTATGGCGGAATTTTTCTTTAAAAACCAAAAAGCGAGGACTGGCTGTCCAGGCAAAATCGTGGACACTGTGTTGATGAAAATGATGAGTGGTGGTACCGTCGCCATTGACTTGTGAAGACACCAGTTCACCAGTAGCTCCCACAATATAGGCAGTAGGCAGCGTGATTTTAACATCATAAGTGCCATAATCAGCGTAGTATTCACTATGAGCATGATATTGGTGACAATTCCAGCCTTCGTTCTCAAAAACACCAATTTTGGGGAACCACTGGGCAATGAAATAGTAATCTTTCCAGACTCCGGTGCGGGAGATGGGGCGGGGGACTTTGGCTTTGAATTTAATCTCAAGTTTGATTGTTTCACCGGGATTAACTGGGCGGGGAAGAGCTACGGAGAAAACAGTTTGGTCAAAGGGATTGTTGTCGTCTGGTTGACGGAAGGTCATCTGGTTGGTCAAATCCACCGCGGTAAAATTTCCCGCTGGCAGCACTGCCAAGGATTCAACCCGACAGTAGCCCCAATCCTCTTCCTTAAAGTTAGCCACCAGCCGGCGGCCTTCGCGTTGAGCCTCTTGGAGATAAGTGCTCCGATTGTTCTGGAAGGCATTCCAATAGAGATGAAACCAGAGTTCTGAAGTTGGCTGATTTGTACTATTGGTCCAGGTCAGGATTTCCTGGCCCTCAATGATGTTTTTTTCTGGGTTGAGAACGATATCCATGTTATAATTGGCCACCTGAGGACAAAAGACTTTATCTTTTTCCTGCGCCAGGAGTGGCCAACTTATAAGGAAAATTAGGATGACCCCAAGAGAAATGAAACGTTGCTGCAACTTAACCTCCTCTTGACCACGTTTTTTTTCTAATAGTAATCAAGAAAAACGAGGACATCAAGCGATTTTAAAAGGGAGAAACAAGTGAGGCTCAGCCGAATGTGGCCAGTTAGCCTAATAGTTCTGCCTAGCCCAATAAATCCTATGGAGGAGCAATCATGGAGATGAAAGAACCCCAAGTTCCTTCTCTTCTAAAATTAATTTGGCAGAGACGTAGCATCCGTCGCTTTTTGGAAAGCCCGATTCCCCGGGAGAAAATTCTGCTATGTCTGGAAGCGGCGCGCTGGGCTCCTTCGGCAGAAAATGTCCAACCTTGGCGTTTTTTAGTTATTGATGATCCTGAGGTAAAGCAGCGATTTGCTGAGAAAGTCTTTTCGGGGATTTATTTTCCGTCGCGTTTTGCCCAACACGCACCAGTCTTAATTTTAGTCATGGCCCGTCTAGACATTCTGGCCAACCGGGTAGGCAAGCAAATTCAGGGAGTTGCCTATCATTTGCTGGATATCGGCATGGCCGGCGAGCATCTTGTGCTTCAGGCAGAAGAATTGGGCTTAAGTACTTGTTGGATAGGGTGGTTTAATTTAAAAAAAGCCCGGAAATTTTTTTCTATTCCCCGTAAATATAAAATCATTTCTTTAATTGCTCTTGGTTATGCCGCCAAAAGGCCACCCCGAGCTCCTCGGAAAAAGAAGTTAAGTGAAATTGTCTGGTTTAATGGAGTCGAGAGGAGTTCTCCGGAGCTGCAGGCTTTTGAATTAAATTTCCACCCCGACGAAACGCTTGAGACCAAAACCGAAGGCGATAGCCAAAAGAAAGTAAACAATTAGCCAGTGGATAGATAATCCCCACAGATGAAAATGCCCACTGGGGTAGGTAATCTCAATCTCTCGTAAAGGTGTCCCGGTAGGTAGTGGTTTTTCTAAAGGATAAAGAAGTGCGTTGGGGAATTTAGCCGGGGGGCGGAGAGGTGAAAGTTTAGTCAACCGTCTCGTGTTGTCTGGAGCGATATATATTTCCTTGCTTATTGGTTGATGGTTGTCGCCAATTTGAATAAAAAGGGATTGCCGGCCCGGTTCCAAAGCTTTAATCCGCCAATCAATTTCGCCTTCTTCCTCAATCCGCAGAGGCGGTGTTTCCACGACTATTCCGGAAGTGCTAGTTAAGCTGATTGGCAATTCGAGAAGGTCCAGGTCGGGCTGAACTTTGACTTTAACAATGGCTCTTTGGCCAGGAGTAAGAGGTAAATAGGCAAAGCGAAAATTAAGCTGGATGATGATCAAAACGAGAGGTACAATCATCACCAGCATCGGCTTGAAAGAATAACCGATATACTTTAGATTACAGAGAAGAATATTTCCCTGAGCTTTAAAAGTTAAAGCAAAATTATCTTTAAATAATCTGATTTCTAAGAGATGGGCTTTAATCCGGCGTTTAATATTTTTGATGCCGGCCTGATTGGAAGTTAGACGGAAAACCCAAAGCATGAATAGGCCGGTTAAAAGTGAAATATAAATCATGGCCCACCAGGGGTGGAGCCACTGGAAAGGCCAAAAGAGCACATCAAAAAGGCGAGTAAGAATTTGATTAAAAATCCACATCGATCAAACTTTCTTTGAGTTGGGTCAGCTTAAGGCATCGTCCCTCTTCATCGTCGTTTTTTTTCTCGTTGTCCGCTTTTCGGCCTCTCAAGAGATATAACCTAATCCCTTGAGTTTTTTCTTGATTTCTTCTTCTGAATCGGATTCTTCGAGTTTGGCGAGTTCTTTTTCCAAGCAGTGGGTGATGAATTCTTCGGGTGAAGAGTAACCTGAAATTTCAGCGTATTTTTTAATTTTCTCCAAGAGATCTTTGTCAAGTTTTACTTTGGCTTTGCCCATGATTCCTCCTTAAAAATTGGTTTACCTCTCATCTCCGGTGGTTGAGGCAAGCCGAAGGTCTGAAGAATTGTGGCGGTTAGGTCAAACAATTGAGGGAATTTGGCTTGAATAGGCCGGTTAGTGAGGAGAATACCGGGGATAACGGCTGGGTCCATGCAGTGGTCCCCACTCCATTTTTCGCGATTGGGCTCAATAATCTTTTTAGGAATCCGGCCTAAGGGTGAAGCCCAAGAGACCCGGTAACCCTGATTGTAACCCAGAATAATTTCGGGGGCTTCTTGGGTATAGGGACCGTGATAAACATCTTGGGTGACGAAGGCCCGACGGACGGGTCTTTCACCTGTGGCCGGGTCCACAAAGGATTCCAGTTTCCGAGCGATTTCTCTGACTAAAGCTTCCTTTTCCTTGGCCGGCACAATACCTTCAGCCTCTCGGCCTTTTTGGTTAATATAAAGCCCATTAAGCCCGACGGCGTAAGCTTTGGTCCGGTGCCAATCAACATTCAAGAAGAAATCTTCCTCTCCTTGTTTCCATTCATTAATCAAGCTGAGATAACCATTCTCTTTCAACCAGGTGTTTAAGTTAAAGGCATACCGGAAAGGAGAGAAGCCGTGGTCGGACATGACCATTAAGATGGTATTTTTATCTACCCGAGAGAAAGCTTTATCTAAGATTCGGTCAACCTCAATATAGATGTGTTCAATGGCCCGGCCGAATTCTTTAGCCAGGCGTTCATCATAAGCGGGGTGATTTTTATCCAAGAGTCGCCAGAACATGTGTTGTCTCTGATCGGTGCTGGAGACGTAATAAAAAAGAAGACCGCTCTCGAAGCGCTTGAGTTCATACTCAAAAATAGCTCGCCTCTCTTCCAGCACAAAATCATCCTGGATTAAGAATTCCCGGTCATCCAAGATATCGCTGTCTAAAGCGGAAGTATCGGCGGGTAGTCCCTTGGTGAAGAAAGGTCCGAATTTGGCCGCTAATTCCCGTGAGTAGGATTCAGGCGTGGAGAGGGGTAGGGCTGGCTTGGCTGGGTCAATATTAATCGGCGAAACATAAAGCTTAAATTCGGGGCGGACCTGTTTGAGATAGAACATGCAGATGCCGCTGACGGATTGGGTGGGAATAAGTGGAAATTCAACACGTTTCCAACCGCTCCATTCACCTTCACGCAGAATAAATTCTTCGCCTGGCAGAGAAATTTTAGCCACTGGATTGACCGGGTCGAGATAGACTTTGAATTCGATATAGGTTTCCGGCCGGTCTTTCTTGAAAGTATTCACAGGTCCGGGAAGTTTAGCTTCGATCTGATTGCCGATGACGTAGACATTATGAATCCGACCACCGCCAATATCCTGCTGCACTTCGGCTGTGGTGGTGGTATAGAAATTAAAAATACCATAAGTACCCAGAATATCTGGCGTACCCATGCCGGAGATAGTTCGTTGTTTGGTGGGAGCGGGCGGGTAATTGGAAGGTATTTTAAAAACAGTGGCTGGAATATCGTATTCTTCCAGATACTGCCAGAAGGCTTTGCCCCGGCGAAGCAGAGTTACTTCTCCACCGGAAAGAGGTAGAACCAGATTGCCCAGCGAGATGGTCTTTTTAGCTTCTTCAGTTTTCGAGGCTGAGAAAGTAGGTAAATAGTGTTGAGGGTCCCGATGGATGAAATCAAAGATAGCGTGGCCACCCGGGTCAGTGCCCGTGATGAAATTAGACCAGGCCACGGGGCTTTGCGGCGGAATACTTGTTCCCAGACGTTTGAAATCTCCTTCCCGCCAGAGACGGGCGAAAGCAGGCAGTTTTCCCTGACGAATAAAGATTTCTAGAAGATGGGGATCAAGACCATCGAACCCCAGGATAATCATTTTTCTGGCTGTATCTCGCTTTCCTTTGGCCGCTAGGGAGGAAAAAGGTTCCAGGCCCAGGCCGGTTAAAGCTCCGGCCAGAAAAGCGGTTTTGAGGAAATCTCTTCTTTTCATACTCATGATGGCCCCCTTGATAATTTAGACTTTTTTTGGTCAACCGAAAAAAGGGGTTGGCCATCCATATAAGCCGGTGGTTCGATACCGAAAAGTTGTAAGACACTGGGTGCTAGGTCAACAATTGCCGGCTTATCTCGGGTTATTTTTCGATTAGTAAAGAGAATTCCTGGGACCAAGCGAGGGTCAATACAGTGGTCACCGCTCCAGGCTTTGGTGTTGTCGACAAAGACGGTGGAGTTTACTTTACCGGTGACCGAATCCCAGGAAACTCGGTAGCCTTCGTTATAACCGATAATCAAGTCCGGGCAGTTGTCTTTGTAAGGGCCCGGGGGAATCTCATCTTTGTCATAAACAGTTCTGATGGCCACCTGGCCGGTTTCTTCATCCTTGAGGCCGGTTAAGCGGGCCACAAGTTCGGCTTTAAGTTGCTTTTCTGCCTCACCCGGTTCAACAATGCCTTGAGCTTCCCGGCCTTTGAGATTGAGATAAAGTCCCCCCAGACCAAGACCATAGGCTTTGGTTTTCGACCAATCCACGTCTTTAAACCATTCATCACTGGTTTCTTGGCCTGGTTTTAAATTAAGATAGCCATTGAGATAGAGCCAAGAATTGAGATTGACGCCCCGACGAAAGGATTTAAAGCCGTGATCAGACATAACAATCAAGATGGATTTGTCATCCAGTTGCTCCATTACTCGACCCACTAGGTCATCCATCTGGCAATAAAGTTTTTCTATGACTTTTTCATGTTGGCGGTGATAAAGCACCCGCCGGGCTGGGTGTTGAGGGTCAAGATAACGGAAAAACATGTGCTGGAGGCTGTCAGTGGTTTCAAACCAAGTGACGATGACTCCTTTTTTGACTTTATCCAAGGCGAGCCAAAGCATCTTTTCCCATTCTTCATGATTAAAATAGGCCAAACGCAGAAAAGCTTCTTCATCAAGAACACCTTCATTTAAAGCCCAGGTATCATTAGCCTCACCTAGAGTAATATAACTACCTAACATTTTGGCCAGGTAAGCTGAATAAATAAAAGGATGAGAAATGGGCAGCGCCGGTTTCTCGGGGTCGATATTAAGGGGAGTAAGATACATCTCAAAATGGGGTTCTAGCTGGAGAATGTAGAAGCGGCAGATAGCCTGCACCTTGAAACCTAATCCCGGCCGGAAGGTGATTTTAATCCAGTCGGAGAAAGTTTTTTCAGGCAGACAAATTTTCTGGCCGGAAACCAGCAAGGTGGCTTCTTTCTTAGCTGGGTCGATTTCGATACGGAGAGGCAGACGCATTTCCTCGGCCTCCTGGCGAAGGGTGTTTTCTGGGCCGGGAATGTAAGTTTCAATAATGTTATTCTTAATTTCCACCTGAATATTCTGGCCACCTTCCCGGCGAACTATTTTTTCCCGATCGCTGGTGTAAAAGGTAAAAGTTCCCTGACTGCCTTTTAAATCAGGGGCACACATTCCGGAAAGAAGATGGCCCTTAAACTTTTCTGGAGGGAAGGTAATGGGTATCCGGATAATGGTACTGAAAATACCCTTTTCCCCGAGAATTTTCCAGAAAGGCTGGCTTTTCCGTAAGCCTTTTATTTCTGGTTTACCTAAAGGTATTCGATATTTGCCGAGAGAAAGGAATTTTTTGGGAGGTCTAATTCGAGCCGAAGAGAGGTCCGGAAGATAGGTTTTAGGGTCCCGACTGAGAAAATCAAAAATATTGTGTTTGCCCGGATGGACGCCGGTCATAAAAGAGGACCAAGCCACTGGCGAGATTGAAGGAATAGTCGTCTCTAGTCGGGCGTAGCTGCCCTGCTTTTTTAAGCGAGAGAAATGGGGCAGTTTGCCTTCGGCCATAAATTTTTCGACCAAGGTAGGCTCCAGACCGTCCAGCCCGAGAATAATCACTCGGTTGATCGAAGCTCGTCGGTAGGCCTGTTGGCCTTTGAGTAGCCGGATAAGAAAACGGAAGGGCCAAGCAATAAAAGAAAAAATAGCGAGTAAAAAAGTGATAAAAAAGACCAAGAATGAAGAAAGAAAGGCGAAACCGGCTCCGGGACCGATATAGGCCCCAAGGGGAAGACCACCAAAACTCAGGAGCCCGATGATAATGAGAAAAATTTTGCTACCTAGAGCTTTGCTGTGGTTCGTGGAGGGTCTCCTTCGAGGGAACAGACTTACTCTTTGATTGGAAAAGAGCCAATTTTTCTGATTGCTCATGGCCTTAATTTTATTCCTCGGGAAGCAACAGCCGGGTGATAATTGAGGCTAAGTCAGCGATTTTCAGGTCTTGACCATGATTTTCTTGAGCCCAGAAGAAAGCATCATCCCAGGTGTGCATACCGACCAGGTCAGTTCGACCAAAAATTTCCTCCTTTTTGAGTGAGCCTTTGAGGTCAAAGCCTTTTTCTCCTAGAGCAATCAAATCTGGGCCTTTTTCGACTAAGGGACCAGAATATATTTCCTGGGTATCAAAAACTTCCCTGATCACCCTTTCTCCTTCATAAGTAAGCTGAAGAAGTTTTTCCCGAAGTGTTTTCTTGAGAGATTCAGCTTCGCTAGGTTTAATTCGGCCCTGAGGAAATTTTCCCTCCAGATGGAGATAGATTCGGTTGGGATCCAGAGCTAAAGCCACAGTCTCAGGATGGAGTTTACTGAAGGATTTTTCCTCAGAGTTAGTAAATCGGAGAAAGCCCTCTTTTTCCAGCCAGGCGTTGAGATATACTTCCTGTTTGATACCGGTAAAACCATGGTCAGAGAGGAGAAAAAGACCTTGGAGTCCGCCGGTGAGTTTTTCGAAACGATTCACAATCTCCCCGACTAATTGGTCAACTTGCCGATAATATTCAAGGCAGCGATGATGCTCGGGATGGCTCTCATCTTCGTAAGCTGTCCAAAGGAAATGTTGGAGACGGTCGGTGCCAGTAATGACGACTTCAAAGTAATCCCAATCTTCTTTCCAGAGTAGTTCCCAAGCTTTCCGTCGACCTTCCAAAGTGGAAGCTAGCTGTTGCCAGAGGAGCTGATGGTTCTGGCGGCACTTAAAAGTATCAATATCGATTTCATAGTTAATTCGTTTCAGCTGAGGCAGGAGGGAAGCGGGAAAAACAGCCTTCTCCAGTTCAATAGCCACAAAGCCAGAAATAAGAATTCCGGGAAGACGGCGGGCAGGATAAGTAGAGGGTTGATTGAGCACGACCACTCTTTTTTTGGCTTGCCCCAGTTTATCCCAAAAGGTAGGCGTTTCGAGATTTAAGAAATTGGGAAAGCGAAGTTCATAGGAACTGGTTTTGAAATCTGTAAAGCCGAAAATGCCGTGAGTGCCGGAGTTAGTGCCGGTCATAAAGTCTGACCAGCTGACAGAAGATATCTCTGGCAGGCTAGCCTTTAATTGATGGAGGTGCCCTTTCTCCTGAAGTTGAGCAAAAGTTTTTAAGTAGCCTTTAGTGCTGAGGTCGCGGATGAGAGAAATAGGTACACCATCCAAACCAATAACACATACCCGGGGCTTTTTTTTCTTTAAAAACCACATGATGAACTCATCATTATAAACCCTAATTGTCCTTTGTCAACTTAGTGCAGGTAGTCTTTTCCGGAAAGACCCAAAGAGGTTGTGGTGAAAGTCAAATTAAATAGGGAGAAGTAGCCAGTATTGCCCAACTGATGGTGGAGGTAAATTAGGCGTGAAAAAAGCAAATTTTTCCCCCAAAAGAACGATTTTGCTTGAGTCTATTTAAGGTAGAAGAAGAAATTCTATAATTACCTGGATAATTCATAAAAAGGGATTTTTTCCTTCATAACGTATTGATATATAATATGTTAGAAAAAGAAGTGAAAGGGAACAACCAAAAAAGATTGGACTAATCACCCGCTAAGATTTTTGGCTGTTCTTGGATCAATAATTTATAAATAGACCAGGATTAAATGAAACAGGAAAAATTCTTTAAATGGAGGAATTAGTCTGGAATTTTGAATGAAGTGGAATCTGGCTCTTGAATTTAACTTGTTTTAAATTATTGGCCAAAATAAACCAAAATAATTAAATCAAAAACCAGACCTAGGCTGGCGAGAAAGGGGGAAAGCTTGCTTTGAAAATAAATTCTTCCTCACCCGAGAACCCCTGACTTTTCAGCTGGTTTTAATTTTTTTCCAATTTTTTGGTGGTGATTTTTTGGCAGAGAGGCTTAGCTCTCGAGGATAATCCGAGCGTCAATAACCAGGCAGCCCTGCCCTTTTTCGAAAACTCGGAGTGGGTTAATATCGAGTTCTTTTATTTCGGCCAAGTCGGTCACAAGTTGGGAGAGTCTTTTCAAACAGTCTTCAATAGCCGGGACATCGTATTGAGGGCCACCCCGAAATCCCTGGAGAATTTTATAAGCCTTGGTCTGAGAAATCATGCGGCTGGCCGTCAATTCCCGAATAGGCGCCAGGCGGAAAGTCACGTCTTCTAGAGCTTCGACATAGATGCCTCCCAAACCAAACATCAAAATGGGACCGAATTGCTCATCCCGGTTCATGCCCAGAATGACTTCTTGGCCGGTGGGAACCATTTCTTCAACGATGATGCCGGTTAACTGAGCCCGGGGCACCTTCCGGCGGCAATTCTCGATGATTTCCTGGTAAGCTTGTTTGACCTCTTCAGCTGTGTGGAGGTCGAGGCGAACTCCACCCACATCGAACTTATGAATAATGTTGGGCGAGACAACCTTTAAAACGACCGGATAGCCAATCTCTTCGGCGGCCTGAACAGCTTCTGCTTCTGAGGAGGCCACTTTAAACTTCACGACCGGAAAACCATAAGCCTGGAGAACCTGATAGGCCTCTGGTTCGAGCAAGAAATTTCGGCCTTGGGCCTGGACTTGGCGCAAAATCCGGCGAGCTGCTCCTTTTTTCACCGGATATTTTTTGACCTTGGTCGAGGGTCTTTTGACCCACCAGGAAAACTTGGTGAGTTGGGCCAGAACCCGAGCGGCTGACTCAGGAAAACGGTAATCGGGAAGGCCATTTTCTTCTAGAATTTCAATCCCGCGGGAGACATCGTAAACGCCCAGGAAACAGCAAACTACTGGCTTGCGGCGACGCTTGGCTACTCGAACAATGACTTGAGCAATTTCTTCTACTCGGGTAAAGGCGGTCGGCGTAAGAATAACTAGCGCGGAA
Source organism: Candidatus Aminicenantota bacterium (assembly GCA_003648765.1). Taxonomy (GTDB): domain Bacteria; phylum Acidobacteriota; class Aminicenantia; order Aminicenantales; family Aminicenantaceae; genus JdFR-80. Next base: position 11,346 of record QMPV01000062.1, read on the forward strand.
TGAACGGCCGATTCGGCTAAAAGAATGTCCAGGGCCGCGGCGTAGGTTTCAGCCTGAGCTTCAGCAATAAGGTCAATCGGGTTATTAAGAGACACAGTGGGGGGAAGAGCCTGGCGGAGTTTGGTCCGGGCTTTCTCGGGCAAAGGTAGAACGTTTAAGCCATGGGCAATACAGGAGTCTGTGGCCAGGATACCTGGTCCACCAGAGTTGGTGATAATCACCACGTTGTTGCCCTGAGGCAGAGGCTGGTGGGCGAAGGCTTTAACATAATCGAAGACTTCCTCCAGAGTTTCTCCTCGCAAGACACCGCATTGCTGGAAGATAGCGTCATAAACTTTATCCGAGCCAGCCATAGAACCGGTGTGGGAGGAAGCGGCGCGGGCTCCGACCAAAGTCCGGCCTGCTTTGAGAGCAATGATGGGTTTAGGATGGGATTTGTGACTGGTGATTTCTCGAGCGATAGACATAAATTCTCGGCCGTTAACCAGATCTTCCAGATACATCAGGATGACTTCAGTTTGCTCGTCATGTTGGAGATACCGGAGTAGCTCATTTTCGGTCAGACCAGCCTTATTTCCCATACTGATGAATTTAGCGAAACCAATATTAGCTTCCTTCGCATAATCAAGAACAGCGACGCAGAGAGCGCCGCTCTGGGAAATAAAGGAAATGTTACCTGGCCGGGGAAATTGGGTGCCAAAGGTGGCATTAAGCGAGACCCGTTGGTCAGTGTTGATCAGGCCTAAACAATTAGGGCCGATCAGGGCGATATTATATTTTGCCGCTGTTTGTTTGATTTCTTTTTCCCGTTTAAGGCCGGCCCCCCCGATTTCTTTAAACCCGGCTGAAATAATGACCGCGGCCGGAATGCCTTTCTGACCACATTCTTCCAGGATTTGATTGACTACGGGAGCCGGAACAATAATCACCGCTAAGTCAATTGGGTCAGGAATTTCGAGGACCGAGGAATAACATTTCAGACCAAGAATACCTTTAGCCCGGGGATTGACCGGGTAAATAATTCCTTGAAAGCGGCTATCAATTAAATTAGCCAGTAAAGAATGGCCCACACTGCCGGGTTGTCGGGAAGCGCCGATAACTGCTACCGAGGTTGGATAAAAGAGGGCGTCCAGGTTTGATTTCATGACAGATTCATATCACTCCTGAGTCGTGGCTGAGGCAGCTTCGAGCAGGGCTTCAAGAAAGACGGACTCCGGGACGGCGCCTACTACTTCTTCCTGGTCGTTGATGATAGTTTTAGGAACACCAGTAACCTTGTATTTTTGAGCCAGATGAGGAAATTCGGTGGCTTCAATCATATCGCCGGTAATAAGAGGGGATTCGATGGCAGCCTGATGGGCAAGACGAACCGCCAAGGGACAGTAAGGACAAGTGGGAGTAATAAAGACTTGAATGTGGACAGGTTGTTTAAGGGTGGCTAACTTTTCTTTAGTGGGGGGTGAAAGGGATGTTTTTCCTCGAGAAACATCAATGATAGCTTCCAGGAGGCTGGCATATTCATAGCCCGAGGGAATACCAAAAAATCGCACCTGGTATTTTTTCTCGCCGATGACCACGGTGGCCGGAATTTTGTCTATCCCGAACTCAGCCGCCTTATCTTCATCGGCTAGAAAGTCGTAAATTTCGAGATTAATTTTTGATGAAAGAGAAGCCACTTCAGAAATTAAAGATTTGGTTTCTTTGCAGAACATACACTCTTGGCCTTTAACCGTATCCGGTAAAATGAGGCGAGATGGTTCTTGGGTGAAGTGAATTAAAGTAACTTCTCCTTCCAACTCTTCGTTAAATTTTTTCTGAGTAGCTTCTTTGACATTTTTGTCGAGAATTTCCATCTATTTACTCCTTTTTAACTAAAATTCTAGCTTAATTGCTGGGTCAAAGCAAACCCTCCCCATTGAAAATCCTTCAATGGATCTGGCCAACCATCCTTGGTTATTCTCAGAAGGAAGTAAAGAAGGGGGTAAGTCATTTTTAAAAAAGGACATTATCTAGACCCAAGTGGCCAGTAAAGGTCTGGTTCCAACTTAACCAAATTGCCTTGGACTGAAGGTAATTTGTAAAAAAGTAGTTACTGAGCTTCGGCCATAAAATAGTCAGAGACTTTAATCC
>QMPV01000063.1 GCA_003648765.1 Candidatus Aminicenantota bacterium
GCCTGGCTGCTTATTGGTTTTGGTTTGATATATGCTTTATGGGGAATTCAGCGCGGTGTTAGGAATAAGCCTCATCGGCATCTTCATTTTCATCCGGATGGCCTTCAACATGAACATGTTCATATTCATCAAGGCGAGCATCTCCACTTTCATGATGAATCTTCTCGGCAGATTACTCCCTGGATACTTTTTATTATCTTCGTTTTTGGTCCCTGTGAGCCATTAATTCCCCTTCTTCTGTATCCAGCTGCCAAACATAGTTGGAGCGGAGTAGGAATTGTGGCTGCTTCTTTTTCCTTGGTCACCATTTTGACCATGTTAATTCTTATTTATCTAGGGGCTCGGGGAATGAAGTTGGTTCGCCTGGGTTTTATGGAAAGATATGTGCATGCCTTGGCCGGAGGAGTAATTTTTATCTCGGGTTTGGGAATAAAAATCTTGGGACTTTAAATTACAGTTATTGGGGGCAGTAAATAAATCAAAGCAAATGAGGGAAAAAATCCCGCCTCGATTTGCCGTTGATTGTATGCTGGGTAAACTAGCCAAATGGTTGAGAATTTTGGGTTTTGATACGGTTTATTTTTCCCGAATTCAAGATGAAGAACTCCTTGCCCTCGCCCGCCGTGAAGGAAGAGTTCTTTTGACCAGAGACTATCATTTAAGTTTACGGATGAGGGACAAGCAGGTGGTTTTTATTGAAAGCGACGCCTGGCCCACTCAACTCCGCCAGGTTCTCAATAGGTTTCAATTGAGGGATTTTATAAAACCCTATTCGCGCTGCCTTGAATGTAATTGTTTACTCCAACCTACTTCTCGGGAAGCTGTGCGTCAATTGGTTCCCCATTATGTTTATACTCAAGTTAAGGAATTTTCCATTTGTCCCTGTTGTTCTCGAGTTTACTGGCGGGGAACCCATTTTCAAGATATGGAGAGAAAAATAGCCGCTATTTTAGGTGAAGAGGGATCAGCGGAGGCGAAAAAGGGAAATAGAAAGAGAGATATCCGGAAAAATAGAGGGGCAGTGACAAAAAGAATTGAACAAAAGAGTCAACTTAATCGTAATAATAATAAAGAAAAATAGAATAAAATTCATGGAAGAATCTGAGTAATTTAAAAAGGAGGTGTAATGTTAGTTTTAACTACGCCTAATATTGAAGGAAAGAAGATAGTCCGCTATTTGGGACTGGTAACTGGAGAAGCTATTTTAGGCGCTAATATTTTCAAGGATTTTTTTGCCGGGATCAGAGATGTTGTCGGCGGACGTTCGGCTGCCTATGAAAAGGAATTGAGAAAAGCTAAAGAGATTGCTGTCAATGAAATGAAGGAACAAGCCAGAGCTTTGAATGCAAATGCCGTCATTGGTGTGGACCTAGATTATGAAACCATCCAAATAGGTCAAGGCGGGGGCATGCTGATGGTGAGTGCTAGTGGCACCGCTGTAGCCTATGAGGAATTAGAGGAGTGATAGTGGAAAAACATGTACAACTTTTAGGTATACTCTGGTTGTGCTTAGGCGGATTGATGCTTTTTCTGGGGATTCTAACCTTTATTTTTTTCCTGGGCCTTTCCTTTCTTCCCGAAGTAGAAGTTGAGAGTTCGATTATTCTGCGGTTGCTCTCCTTTTTGGTGGGCGGTGTTATCTTGCTTTTTTCTTTACCAAAACTCGTGGCCGGCTATGGATTACTGAAACATTTGGAGTGGGGCCGAATTCTAACACTCGTGTTGAGTTTTTTTAGTTTACTCAATTTTCCTTTGGGTACAGCTCTGGCCATTTATTCGTTTGTTATTCTAACGAAACCGGAGACGGTTCAGCTTTTTAATCCCCAATAAAGTCGGCTTTAGAGGTTAGAATTTATAGCCTAGCCCAGCGAAAAAAGTATATCTTTTAATTCCGCCTTTATCCTGACGGAAGGTAAATTGACCGAGGAGATGGAGCCTTTTTCCCAGCAGCCAGTTTAGTCCGCCTAGGACAAGGAAACTTTCCTGAGTTTGCCAATCTTCCAAGGTCATTACTCTAAAGGGTCGAGCGCCTCCCCCAACTCCGAGGAAAAGAAAATTTTTTGGTGCAAAATACATTCTAGTTTGAGTAAACCAAGCCCAATGAGTTCCTTCTTTTTCTTGATTGAAAAAATAGCGGAGAAAGGAAAAGAATCTTCCCCAATAGATTCCGGCTGAACCAGTAAAAACTAGACTAGAGTTATGCTTGAAATTATAACGACGAAAACCCAGAGAAATTTCCCCTTGGCGAAAAATAGATTGGTAGATTTCAGCGTGGTAAGAGGAACGAGGGAAATGAACTGCCGGGGAGCTGAGGCGGAAATCTACATGGGTATAGGTTCCCGGTCTCAAAACATAATACAACTCTCCCCCAACACTAGTATCGTTGCGCTCAAATCTTCTGGTTTCCTCTCCTATGAAGAGAAAAGCTCCTTTGTGCCGCGGCAGGCCTAATTCCAGAGTAAACCGGTGAGTTTGATAAGGAGTCCGTTGGTCATTGAAGGCAATTAATTCAAAGGAATAGCGGAATTCGTATTCTAGACGAAGATCGGCCACCGTCAGGGCCAGGAATTGTTGGTATTCTTTGTTATTCGGATTAAGGTTAAGGGCTTTTTGAATGAATTGACGAGCATATTTCAGGCTCCCTTGATGGTAATAAATCTGGGCCAACTTGAAGTAAATTTGGCTTTCCTCAGGAAAGCGAGTCTGGAGTTTTTGGCAGAGATGGAGGGCTTTTTGGGTTTGACGTTGCCAAATAGCTAGGTCCACCAGACCCAGCCAAGCCGAGAGATTATCTGGTTCCAGCTGGAGTATTTCACGAAATTTTTCTTGGGCTTGTTGGTAGTTACCTTGCCATCCCAGAAGCCTGGCTTGGAAAAGGAGTAAGTCGAGATTGTGAGGATAGAGTTGCAAGAGAAATTCAATTATTTCTAGAGCCTTGTTCCAATGGCCCTGGTAGGCTTCGGCCCGAGCCAGAAGGAAATTAAAGTCGTAATCGCGAGGATTTTTTTGGAGTTCAAGCTGACAAATAGCTATTACCTGCTGGTAATCTTGATGGCGAAGAGCTTTAAGAGCGAGTTCCTTTTGATTTTTTGATTGAGCTGAGCTGGGAAAAGAAAAACCTAGGACTAAAATGAATAGTAGACAGACTGAGATAAGGGATTGAGACTTTTTTTTCATTGGGCCAAACCTTTCCTTCTCGTTTTTCACCATTCTTTTTTCCCCAGGAAAAAGTCCAGGAAAGCTTTAACCCGGACAAGGGTCAGGTATTGTCGAAAAATGAAATTTTCCAGAAAGGAAGCGCCCATTAAACCCAGAATATGCCAAAAACGAGGGAATTGGTAAGCTGAATATTCTTCCAAAAGGATGGCAAAGAGGGAGATAACGATGCCAAAAATGAGGGCGACCATAAAAAAGAGAAGAGCAAATTGGGAGTTGAGCCCTCCTTTAAAGAGGTAGAAAAGGAAGATCAAGTAACCGGCGAATTCAATAAATGGTCCCAGCATTTCAAAAATCACATAGAAGGGCATGGCGAAGAGTCCGATAAGGCCATAACGAGGATTGAGAATCATTTGGCGATTATAAGTAATTGATTCAATTAATCCTCGATGCCATCTATTCCTTTGCCGAGTCAAGCTTTTTAATTTTTCGGGGGCTTCGGTCCAACAGATAGGATCGGGAACAAATCTAATTTGATAGGGGATTTTCTTTTCTCGGAGATGACGTTGGAGGCGAACTACCAGATCCATGTCTTCTCCCACAGTCTCTTTTCGGTAACCCTGAATGTCTAGCACCTCTTTCTTACGAAAAAGCCCAAAAGCCCCGGAAATAATGAGCAGGCTCTTCAGCATGGATAAACCGGTCCGCCCTCCCAGAAAAGCCCGGAGATATTCAATTGTCTGAAATTGGGCCAGAAGATTCCGGGGGAAGCCCACCTCTTTAACTTGTCCATATTCGATTCGAGAGCCGTTACTTAAGCGAATTATGCCTCCAGCAGCCACCATATTAGCTGGTTCTTCCAAAAAGGGTCGGATAATTTTTAGAAGGGCGTATTTATCCAAGAGGGAGTCAGAGTCAATAGCGCAGAATAATGGAAACCGGGCGACATTCAGGCCAGCGTTGAGGGCATCAGACTTCTGCCCATTTTCTTTGTCTACCACAACCAATTTGGGGTAAGTTGGTGAAAGGTAGATGTTTTTAATAGAGGCTGTCTCAATGACTTTTCGAAAGACTCGAAAAGTTTTTTTGAGATGGAAATGAGTTATTAACTGTTTCAAAGTTTGATCGGTTGAGCCGTCATTAACTACCACTACTTCATAATTAGGATATTCCAGAGCTAATAGTGAATGGACATTGGCCACAATAGTTTTTTCTTCATTAAAAGCCGGCACAATTATCGAAATAGGTTTCAGAGAAGGCAAATGGAGCATTTCTTTAAAGAGAATATAGGTGGAAAGCTGATGATGTCGGGTTAGTCCGATTAGAGAAAGAATAGTAAACAGAAGATAAAGAAAGTTGAGAGCAAAAAAGTACACCAGGATGATCCATTCGATAAGATGGAAAAGAGTAGTGATGAAACTCATTTAGCTTGTTATTCTCCTGTAGTAACTATTTCTTCTAGAATCATATGGGCCATATCAGCCGCGTAAGGATCTTTTTTTTGCCGGGCGATTTTTCGGAGTGTTTTAAGACCTTTTTCGCCGAATTGAACCAAGGCTCGTGCCCCATTAAGTCGACAATACCAGTAAGGGGAAAAGAGAGCTTGGGCGAGAAGGGTTAGGGCCTTTTTTGCTCTTAATTTTCCCAGGCTTTTTAGGGCTTGAGCTCTTACCTCCCAGGCTTCATCTTCGGCTAGGAGCATTAAAGTATCGATGATTTCTTCAAGAGGGAGGGAAAGATTGCCTAGGGCTCGGGCTGTTTTAACTCTGATTTCTTTACTGGGATGGATTGACAGGCGAAGCAATTGAGGATAGAGGGAGGTTAAGGGGATGGCTCCAATAAGTTCTACCAGGAGAGCCAGTTTTTCCTCAGGTAGAGATCGCTTTAAGATTTTTTTAACAAAAGGTTCAATGATTTTGCCCATTGAAGTAAAAAGGTCAAAATAATATCTTAGAGGAGTTTGAGTTTCCTGAATGAAACTGGTAAAAATACTTTCCAGAATTTTAGGCTGGGGATTGAGGGTTAAGCTGGAAAGAGTAGCCAATTTAACCAAGGGATGGTCGTTCAGGAGCTGAATAATAACTGGAGCATCTTTTTCTTCAGCAAAGATGACAAAAGCTTTGGCGGCTTTAACTCTTTTAATTAGACGGCGGGAAGATATGGCGCGCCGGTATTTTTCCTTGAGAAAGGAAGCAAAGATATTTTTTAATTGTTCCCGGGGAGTCCCAGAAAGAGTTTGCCAGAACTCCAGGAGAACTTCAGTGAAAATATCGGGATAACGGAGATATTGTTTTAGTTCTACTGGCCAGCTGTTTTTTGGGGATGAAGTAATGGCCGCCAGAATGTCGGATTCAATCGCTTGACGAAGATAGCGGTGCCGCTTTTCCCGCTGGGTAATGACAAAGCGGCGGATAGAGATATAAAGAAAGAGGGAGAGGGTAAAAAGAAAGAGGAAAATTAAGCTATAGAGAATGATGTAAATTTGAGTCGTCATTTTCACTCGAGAGAACTTTTTTAATTTTGGACAAGAGGATTTCTGGGGAAAAAGGTTTGGTCAAATAGTCAGTGGCTCCCCGGTCAAGTCCTTCGAGAATATCAGCTTCTCGAGAGAGGGCGCTGAGTATAATCACTGGAATTTTGGCTGTGCGGGCCTCTTTTTTTAATTGGTCTAGTACTTGATAACCGTTGAGTCCCGGCATAACTATATCCAGAAGAATTAAATCGGGCTGTTCCTGGAAAGCTTTGCGCAGACCTTCCTGGGGACTGAGAGCGAAAATAACTTCATAACCAGCGTTGATTAAGAAATAAGAAACGGATTTGATAATAATTGATTCATCTTCAATAATTAAAATCTTGGGTCGAGTGGTCTTCTTTTTAGCTGAAGTGGCCGGGGGTGGGGCAGTTGATTTTTGGCGGGGCGTTGGAGGGCTCACTGAGAGTTGCTGGAGTTGGTGGATTAATTGGCTGAGTTTTTCTTCTTGGTTTTTCAAAAAGTGAAGAAGTTTTTGGTGTTCTTCTTGTTCCTGAAAGTCAGGCAGTTCGGAAGAGGCAACTTTTTTATGCTGGGTGGCAATTACTTCTTCCAGTTTTTGTTTAAGTTGAAACAATTCTTTGATGTTGCCGATTTTTTCGAGAGAGAGCTCAGCCAATTTGGCCATTTTTTGCTTATTTTGGCCGAGTCCCCAGAGGTTTTTCTTGATTTTATTGTTAACCTCAACTAGCATTTGCTCTGATTCATGAAGAGAATACTTAAGAGATTTGTCTCGTGGAGAAAGTTCTTTTCCTCTTTCTTTGACTTCCTTAATTCTTTTTTTCCCCATGATTCGCTTTGTTTAACTCGGAAAATTTTCTGGCATTAATTTACACAGAAAATAAGTTTATGTCTACTCTTTATAAAAAATATGAAAAATATCTTTAAAGTATTATTGATTTTTCTGAAAAATTGGCTTTTAAGCCGAATATATTTTCTGGAGTATATCTGGAGAGAGCCGAGCGCCGCTGAGAATAAGCACAATAGATTGATTTTTATACTGAGTTTGGGTTTTGAGAAAAGCGGCTACACTTAAGGCTCCGGCCCCTTCAATCAAGAGATGATGTTTTTCTAGGAGGAGTTTGACGGCGGCCAGAATTTCTTCTTCTTTGAGAAGCACAAATTCGTCCACTAAAGCTTGGCAGATGGGGAAAGTAAGAGCCTCCTTGTCGATACCGCCGGCCGTTCCATCGGATATTGTGGGGTGGGAAGGTAGGTCGAGAATTTCTCCGGCCTGAAGAGAGTGATACATAACGGCGGAATTTTCTGGCTGACAGCCGATAATTTTAACCGAAGGTGAATGATTTTTGAGATAACCAGCCAGGCCAGAGATGAGTCCTCCTCCCCCTACGGGCACAAAGACGGCCTCAATGGCAGGAATTTGTTGGCTCAATTCCAGACCGATAGTGCCCTGTCCAGCGATGATTTGCCAATCATTGTAAGGGGAAATAAAAATATAGCCCTTTTTTCGGGCTTCTTCTTTAGCTTGAAGTTCGGCAATAACACAATCATTACCAGTCAACCTAAAAGAAACTCCCATTAGTTGAAGTTGTTCCACCTTGTTGGTGGGCACTGTTTGCGGAAGAAAGATTTCGCCCTTAAGTTTAAATTGTCGGACACACCAAGCAAAAGCCGCACCATGATTACCCGAGGAAGCCGTGAGTAATTTAGTCTGGTGGATCTTATCTCCTAGGGAAAGAATTTTGTTTAAAGCGCCTCTAATTTTGAAGGAGCCGGTTAGTTGGAAGTTTTCCAGTTTGAGATAAACATGATTTTGGCTGATGTGACTTAAATAATAGGAATATTCAACCGGAGTTAATCGTAGGTAAGGCTGGATACGGGCAGAGGCTTGTTCCACCAGTTGAGTAATGTGGGCCTTAAGTTGGCTTTCCGGAGGAAAATCTTTCATTAGAAATATTCCTTAGAGAACTCTTATTATAACATTTTGTTCGGAGAAAAGAAATGATTTGGGAGAAGTGAATCAATAATTTAAGGAACAATTTATTTCTGAGCCATCCTTTTTCTCTATCCTTAAAAGGAGGTTATAAACAAATCAAGGATTAACTCGCTTTTTCCAGTAGAAATAGATAGGGAGACCCGTAGCGGTGAGCAGAAGTCCTGCCCCAGCTTCGATTGGTCTTTGAATCAGTGTATTGAGAATCAGGCCCAAAGAAGCCAGAATAAAGAGAGCGGGGACAAAAGGATATCCCCATGTTTTATAAGGCCGGGGGAGCTCTGGTTTTATTTTTCGTAAGCGAAATACGGCCGCTGCCGCGGCCACCCAAAAGATAATAGCGATAAACATGGTGTAGGTTAGAACCTGTTCAAACTGACCGATAAGGACCAAAAAGGAGGCCCACCCGGCTTGAATAAACAAAGCGAAGCTAGGAGTCCGAAATCGGCGGTGGACAGAAGCGGCTCGGTGGAAAAAAAGTCCGTCTAAGGCCATAGCGTAGTAAACTCTAGCTCCAGCCAGAATGGACCCATTAATGGCTCCGAAAATAGAAATTAGAATGAGAGCACTAATTAAGGAACCGGCTGAAGCACCGAAAAGATTAGAGACGGCCTTTTCGGCGATTCTGACTACCCCAATTGTTTCGGGCAAAGGCAGGGCATAGAAATAAAAAATATTAACTAGCAAATACAGCAGAGTGACTCCGATGGTCCCCAGAATTAAGGCTAAAGGGAGAGTCCGGCCCGGGTTTTTTATTTCGCCAGCTACGAAATTGACATTATTCCAACCATCAAAGGCCCAACTGACAGCGATTATGGCCACTCCAAAACCCGAAAGAAGTTGGGTAAAAGAAAGCTGGGCCGGATGCCAATTGAGAGAAAATGTCTGTCCTTTTCCCAAGCTGATTCCTAAGATTATTAACCCTATGACCACGCCTATTTTAATCACGGTTAAAAAGTTCTGGAGAGTTTTACCAAAAATTAAACCTCGAAAATTAACCAGGGTTAGAAAAATGATTAGCCCGACTCCCAGTAATTGGCCCGAGGAAAGGCTGTAATGGAGAAAGTGGCCTTCATTCAGACTGAAGATTACCTGTTGGGGAGAGAGGAGAGGAAAAAAAGAACCGATGTATTCACTGAAAGCTAGCGCCAGAGCAGCAATGCCGCCGGTCATGTAAACTAAAAAGAGTACCCAGCCGAACAAAAAGGCTACTAAGGAGCCGAAGGCTTCGCGGAGATAAACGTATTGGCCACCTGCTTCAGGCAGAGCTGCCCCTAGTTCTCCATAGGTAAGCGCGCCGGCTAGAGTGAGCAGCCCTCCCACCAGCCAGGCTAATAGAATAAGTCCAGGAGAAGGGATAGATCTGGCCATAATTCCTGTGGTCAGGAATATTCCTGAACCAATGACGATGCCCATCATTATCATGGCCGAGTCAAAGAGATTGAGTTTTCTTTCGAGATTAGGCCCTGGTTGAGGGCGGGAGGAGGTGTTTTTATTGAGCATGCTTATGATTGAGATTATTATAATTTTCTCGGAAGCCCTGAACAAGTTTAAATTTTAGGCTAAGGTTTTGCCTTGTCAAAGCATTTCTAAATCTTCAAGGTGTCAGACACCTTGAGTAAGTCCTGAGTAAGTCCAACTCTCTTCTCCTAAGTATTATAATATAAGGTGTCTGAGACCTTGTCTTTTCCTTCAAGTATCTTAACCTGCAATATTCAAAATCTTCAGGGTATCAGTCAACCTGATTTCACAAACTTCTAGATAAATTTAGGGGTTGTCAGCCTTTCTAATTACTTTTGGTGTCTGACACCCTGAGTGACTCCCTGAGTAAGCCTCAAGTATGTTGGTGTCTGACCCCGTAAGTAATGACACCGTGAATAAGTCCGAGCCCCTTCTCCTGTATTTTCAGGGTGTCTGACACCCAGATTAGATGACGCCCAGAGTATAGGGTGTCTGACACCCTGAAGATTGTGTGACCTGGATAAAGGATCTCTGAGACTCTCCATGTAACCCCCTGAGTATTATGGTCCAATGGGTTTTTTTCTCTAGGTATCCCTTAGGGCCATGAGCTTTCTTTTCAGCTTGACAAAAAAAAATTTTGAGTTATCATGTTAGTGAATACTTACTAACATGAAAAAATCAATTTTTAATTTGGAAGAATCGAGCCGGAAAAAAGAAATCGTCAACGCCTGTTTGCGAATAATGGATACTTTTGGCATAAAAGGACTCACAGTAGCTCGGATTGCCCAAGAAGTAGGTTTTTCAGAATCGGCTCTTTACCGCCATTTTAAGTCGAAGAATGAGGTGGTTTTATTTATCTTGGAAGAAACGGGTCTGATGGCCCAACATCAGTTTCAGGAGGTGCTTGATTCTGCTCAAGAAGCTCAGGGACGACTAGAGAAATTACTGCAGTTACATCTTCAATTTCTCGAAGAATATCCTGGGTTATTTAGAATCATTTATTCTGATGAGATTCATATTGGTGAATCTTATTTATTAGAAAAATTGAGTGAGATAGTTAATCAGCTGATCGGGTTTATCCAGATAATTGTCGATGAAGGAAAAAGAAGAGGAGAAATCAAGGCGAAAGTGGATTCTTCATTAGCCGCTGTTCACTTCTTGGGAATAGTCGAAACAGTTTTTGCTTACTGGACAATCAAGAAAAGAAGAATTTCTCTTAGGCAGGCCGGTTTGAGTCTGTTGAGGCAAATGTTTGAAGGAATTGCCGCCGAAGAACCTATCATGACTTCGCAATAAGTTCCTGGTGGAGGATTTTCGGTGGAAAAGGTTGGTTTTAATAATGGTCTAGAAAGGAGAAGAAAAAGGATATTTTCCCGGCGAAATTAAACAGAGAAAAAGTTGAGTCAGAACGAAGCCGGGGTAATGAATCCATAAAATAAAATAACTGAGGCAACCAACGAGAAAAGAAATGAGTTTTTTTTACAATGAGAGTGAATGTTCACTAACTAAGGAGGCTGGTTATGTGGCAGAAAGTGGCCAGACGGGTGATTCAAAACTGGCGGATAGCCTTACTTTTAATCCTGCTCATCAGTGTTTTCTTTTTAAGTCAGTTTAAATATCTGACTTATGATAACCGGGTGACTCAATGGGTCCCCCAGAATGATGAGGTTTTGAAATATTCCTTAGAAGTAGGAGATAAGTTTCGCTCGAATGAGCTAGTGGTTGTTCTTTTCCGTCCGGAGAAGATTGATCCCTTTGCGCCGTCAGTTCTTCAGTCAGTAAAACAACTTACTCAAGAGCTAGGTCAAAGAAAAGAAATATTTCTGGTTAATTCAATCGCCAATAGTGCTTATATCACTCAAATTGAAGGCGGCATTGAGGTCAGAGATTTTTTAATGGAAATGCCTGAGGATCTTGAGGCTGGCCTGAAGTTAAAAGAGAAGGCCCTTGCGGAGGACTCTTTGGTGAATAATGTTATCTCTGAAGATGGCCAGTGGTTGGCCTTTAATGTTTATATCAATCCCGATGAAGATTTGGTGAAGACCTTTGGTCAAGTGATTAAACCGTTAACTGAGAAATATCTTTCTTCTTGGGGAAAAGTATATTATTCCGGAATTCCAGCCGATGCGTTTTTTGCTGATAAATTTGTTACGGCCGATATAAAAACCTTGGTTCCCTTGGTGATTCTCTTGATTCTCCTGGTGCTCTATTTGAGCTTTCGCCAATGGGGCGGGATGTTTTATCCCTTCTTAGTGGTTTCCTTGGCGAGCATCTGGATATTTGGATTAATGGGTTTGACTCGAACACCAATGAACATCATTACTCCGGCGTTGCCCGTGTTGTTGATAGCCCTGGGTTCTGCTTATGGAATTCATGTTTTTAATAAACTTTTAGCCACGGCTGAGCCAGTTCCTGTCTCTTTAGAGCAACAATCCCAACGGCTGGCTTCAGTAGCTCTTCCTGTAGTTCTGGCCGCTGGCACGACCATGGTTGGCTTTATTTCTTTTTTGACGGCTCGACTGAAAATAATTATTCAATTTGGTGTCTTTTCCTCTATTGGCATTGCCTTTGCGGCTCTCTTGGCTTTAATTTTTATCCCTACCGCTCAGCAACTTTTTCATCTTCGGGCTGTTCCAAAAAAGGAGGGTATCAGTTCCATCTACTCAGCGCCTCTTTCTTTTCTGGCCAAAGTAGTCGAAAGACGGAGGACGGTTATTTTGATAGTTGGGCTAATCCTCTTGCTGGCTTTCTTTCCCGGGATATTTTTAATTGAGCACCAGGTCAATTTTTCAGAATACTACCCGGCTGATTCTCCACCGCGTCAAGCCTTGAAAATTGTCAAAGAAAAATTTGGAGGTTCCTCTCCCCTCTCCCTCTACTTTAAAACAGATCAGGTCAAATCAGCTGCTTTTCTCCGCATTATCCGCCGAGAAGGAAATTATGTGGCGGCCTTATCTGGAGTCAGCCGACCTTTTTCCATAGCCGATTTTATTCAGGAATTAAACTATAAATTAAATGGTAGCTATGCTCTGCCCGAAACCGATGGTCAAGTGGCCAATCTTTGGTTTTTCATTGAGGGACGGCGAGAGCTGGAGCAATTGGTTACTCCTGAAGGTCAAGAGACATTGATCATGGCCCGAGTATTGAGCTCAGCCACAACTCAATTGAAGGAAATTGAAAGGCAACTTAGTCATTTCTTGGAGCAGGAGTTTTCCCAAAAGATAGTAGCTGTAGATTTGAGCAGAGTTCCTCCTGAGAAAAGGTGGTTTCTCCGCCAGCAGGAAGCCACTCGTTTGGCGGAGGAATTGGGCTGGATTACTAAATGCTACACTTCCCAGAGTGTCTCCCGGTCGGCTCTAGAAAATCTTTTTCTTCAGGCCCTTGATAATGTGCCTCAGTTGAAGGAAATAGAGGTTAAAGAAAGAATCCAAGAAGCCTGGCGAGAATATATTTATTCCGATAGTTTTGATTTCTATCTCACCTCTTTTCAGAGCCGCCGCCTTTTTAGCTCTCTTCAGAAATTAGTGGATTGGCCGCCGGAAAAATTAAAACCCGAGGCAATGAAAATTTTTAGAAAAACGATTCCTTCCGAGGAGTTTGATCCAGAAATAGCCGAGGATGTCATCGCCACTTTTCTTTTACGGCGTCAGGAAGTCCAGCGAGAGATGTTTGTTGAGCGTCATCTTCAGGCACTTCTGAATTTATTGCCAA
>QMPV01000064.1 GCA_003648765.1 Candidatus Aminicenantota bacterium
AGCAGTTTCTCCTTAACTGCCAGTTGATAAGGACAAGCTTGGTTACAATAGCCCGGACATTCTGAACAAAAAACTGGTTTTCTTTCTTCTTCTAGTTCTCCATAATAACGGAGGGCTTCTCCTTCCATCCGATAATCCTGATAGTACATGGCTATTCTTAGAATATCATTAATCGCTACTCCATGAGGACAAGCAGAGAGGCAAGCTGAGCAGCTAATCCGGCAGTATTCTTTGGTAACAGCTTGTTGGTAGGCAGCGATTATTTTGAGATCTTCTGGACGAAGGGGTTGACCAGAAACAGCTACATATTCTTCCACATGGGAGTAGCTACTCATGGTAACCAGACAACAATCAATGTCAGGATTTCTGAGAACCCAGCGGATGGCTGCTTGGGGATAGCTTTGCCGGGCATTGACTAATGGCTTTAAATTTCCCTGTTTTCCCCCAGCAAAGACTTTCATAGCAATGACCCCAATGCCTTTCTGCCGGACTTGATGGATAAGACTTTCAATCTGGGGACCTTCTAGGTGGTTATAAATTACCAAAACAATTTGAGGAAAGTCGTGAGTCAGGGCCTGTTTTAAAGTGAGTTGGGGATTGTGAGTCGAAATGCCTGTGAAACGGATCTTGCCTTGTTCTTTTAATCGGGAGTAAGCGGCCTGAATTTCTTCGTTTTCTAAAAGCGAGAGGTCACTAATATTATGAATCATAGCAATATCTATATAATCCGTGCGGAGTCTTTTTAAACTAGCCTCAACTCGCTGGATAATCCGCTCTCGACGAAATTGCTTGGCCAATCGGGGAGGAAATCCATGTTTGGTGGTAATAATAACTCGGTCCCGCACGTCATGGAGAGCCTCACCAATAAATTTTTCACTTTGAGTCCGCAAATAACTTTCAGCTGTGTCAAAATAATTAACTCCTAGGTCATAAGCGTAGCGGATGACATTGGCATCGAAGAGAGAAATAGCTCCAAAACTTATATCGGAAACTTTCAGACCAGTGTGACCAAGGGGATTATATTTTTTGATTTTAATTGGTTCATTGGAAAGTTTATTTTCTGGAGAAGAGGCTAGGGTGGCTCGACCCCACTTCCAACTGAAAATTCCCAAAGATAAAGCTTCTAAAAAGTGACGGCGACTAAAAGGGGCCATTTTTTTCCTCCTTACTAATTACTGGTCGTTCTTAACTACTAGCTCCAAAGGTAAAAGAGGCTTTAGAACTTTGGCTAGATGCCCGTATTCCGTTGAAAGAATGTAAATAATCAAATGTTTGTCTTGAAGGTCGGGCATCATAAAGATAGCCCCGGGCCCTAATTCTTCCCGAGGAGGACGAGCTACGTAAAATTTAACTGCTAATTGCGTGCCAGCTACTTTGAGAATAACCTGTTGGCCGGGTTGAAGGTTAACTTGGCTGAGAGACTTGAGAATGATATTGGTCTCAAGGGTTAAGCGGTTATTTCGGGCAATATTATAACTGACAATATTGCCTTTAATTAATCCTGGGCTAACTTTCACTTGGCCAATATTCAATTCCAGAGAGTCAAAAAAGTCAGGGGGGAGGTCTAGGTTGAAGTTAACTTCAGAGATTTCAAATAATTGGCCTCTGGTGCCCACTTGAGAAACAAACCAGGATGAAGGCAGATGGACTGCTTCAAATGGTTTATATTCACCAAAGTCGTGATTTACTTCGTAATGACCTTTTTCGGCATCGTAGCCTCTTAGAACCAGCCTTTTTAAACGGAAACTTTGAGGATCCAAATAAAATCTGACTTCCAGAGGCCCCTGACGAATAAGCAGCACATGGTGTTGTTTCAAACCGAATTTCTTAAGCCCTTGATATTGAAGTTCTTTTTGAAAATTCTTCAGAGTGAAAAAACCGCTTCTTAATCGAGCCATTACCTGATAGCTGGCTTTCAATAGTTCTGAAAATTGAGAGATGTTGTTATAGGAATTGCGAATAACTTTTTCTTTATTAACCAGGATAATTTCACTGATGGCCGGGGGTTGACCCAGAGTAATTTTCATTTGGCCGTTATTGGAGAGATAAAATTTCTGATTCCTGGCCGTAAAAGCATAATTTTTTATTCTGGCTAGCTGAGCGGGGTCACCGGCAGTCAGAATATTCTTGGTGATTATCTCCTTTAAAGAGAGAGAAGGGAGGGCAGGAGAGATTAAGGCCGTGGCCACTAGAAAAAGAAGGAGAGTAATCGCCCTTAAACATCTCCTCCTCATTATCACCTCCTTAATGAAGTAATTTTATTTTAAAAGCTAAAGATGAAGATAGCAATGGCTGTTTTTTTTGAGCGGAAAATCTTAAAGTGGAATTGGCTTATGTTTTTCTTTTAGCTGAAAATTTGTGTTTAATAAATAATAAATTTCTTTGATTAATAATAAATACAAAACAAATTGGAAAAAGTATAAAAAGAATCTTGGAAAAAGTATAAAAAAAATCCCTCACAAATAGGCTAAAGAGCAAAAAGGAAACTTAAGGAAGAAGCTCTCCCAGCCATGGCGGAAAAAGACATTGTGGCTTTCCCTAAAAGAGAATAGCCTAAAGAAGAACTGTGCTTTTTGGTCCAGGAAAGGATGCTCGAGCCAGGAGCGAGGTCGTTAGAGAGGAAACCGGCCAGATAATTAAAAAGTGAAAAACATAGGGGAAAATTGACTAATGAAATTATTTTTTTTACCTTGGAGGGTAATTTAATCTTTTAGTGAAAATTTGGCCTTTCAGTAGCCAAGAAAATTTGGAGGCCAATTTAGTCAATAGCTTCCAGGACTGGCTAAGAGAAGGAGATGGATATGAAAAGAGGACTTATAGGGAAAAGAAAAAGGATGTGTCGATATTTTCTCAGGGGAGGATTGTCTCTTATTTTGCTGGCCGGACTAAGTCCTTTATTAGTTGCCAGTGGTCAGTTTAAAGGTTATGTTATTGGAGAATATTACCTCGTGGGCCAGCATCATGATGAAGATTTCCAGGGGAGGCATGGTTTTTGGTTTCGCCGAATTTATTTCACTTATGATCGTTCCCTGGCCAAAGAAGTAAAAATGAGGCTTAGGCTAGAGATGAATAGTCCCGGCGATTTTACCTCTTCTCTTCCTCTTACTCCAGTAGTTAAAGATGCTTATCTTTCTTTCAAAGTCTTTCGACAGTTAATTACGGTCGGACTTCAGCCAACACCCACCTTTGACCAGATTGAAAAAATCTGGGGATATCGAGCTCTGGAGAAAACACCGGTCGATCTTTATCGACTAAGGTCTGCCAGGGATTTTGGCCTAGCGATTAAGGGGAGCTTGTCCCAACGTTATCAAGTTGAATATACTCTGATGTATGCCAATGGCTCAGCCATCCGGGGAGAAATTAATCGAGGCAAAATGTTTTATGCTCGTCTTAACACTCAGCCCTGGCCCGGTTTTTATGTTGAACTTTATGGCGATTATGAAACCCAGGCAGATCAACGAAGAGCTTGGTTCGGCCAGGGCTTTGCGGCTTTTCAGGGAAAATGGGGCAGAATTGGTCTACAAATAGCTCACAAACATTTCTCTCTAAACGGGCAGGCCTTTAATTATCAAATTTTTTCTCTTTTCTTGGTCTTTCCCTTAAAAAATCGGGTAGAGTTGGTCAGCCGTTTGGATGTCACAGCTGGCAATGGCTTTGAAGAATGGTTTAGTGGGGAAAGAGTGCCTTATATTCCTCTTGCGACTAATAGCCCACCTCGATTAGTTCTGGGGGCTTTAAGTTGGCAGGTCGCCAACGATATCTGGATAATTCCCAATATTAAATATGTGTTTTATCACTCGCCGCATCTCCTTGAGAACCCGGGGAATGATTTTTATTTAAATTTAACCTGGTGGTATAAATTCTAGCTCAGCCGAGCGAAAATCAGCCAGAGCCTTGGTGGAAAACACAGGCAAAGGAGGTCTCAGAAAATGAAAAAGAAACAAATGAGTTGGACAATAAAAATAACTATCGGTTTTCTCTCAGCTTCAGCTGTTACCTATTTAATTCATTATTTAATCTTTCATGATGTCCATCACATCTTTATCTATATGCTGGGGGATTTTGGTTTTCTATTTTTGGATGTCTTACTGGTAGTTCTCTTAGTTGAAAGATTGCTTTCCCAACGAGAGAAGAGAATGATGATTAAAAAACTAAATATGGTCATTGGCGCTTTCTTCAGTGAAGTAGGCCTAACTTTGTTGGAACTGTTTGCCGATTTTGTTGAAGATGCTCCTCAGCTTGAGGCACGCTTGAATATCACGGCTGATTGGACGCAGAAAGATTTCCGGCAGGCCATTAAACAAGTTAAAGAATTTCCCTTTCGAATTAATTTCGAGAGAAAAGACCTCATTCCTCTGCGTGATTTTCTGGTTTCTAAAAGAGAATTTTTACTCCGTCTGTTAGAGAATCCCAACCTATTGGAACATGAAGGTTTTACTGATTTACTTTGGGCCGTTTTTCATTTGAGTGAAGAATTGGAATTCAGAGGAAGTAAGTTGGCTCAGATCCCTGATAGCGATTATCAACATCTTTGTGGTGATTTGAAAAGAGTTTATTCCCATTTGCTCCAACAGTGGTTGCTTTATGTTTCTCATCTTCAGGAAAGTTATCCCTTTTTGTTTTCTTTAGCCCAACGGGTCAATCCTCTAAATCCTCATGCGTCAGTGATTATCTTTGCTTGAGGAGAATGGTCATTGCCGGGCCTATTTTCTTGTTAAGTAAGAAAATAAAGAGGTTTTTTCTTCACGAGAGAGATGCTATAATAGTGCCCTTTAATTTTTGGTTCCTGTATGTCTATTAAAGGAGAGGTGAATGCGAGAGATCGAAATTAAAGGCAAAAAAATCAAGTTAAATGAAGAAGGTTTTCTGGTTAATCCCGAAGAATGGGATGAAGAGGTGGCGCGAGAATTAGCTCAGCTGGAAGAAGGGATTACCGAATTGACCGAAGATCATTGGGCAGTAATAAATTATATTCGCAATTATTATCTTGAAAAAAATTTGGCGCCCATGGTTCGAAAAATTTGTCAGACCACCGGTTTTCCATTGAAATATATCTTTGAACTTTTTCCTTCGGGTCCCGCCAAAGGGGCCTGTAAAGTGGCCGGTTTACCTAAACCGGATGGATGCGTTTAATTTACTTAAAGTGGCTTAAAGTTGCCTGAGGCTTAAGAAAAATTGGTTTGCAGGAAAAGATGAATGGTTTTCTGGGTTAAATTAGGAGTAGTTATTTCTTTTCTTTACGCCGCAGCTTTCTTAGGATATCTTCTCTGGCGAAATTTTTCTTTTGGACATCGTCTTTATTATGCCCATTCCCGAGGAGATGAAAAAAAGGGCATTTTTTATGCTTTGGGACCGGGATTACTGCCTTGGACTAAAGAAAGCGCTTCTCGCCATTTGGGAGTGTATTTGACCGGGATAGCCTACCATACGGGCATAGGAGCTGGTTTTGCTTTTTTGGGCATCTCTCTTTTAGGGTTTGACCTCGGTCATCTTGGCCGCCTCCTTTTCCAAGTGTTTTTAGGCGGGGGGTTGATAAGCGGTTTAGGACTCTTGTTGCGGAGAATAATCCAGAAGTCCTTACGTTTTATTAGTTGTGGGGATGATTATGGGGCTAATCTGGTGGTTGATCTGTTTTTGGCGCTGGCTTTAGGCCATCTTTTTGGCTGGATTTCAGAAATATTATTTTTCGTAAGTTCAATTGTTCTTTTGATTTATTTACCTTGGGGTAAAATACGGCATTGTCTCTTCTTTTTTGCGAGCCGAGTGTTTTTTGGCCGATTCTTTGGTCGGCGGGGAGTTCTTCCCCGTCAGTCACCCCAGCCTGTTTTTTCGGGTGAGAGAAGATGAATCAACTAGGAATAAAATCAGAGGAGTCCTCTGCCTTTGAGTTCGATCAGGAGAAAATTAATCAAGCCTTAGATTTTTTCCGGAGTAAGTTGGATAGTGAATTAGTCACAGCTTTTTCTACTTGTGTTCACTGTGGTCTTTGTGCTGAGACCTGTCATTATTATCTAGTCGACCGGGAACCCCGCTCGACGCCAGCTTATAAATTATCTTTAGTTAAAAAGCTTTTTCAGCGGGCCACTTCTTCTCGAGAAAACGGACAAGAGGTTTTGAGTAGGGCCGAGATTGAGGAGTTGGTCGATGTTATTTTTGGCCGGTGTTCTCTATGTGGACGCTGTTTTTTGAATTGTACGATGGGCATCAATATTACCCGGGCTATTCGAGTGGCGAGAGGTATGTTGGCTTATTTAGGATTAGTGCCTGATGGTCTGGCCTCGACTGTTCAGACAGCTGTGGCCAAAGGGAACAATATGGGAATTGCCAAAGAAGACTGGCTAGAGACAGTAGAATGGCTGGAGGAGGAACTCCGGGCAGAACTCAATGATCCTGAGGTCAGGTTGCCAGTGGATGAGAAAGGGGCGCGAGTGCTCTATACGATTAATCCTCGTGAAGCAATGTTTTTTCCCATGTCGATCACCGCGGCGGGTAAGATTTTTTACGCCGCTGGCGAAAAATGGACTTTTTCCAGTGAAAATTTTGATGTGACCAATTACGGTCTTTATTCAGGTGAAGATGACATTGCTGGGGAGTTATCCGCGCGCTTAATCCGAGCCAAAGAGCAGCTGGGGTGTGAGGAAATAATCTTAGCTGAATGTGGTCATGGTTATAATTCTAATCGTTGGGAAGTCTTTGACTGGCTCCGCCAGCAACAGAGTCATCCCGTCAGAAGTATTTTAGAATTAATAGTGGAATACATTCAAAAGGGGAAAATTAAACTTGACCCCGGTCGTAATTCTGAACCAGTGACTCTTCACGACCCCTGTAATTTGGTTCGTCTGGGTGGATTAATCGAAGAGCAACGTTACATTCTTCAGAGAGCCGTGGCTGATTTTAGAGAAATGTCGCCCAATCGAGAAAAGAATTTTTGTTGCGGGGGTGGGGGAGGCCAGTTGGCTATGACTCGTTTTGCCGAACGAAGGCTCAAGGTCGGGCAGATTAAAGCCGACCAGATTCGACAAACTAAAGCCACCATAGTGGCCACTCCTTGTCATAACTGTATCGACCAGTTGATGGAGTTGAATAAACATTATCAGCTCAAGGTAAAAATAAAGACTATCACTGAATTAGTGGCGGAAGCGCTGGTTTTTGATTAAGTTTAGAGATTAATCTTTAGGGAGAAAGAGGGGCTGTTTTTTGAGGAAGCAGGGGATATTTAAGGTGGAAAATTATTTTTGGCCAACTAAGAGTCCAACTTTTGCGGCAAGAGCCAGGCAATTCTCCGGTTTAAATTTCACCCGAGAAAGAGCTAGAAGAGAGAAAAAATAACCGAAAAATTTTGGGTTAATACTTTCCACTGAAAAAGCCGGGATTTGACTTTTTTCCTAAATCTCGAGTGAAAATTCTATTTTTCTCTGCAGAAAAAATCTGGGCTAAGAAAGTAATGACCAAGGCCAAATTTTGGGCATCTCCTGATATAATTTTCTTCATATAATCTTCCAAAAAACCCGGAATAATCTTAATTTCCGCTGGCTTAAGGAAAAATCCTCTCCTCCTAGAGTACAATTTTCCTTTTATGTGGATTTTAAATAAATTAAATCGATTAGCGAGAGTCTTTCCGTAGAGACTCCAAGTAGATTGCCTTTACTTTTTCCTTTGGGAAGCTGCAATTTCCTTAACCGCACGAATAGCTGTTTGGATATCCTCTTCAGTATTGAAAGGCCCGACCCCGAAGCGGACGGCTCCATGGATTTTGGCCGTTCCCAATTGTTCATGGACTAAAGGCGCGCAATGGAGCCCAGTCCGACAGGCGATGTTATAGTCAACATCGAGCATGGTGCCGGTATGCATGGCTTCCAGTCCTTCTATATTAAACAGGAAGATTCCTGTATGATTAGTCAAGTCTTCTTGACAGTAAAGCACCACACCTTCAACATCTTGGAGTCCATCTCGAAGCATCTTAGTTAATTTCATCTCGTGGGCATGAATATTTTCTAGCCCCTGTTCCAGAACCCATTCCACCCCAGCTTTCAGACCAGCTACCCCCAGGGTATTAATGGTGCCGTATTCTAAACGGTAAGGATATTCTTCCAGGTGAGTTCGGACCGCTGAGCGGACACCTGTCCCTCCGGCCCGCGTATGACGGATATAAATTCCTTCCCGTACGTAAAGGCCGCCTATGCCTGTGGGGCCCATAAGTGATTTATGGCCAGTAAAAGCCACAATATCGATATTTTGTTTTTCCATATCAATGGGAATTTTTCCAGCCGATTGGGAGGCGTCAATGGCGAAGGGGATGCCCGCCTCCCGACAGTAAGCCCCAATTTCAGCTATGGGTTGAATAGTTCCGATGACATTAGAAGCATGGTTAACTATGACTAATTTGGTGTTTTTCTTAAATCTTTTGGGAAATTCGTCGGGGTCAACAAAACCTCGACTGTCAAAAGGGATATGGTCAACTTCTACTCCTTTGTCTCGATAAAGATGATAAAGAGGTCTTAGCACTGAGTTATGTTCAATAGTCGTAGTAATGACATGGTCGCCTTCGTCGACCATACCAAAGATAATGAGATTCAAGGCATCGGTGGAATTATAAGTAAAACAAAGTCGATTGGGGTCTTTGCCTCCGTTAAAGAATTTGGTTAATAGTTTTCGAGTTTCTTCTACGACTTCTCCCGCTTCCAGACATAGATCAAATCCAGAACGGCCTGGATTCACTCCGAAATTACGATAGAATTCATCCATAGAGCGGTAAACTTTTTCTGGTTTGGGAAAGGATGTGGCTCCATTGTCGAGATAAATGATATTTGTCATAAACGACCTCCCTCTGAATAATCTCGGAAAAAATATAATATATTTAGGTAAAAAACAACACCTTATCATCCAGAAAAAAATCAAATTAAAAATTGACAGAGATTTTAGTCATCCCTTAAAATGTATTTTCCAAAAGGAGTTATCATCATGAAAAAATTAGGAATAACAGTTTTCTTTTTGGCTCTGGTGGGGTTGGCCATTTTTGGCCTCCAGTGCTCCAGCCGGGAAATGCCTTATGATTTAATTATTAAAGGCGGTCACGTCATTAATGGGGCCGGTAACCCTTGGTTTAAAGCTGATATTGCCATTAAAGGTGATAAAATTGTGGCTATTGGTCGGCTCGATGAATCTTTGGCCAAGAAAGTAATTAATGCCGAGGGGTTGATGGTTACCCCTGGATTTATTGATGTTCATACTCATTGTGACCGCGGTATTAGCCGCATCCCGACCGCCGATAATTATCTTCTTCAAGGCGTGACGACGGTAGTTGGTGGAAATTGTGGAGGCCACCCTTTTCCTCTAGCCGAATTATTTAAGAAGTTGGAAGAGACAGGTATTTCTTTGAACTTTGCTTGTTTGATTGGCCATAATACCATTCGTCGCCAGGTTATGGGTTATAAAATGGAGGCCCCGACACCTGAAGAAATGGCCGAAATGAAGAGATTGATTGATCAGGAAATGAAAGCGGGTGCGGTCGGCTTTTCTACAGGTTTGGCTTATCTCCCTGGGATTTATTCTACTACGGAGGAGTTAGTAGAGTTAGCTTCTGCTGTGGCTCCTTACGGCGGGATTTATGCTTCTCACATTCGGGATCAGGGAGATAAGATTACCGAAGCCATTGAGGAAGCCATTACTGTAGGTGAAAGAAATGGAATACCTGTCTTAATTTCTCACATTAAATTGGCTAAGGACAGTGTCTGGGGCGAGTTGGAAAGAATTACTCGTCCAGTGGAGGCGGCTCGCCGTCGTGGGGTTGAAGTCTTTCTGGATCAATATCCTTATACCGCCACCAGTTCCGGCTTTACCAGCAGTTTTCCTTCTTGGGCTTTTGAGGGCGGCCGGGATAAGTTTAAGGAAAGGCTGGCCGATCCTACCCAATATCAAAAAATAAAAGACTTTATTATTGCTCGACGGCTTACCTCAGCCCGGGGAAGAGATAAACTGGAGACAATTTATATCGCTTATTGTAAAAAATTTCCCCAATATGAAGGCAAGAATTTAAAACAAATTCTCCAACTCAAGGGTCAGAAACCCACGATTGAGGCGGCCGCTGATTTGATTATTGATATTGAAAAGAACGGTGGGGCTCAAGGAGTATTCTTTCAGATGGACGAAAAAGATGTAGAAGCATTAATGCGTTTACCTTATCTTATGCATGCTTCTGATGGGGGAATTCAGCAGAGGGGCCGAGGTGTTCCCCATCCTCGTAATTACGGTACCTTTCCTCGAGTTATTGCCCGCTATGTTCGGGAAAAACACATCTTAAGATTGGAAGAGGCCATCCGGAAAATGACTTCCTTGCCCGCTCAAATGTATCGATTGACTGGTCGCGGCTTGATTGCTGTGGGGATGTATGCTGATTTGACTATTTTTGATCCTGAGAAATTTGAGGATAAGGCTACCTTTGCTCAACCCCATCAATATAGTCAGGGATTGGAGTATGTAATAGTCAATGGTACGGTTGTGGTGGAACACAATCGCCATACTGGAAAGAAACCAGGCCGGATCTTGTATGGACCAGGGAAAACCAAGGAGGAATCCTAATGGTAGTCAAGAAAAAGTCTAAAGTGGAAGCTACCATCTTAGAGGATGAAAATTTAAAATATGTTTCTCGGAAAATATTGATCGGTCCGGAGGATGGCTCCCACCGGATTGTCATGAGACTTTTTCGGGTGGAACCAGGGGGTTATACCCCTTATCATCTTCATGATTTTGAACATGTAGTTAAAGTGGAAAAAGGTCAAGGAGTCGTAGTGGATGCTGCTGGCCGGGAGACTCTTCTCGAAGAAGATTCATGTGCTTATATTGCCCCTAACGAAAAACATCAGTTTCGCAATCCTTTTAAAGAACCTTTTGAGTTTTTATGTATTATTCTCAACCAAGATCGATAAAATTACCATCAATTATTAAGTGGTGAAGGGCTTAATCTGAATGAAATTCAAAGGGAGTAAAGCTGTCGAGTTTTTATTGGCTCGAGGCAATTTGCCAGTTCTTTATTGGTTAAAAAAAGATATTCTGGAGGTGCCGGCCGATAGAGAAAGAAAAAACCTGAAAAAGTTTGCCGAACGGATTAGAATTCTTGAAGCTCAATTGCCTGAAGGTGGGTGGGAAGTAAAAAAGTATAATAACCAAGAGGATAAATGGGCCAAAACCAGAATGATTGTCGAGACATTGCGCAATCTTCTCCGTCTTTATCTTTACGGTTGTACTCTTGAAGATGCCGGAATTAAAAAAGCTCTGGAGTTTTTATTGGCCACTCAAAGTGAAGAAGGAGATTTTCGCGGCGCTTATCTTAATGAATACGCCACTACTTATCATTGCCTTATCCTGGAAGTTCTGGGACTCTATGGTCTGGACAGAGATAAACGTACCCAAAAAGGTTTTGAATGGTTAATGAAAAACAGACAGACTGATGGAGGTTGGGCCATTCCTTATCGGACGGTGGATAAAGAAGAACTGAGAAAAAGATATACTAATCCCCATCATAAAAACTTACCCCCGCTTCCCCCGGATAAAAGTAAACCTTCTTCCCATTTGGTGACGGGTATGGCTCTGCGAGCTTTGGCTCTTTCTCCTACTTGGAAGACCCGTCCTGAAACTAAAGAGGCGGGACGCTGGTTGATGGGCCGCTTCTTTAAAGAAGATTATTATGAAGATCGCCAAGAAGCTTCATATTGGGAAGAAATAAATTATCCTTATTGGGCAACTAATATTGTCAGTAGTTTGGATGCTTTGGCTCGCATCGGTTTCTCTCCTGAAGAACCAGCTATTCAGGAAGCTCTAGCCTGGCTAGCTAAGCGTCAGAATAAACATGGTTATTGGTATGCCGGCTTGAAAAAGGCAGGCGTGGAAGATCATCTTTGGGCCACTTTTGCTGTGTTGAAAGTCCTGAAAATGTTCAATATTTTAGAACTTTAGTCTAAAGGGAAATTTAAGGGAGGGGTTTAGTGGATTTTTTCTTTGAGTTTTTCCTCGAGTTCAGCCAAAAGATGAAATAGAGAGTGAAATTCAGCTACTAGCTCTATTTCTTTTTGACTTTGGCGACCGTTGTGGATGACTTGCAGAGGAATGTTAAACAGGGAAGAAGATTGTTTGAAGCAAAAGCGAATGTTGCGGATGAGATTTTTGAGTTGCCAAACAGGGAATCTCCGGGCGAGATAAATTCCTTGGGCTTCTTCAGCATAATGGAGAAAAACATTAGCCCATTCAGGATGGCCGAATTTGAGGAGTAAACTGGCGATGTCTTTTAGATTACTTTCGAGTTGTTTTATCCGCCATCTTTCTACTTTTTGCATGAGCGCTTATAATGGCATATTTAAAGAAAAAAAGCGAGTCCCAGTTGTTGAAAGTAAGAGGTTTGAGAGAGAAAAATGAATTATTTTCTTAGTTTAGGCAGTAATCTTGGCCATCGAAGAAAAAATCTTCAACAGGCAGCTCGGCTCCTTATTACTCAAGCAATAAAAATAGTTAAGAGTTCCTCACTTTATGTCACTGAACCTGTGGATTATCACTCCCAACCTTGGTTTTTGAACTGCGTTCTTCAAATCGAAACAGAGTTGTCTCCTGAAGAACTCCTGTC
>QMPV01000065.1 GCA_003648765.1 Candidatus Aminicenantota bacterium
ACTTTAACCATATCCTTCATGTTCTCATCGATCACTGTACCAAAGATGATATTGGCTTCCGGATGAGCCAGGTCATGGATCAATTCCGAAGCTTTGGAGACTTCGTGGAGAGTCATATCTTTGCCGCCGGTAATATTAATCAGCACGCCATGAGCGCCTTCAATGGAAGTGTCGACCAGCAGGGGACTGGAAATTGCTTTCTGGGCCGCCTCAACAGCCCGGTTCTCGCCCGAGGCCAGACCCGTGCCCATAAAGGCCATGCCCATACCCTTCATAATGGATTTAACATCGGCGAAGTCAAGATTAATCAGGCCCGGTCGGGTGATTAAGTCGGAGATGCCCTGGACAGCCTGCCGGAGAACATCGTCAGCCATCTTGAAAGCGTCTTGAATGGAGGTGTCGAGATTGACGGTCTGGAGCAATCTCTCGTTGGGAATAGAAATAACGGTATCGACGGCGTTGCGCAATTCGCTCAGTCCTTCTTCAGCTTGTTCGGCGCGCTTCTTGCCTTCGAAATTAAAGGGCAGGGTGACAATGGCGATGACCAGAATCTCCAGCTCGGAAGCCAGGCTGGCGATGACCGGTGTGGCGCCGGTGCCGGTCCCTCCACCCAGACCGGCGGTGAGAAAGACCATGTCGGCTCCCTGAAGAATTTCAACGATTTTTTCAGTGTCTTCCAGGGCGGCCTGTTTGCCGATTTCCGGTCGTCCGCCGGAACCCAGTCCTTTGGTCAATTTGCGACCAATCTGGATTTTGGTGGGGGCATGGTTGGTGCTTAAAGCCTGGAGATCGGTATTGATGGTGATGAATTCCACCCCTTCAATCCGGGCTTCAATCATCCGGTTGATGGCGTTGCCGCCACCCCCACCAATGCCGATGACCTTAATGTTGGCCCCAGGTTCGTCCTCGACCAGATGAAATTTTAATTTACTCCGGGATTCGTCACGCATTTTTTTCCTCCTTATGCTTCTTTAAACCAATCTCGGAATTTGGCCCAGAAGCCTTTTTTGCCTTCTCGGGAAAAGCCACGGCTTTTCCATTTTTTATAGCCATAAAGAACCAGCCCGACGGCGGTGGCATAATCAGGGGTGCTGACTCGGTCAACCAGACCACCGACACCGCTGACATCACCCCTGCGCACCGGCAGGTCAAAGATTTCCTCGGCTACATCTTCAAGTCCTTCCAGAAGAGCCGTACCGCCGGTCAGGACCACCCCTGAATTAAGGGATTTTTCAAAACCGGTTCTTTTGATGTCATTGTCCACCAGTCGGAAGATTTCTTCCGCCCGGGGATAGATAATATCAGCCAGGAGCTGCCGGGAGAGAATGCGGGCTTTTTTGCCCCGTCCCACCGAAGGCACCTCAATGGTTTCCTGTTCGTCACCCAGCGGAGCCGTGACACAGCCGTATTTTTTCTTGATTTTTTCAGCTTCAGGGATAGGTGTACGCAGCCCCACGGCGATGTCGTTGGTGAAGTTATCCCCGCCGATGGGGATGATCGAGGTGTACCAAAGGCTGCCTCTTTCGAAAATAGCGATTTCGGTCGTGCCACCGCCGATATCAATGAGGCCCACGCCCAGTTCCATTTCATCATGAGTCAGCACCGAGTAACTGGCGGCAATCTGATTCAGCACGATTTCTTCGATTTCTATGCCGGCCCGCGTGATGCAGGTTTTGAGGTTCTGAACGGAAGTGATGGCGCCGGTGACAATGTGGACATTAACTTCGAGTTTAATCCCGCTCATGCCCAGCGGGTCTTTAATCCCGTCCTGTTCATCCACCACAAATTCCTGAGGAATAATGTGAATGATTTCCCGGTCGGGAGGGATGGAGACGGCCTTGGATTGGTCGATAACCCGCTTGATGTCTTCCCGGGTGATTTCTCTATTTTTGCCCGAGACAGCAATAACTCCCCGGCTGTTGAAACTTTTGATGTGGGCGCCGGAAAGCCCGATATAGGCCGAGTCGATCTCGACTCCAGCCATAAGTTCTGCTTCTTCCTGAGCTCGTTTAATCGACTCAACCGTAGCTTCCAGATTGACCACCACTCCTTTGCGGAGGCCCCGGGATTCAGCTGTGCCCACACCGATGATTTCAACTTTGTTTTCTTCAGTGATTTCGCCGATCAGGGCGGTTGTTTTTTTAGTGCCGATATCCAAGCCGACGATATAACCGTTTTTAGCCATGATTTTCCTCCCCGGCAGTACTGGCGAGTGAGCTGAGGGCGGCTGGTCTTTTGGGTTTGAAATAAACTCTATCTTCCAGGCGGAGGTCGATATATTCCAGCGGTCGATACTGGTCCAGTACTGCCTGAGTCTGGTGATAAAAAGCCAATTTCTGTTTAAAATGAGAAAACCCCAGAATAAGGGGGGTTTCATCGCCTTGAAAAGCGATGGTTATTCCTTGGGGGATA
Source organism: Candidatus Aminicenantota bacterium (assembly GCA_003648765.1). Taxonomy (GTDB): domain Bacteria; phylum Acidobacteriota; class Aminicenantia; order Aminicenantales; family Aminicenantaceae; genus JdFR-80. The sequence goes on from QMPV01000065.1 coordinate 2,413, forward strand.
GAAATTTTAATCCAGGCTAGGTCCTTCCGGAGAGAGTCATCCACTTCCTCCAGCAGCTGCCAGGCCAGCTGGAGAGAAGCCGGAGAATCAGAAGGAGTCGAGTCAATAATGAGAGGTAGCTCCGGGTGGGCGGCGGGAGAGGTTGTCTCCAGGAGTGTTCCTTCTCGGTCAATCAGCCAGACGTGGCCGTCTCTCACCAGGACCGCCGCCGGTTGGCGGGGTTCGACTCTGATGAGCAGAGTCGAAGGCAGACTTTTCCGAAGAACGACATTTTTAGCCCAGGGGAGGGCCTGGATCTTTTCCCGCCAGGGATTAAGGTCGCAGATAAGAATATTACCCAATTTCCGTCCAGCCAAGAGTTGATTGATTTTTTCTTTTAAATTTTCATCAGGACAGGCAATTTCCACGGTGGAAACATTCAGTTTTTCCCAGGTGATGAGAAAGAGATAGAGTTGCTGGAAGCCGAAGAAGATTCCGCAGAAAAGCAAAAAGGCGCCCAGGGTATGCAGTGGTGTCACCCGAATCTTGCGCCGGGGCAACTGGCGAATCTTTCTTTTGCGGTCAGCCAGCGGTCGGGCCGGGTGGAGATAACCGCTTCGAGAATGTGGCAGGATGTCGTAGCGGACGGCCATTTTAATTCTTGCCTCCCAGCTTTTTAATGATCTCGGGGATTATCCGGTAAATACTACCGGCTCCCAGCACAAAAATCAGGTCCTCGGGTTGAGCCAGTCTTTGGACTAAATTGGGAATTTGGGCCATTTCCGGTTCAAAATAGACATCCTTATGGCCATAGGTTTGAATAGCTTCGAATAATTTCCGTCCGGATATCCCGGGAATGGGTTTTTCACCCGCCGGATAAATTTCGGTGATGATTAAGGTATCAGCCTGATTGAAGCAGGTGGAAAATTGGTCCATGAGGAGGGCCAGCCGGGTATAGCGATGAGGCTGAAAAACAGCCAGAATACGTCGACCCCAACCCAGCTTGGCGGCTTCCAGAGTGGCCTTTATTTCCGTAGGGTGATGAGCATAGTCTTCAAAGATGTACTTTTTTCCGATTTGGGCTTTTAATTCGAAGCGTCGGCCGATACCTTTGAATTTGGCCAGCCCCTTAAGAATGGTCTGGCTGGGTATATCCAGGTCCAGGCCGACCGCAATGGCGGCCATAGCATTGTAAATACTATGGAGTCCCGGGACATTAAGCCGTAAGGTGCCCAGTTTCTTCCCCTGCCAGAAAACAGTCGAGGAACTGGAAAATTCAGCGAAGGAAGGATTTTGGGCATAGATATCCGCTTGAGCCGAAAAACCATAGGTAATGACCCGTCGCTCAAGATTGGGAATTAGGCTTTGTAAATTGGCGTCATCCAAACAGAGAATGACGGGGCAATAAAAGGGCACTTTATTGGCGAAGGAAATAAAGGTTTTTTTGATTTCCTCTAAAGTTTTATATTGGTCGAGATGCTCTTCATCCAGGTTGGTTAAAACAGCGATAAAGGGAGAAAGATAGAGGAAGGAACGGTCGCTTTCATCGGCTTCGGCGACGATAAAGTCACCCTGGCCCAGCTTGGCGTGAGCCCCTAAAGTGTTTAACCGGCCGCCGACGATGATGGTCGGGTCCAGACCGGCTTCCTCCAGAACCTGGGCAATCATCGAAGTGGTGGTGGTTTTTCCATGGGAACCGGCTACGGCAATGCCCAGTTTCAAGCGCATGAGTTCCGCCAGCATCTCAGCGCGGGGAATGACCGGAATTTTCAGGCGTTTGGCTTCTTCTACTTCCACATTGCCCGGTTTAATGGCCGAGGAAATGACTACCACATCTGCTCCCTCCACATTGGCGGCGTGATGGCCGATGGAAATAGTGGCTCCCAAGCGGGCCAGACGCCGCGTGGCTTCGTTTTCCTGCAGGTCTGAACCTGAAACCTTGTAACCCAGATTGAGCAAAACTTCAGCAATCCCGCTCATGCCGGTACCGCCGATACCGACGAGGTGGATGTGCTTCAATTTAATATAGATTCGATTAACCATAGCTACACCTTCTCCGATTGTTGAGAGTCGATTAAGCTCAGACAGAGCCGGGCTATTTCAGTGGTGACGTTTTCCCGCCGGAAGAAAGCCAGGTTCCGGCTTATCTGGTGGAGTTCGTCTCGGTGGTCGAGAAAATAACTGAGTTTCTCCACCAGAAATTCAGGAGTGAATTCGTCTTCCGTCGCCAGCAGAGCGGCCTGTTTCCGGACCAATTCCAGAGCATTGAAATATTGGTGATTCTCAGTGGCCTGGGCAAAGGGAACCAGCAGAGCCGGTTGCTGCGCGGCGATAAGTTCGGCGATGGTGGTCGCCCCCGCCCGAGAGATAACCAGGTCGGTCCGGGTGAAGAGCTCCGCCATATTATCAAAAAAAGCTTGAATGAGGGCTTGATTAAAGCCCTGCTTTTCGTAAATCGCTTTGACCATTTCGTATTCTTTTTCCCCGGTCTGATGAATGATGGATAGCGGCTGGGGCAGTTTTTTCAACTGAGGCAAGGCTTGAGTGACCACACTGTTTAGAAAATGGGAGCCCTGGCTGCCCCCAAAGACAAAAATAGTCAGGGTGTCGGGCGATAATTTTCTTTTTTCCGGCACCTGATAAAATTCCGGTCGGACGGGATTGCCGATAAATTCCCCTTTCCCCCGACAGGCGGCCAGAGTGCTGGCAAAAGAAACCACCACTTTTTTCACCCAGGGGAGAAGCAGGCGATTGGTGAAACCGAGACGGGCATTCTGTTCCAGAATAATGGTGGGGATTCTCTTCAGGGAAGCCATGAGGAGCAGTGGCCCCGAGCTGTAACCGCCCAGGCCGATGACCAGACCGGGTTGCCACCGGCGGAGAAAACGAGAGGCTTGAATCAAGGCCAGAGGGAGTTTGAGAAAATTGAGAGCCGCCCTGAGTCCTTTCCCCTTCAAGCCCTCTACCGGCAGCCCGTAAAATTCAACGCCGTGCTTGGCCATGAGCCGGGCTTCCAGCGGCCGGCGACTGCCGGTGTAGATAATCCTGGCTTGAGGCAGGAGTCGGTTGAGTTCTTTCCCCAGAGCCAGAGCAGGATAGATGTGTCCACCGGTGCCTCCGCCGGCAATAATAATGGTGGTCATCATCGTGGCTGTGGTCATCATCATCTTTTTTGCCTGTCTCCACTCCGGCGTTGTGAAATATGCAGAAGAACACCGGTCGCCATAAGATTGACCACCAGGGAAGACCGCCCGAAGCTGATAAATGGCAGCGGCAGCCCGGTGGGAGGAATTAAACCCAGGACGATGCTGATGTTCATAATGGCTTGAAAGAAAATAGCCAGCGAGATACCGGCGGCCAGAAGCTGAGAATAGTTATTGGGTGCTTTCAGGGAGATCATAATGCCTCGCCAGAGAAACAAGATGAATAAAGCGAGAATGGCCAGAGTGCCCAGCAGGCCCAATTCTTCACCGATAATGGCGTAAATAAAATCAGTGTGGGCACAGGGAAGAAAATAGAGTTTCTGAACACTGGCTCCCAGACTAACTCCTAAAATGCCCCCCGCCCCGATGGCCAGTTTGGATTGTATCAGCTGAAAACCTTTGCCCAGCGGATCCTCTCCGGGAAAGAGAAGAGCCAGGATACGATTGAGCCGGTAATCGACTTTTACCAGAAAGAGGATAAAAAGAGGCATCACCGCCAACCCCAGACCGATCAGATGGGTCAGACGAATGCCACCGATAAAAAGAATAATCACCGCCAGCACAAAGAGAAAAAAGGCCGTGCCGTAGTCGGGTTCTTTAATAATCAGGACAACCAGCAGACCGATGGTCACCAGGGGGATAAGAAAAGTCTTGATATTGCCCAGCCGGTCGTGACGTTTGCTCAGATAATAGGCCAGGAAGAAGATAAGACTGAATTTGGCTAATTCAGAAGGCTGGAAGCGAAGGCCGAAGAAATAGACCCAACGCTGAGTCTGACGGAAAGGAGGCATCACCAGACAAAGAGCCAGCAGGAAGAAAGTCAGCAAGAGGAGACCGAAAATAAAGAGCGGATTCTGATAAAAAGGCTGGCGTTGGCCAATAATAATGAACATCAAAATGAGACCGACCACTGCTCCCACCACCTGGTTCAAAAAGAAGTAAAAAGGCTGGTGGTAAATTTCGCCGGCTCTGATAGCCGTGGTGCTGAAGACCATAATCAGGCCGATGGTCAGGAGCAGCAAAGTGATAATCAGCAGTGGCTTGTCAAAACTGTAAGGCCGATAGATTTCCGTTTGGTTTTTCATTTTGGCTGAACTCTTTCTTTCAAGGCCAACACAGCCTCTTTAAATCTTCGACCTCGTTCTTCAAAGTTTTTAAACATATCAAAGCTGGTACAGGCCGGCGCCAGCAGGACAACGTCACCCGGGCGGGCCAGTGAATAGCCTCTTTCCACTGCCTCAACCAGCGAAGAGACGGGATGAAGCGGGACTGTTCCGGCCAGGGCTTTCTGGATCTTTTCTTTCGCCTCTCCCAGGAGGATGGCCGCTTTAACTCTATTTTTTAAGGCGGGAATGAGTTGTTTAAAATCGCCGCCTTTGTCTCTTCCACCCAGGATAAGGATAAGATTCTCTTCAAAGCTTTGAATGGATTTCAGAGTGGCGTCGACATTGGTCGCCTTGGAGTCATTAAAGAAAGTGATCCCGTCAATGGAGGTCACTTTTTCCAGCCGATGTTCTAGCCCGCGGAAAGTTAAGATGGAATTTTTTATCCGGGAGTCGGGCAGCCCGAAGTATTTGCCGACTAAAGCAGCCGCCATGATGTTCTCCAGGTTGTGGGGACCGAAGAGAGGCACCTCTTGACGATGGAGAAATTTGGTTGGTTGGTCGAGATGGAGGTAGAGCCAATCTTTTTCCAGATACATACCAGGGGTGACGGGTCGGCTTAAGCTGAAAGCCCAGACCAGAGCTTTTCGGGCCGCATTAAGTTCCCAAACATGAGCGTCATCCCGGTTGAGTATGGCCAGGGAGTTTTCCGGTTGGGATAAAATCAGGCGCTGTTTGGCTTCTTTGTAATGGTCAAAAGAGGGATGCCAGTCGAGATGGTCAGGGGTAATATTCAACAACACCGCCACCTCAGCGGTGAATTGCTCGATGTAGGTTAATTGGAAGCTGGATAATTCCACGACATAAATATCCGAGGGGGAGGAGGAGTCGACCAGATTGGTCAGGGGGAAACCGATGTTGCCGGCCAGAAAAGCAGGTAATCCCCCTTCGGAGAGAATTTTATGAGTGAGAGTGGCCGTGGTTGATTTACCGTTGGAACCGGTGATGCTCACAATCTTTCCTTTCAGGAAGTGATAGGCCAGCTCTATTTCCGGAAGTATCTTTTTGCCCTGGGCTTTAAGTTTTTCCAGTTCGGGCAGAGGAGGTACTCCCGGGCTGAGAACAATCAGGTCTGCCTGGGCCAGAGTTTCCCAGCGATGTCCCCCCGCCTCCAGGGTTACCCCGGCTTCCTTTAATTCCCGGATCTTCTTATCGGCCAGAAGTTCGGTGAGAGATTTTATTTCCGAAGCGGTCACCCGGGCCTGACGGCTTAGCAGAAAACGGCAGACGGCCTGGCCGCTTCGTCCGAGCCCGAGGACCACAACATGCTTGTCTTTTAAGTCCATCATTTATCTCAATTTTAAAGTCGTCAAACTGAAAAGGGCGAAGATAATCCCCAATATCCAGAAACGCACCACCACTTTTTCTTCTGACCAGCCCAGCAGTTCAAAGTGATGATGCAGCGGGGCCATGCGGAAAAGACGTTTCCCCCCGCTGAAACGGAAATAGCCGACTTGAAGAATTACGGACAGGGCTTCCAGGATGAAAACCCCGGCAATCGTGAAAAGCAGAAACTCTTGCTTGATAAGAATAGCTAAAATCCCCGCCGTGCCGCCCAGGGAAAGAGCGCCGACATCGCCCATGAAGAGTTGGGCGGGATGACAGTTATACCAGAGAAATCCCAGACAGGCTCCGGATAAAGCCCCGGCAAAAACGGTCAGTTCAGCCGCCTGGGGCACCCGAGCGATATTTAAGTACTGGGACCAGAGAGCGTGTCCGGCAATATAGGTCAGAGCGGTTATGGCACTGGCGCTGATGACCATCAGTCCGATGGCCAAACCGTCCAGCCCGTCGGCTAAATTAACCGAGTTGGAAGAACTGATTAGAATTAAAACAATCCAGGGTAGATAAGCCCACCCGAGATAAGGGGTCCATTCTTTGAAAAAGGGAAAGTGGAGGTGGAGGTTGAACTCGCCTTTGGTTCCCAGGTAAACCAGGATAAAGGCAATGAGACCCGCCAGGGTCACCTGAAGAATAAATTTTTGGCGGACACCCAGACCGGTACCCCGTTTCTTTTTTATTTTGGCGTAGTCGTCGATGAAGCCGATGGCTCCAAAGATGACCATGGTCATCATAGCGATCCAGATATAATGATTGCGCAAATCCCCCCAAAGGAGAGTAGTCACCAGAGTGGCCAGAATGAAGAGGAGACCGCCCATGGTCGGCGTGCCTTTTTTCTGCTGATGTGATTCAGGGCCGTCGGGACGAATTTCCTCTCCCAGTTGGTATTTTTTAAGCAATTTAATAGTCAAGGGACCGAGAAGCAGAGTTAAGAGTAAAGCGCTCATCCCGGCCAGGGCTGTGCGGACCGTGATGTAGCGGAAAACGTTAAAGAAGAAGAAATAATCACGTAAAGGCACCAGAAGCCAATAGAGCATCTTACTTTTCTCCTCCCGTTAAGTGCTCGATAATTTGTTCCATTTTCATCCGCCGCGAGCCCTTGACCAGAATTAAGTCGCCGGGCTGGAGGAGCGAATGAAGTGCCTCGGCGGCGGCGCCAGCCTCAGCCAGCGTCAGGACCTGACTTGAAGGCAATCCTGCAGCTATGGCTCCCCGGGCAAAATGCCGACTGAGCTGACCCACGGTGATCAGCCAGTCCCAACCGAGTTGAGCCAGTTCCTGGCCGAGCTGGAAGTGGAATTTATCGCCTTCTCGACCCAGTTCGAGCATATCTCCCAGAACGGCTATCCGGCGGCGCGCCGGTAGAGAGCTTAAATTCCGCAGAGCCATCTGAAGGGCCGCCGGATTTGAGTTGTAAACGTCGTTAATCAGGTGGATATCATTGGCCAGCGGAATGATTTCTCCTCGTTGAGGTAGAGGACCCAGATTAAGGGCCTGTTCTTTAATCTTTTCAAGAGAAAGCCCCAGGGCAGAAGCCACAGCCGCCGCGGCAGCAAAATTATAGACGTAACTTTCGTAAACTACCGGAAGTTTCAGGGAGAATTTCTTTCCCTGATAGGTCACAGTGAAGGAATAACCCGCCCAGCCCTCGAGATGAAGGTCAGTGACCCGGAGGTGGCAGTTTTCCCCGAAGCCGAAGGTGATGACCTGGCCTGACCAGATTCGGGCGAATTGTTGACAATAAGGGTCGTCCCCGGCCAGCACAGCCACAGCCTGAGGCCGGGCCCCGGCCAAAATTTCATATTTGGCCGCAGCAATTTCCTCCAGACTGGAGAAAAATTCAGTATGGACGGGCTTTATACCGGTGATCACGGCCACATCCGGCGGCGCGATGGTCGTCAAATGCTTAATTTCACCGGCATGGTTCATGCCCATCTCCAGCACGGCTATTTGATGTCCTTGGTGAAGCTGGAGAAGAGTGTAAGGAACCCCGATCTGGTTGTTGAAAGATTTTTTAGCCTTCAGCACTGAAAATTGGCCGGCCAGGAGAGAGGCCGTATATTCTTTGACCGTGGTTTTGCCCACACTGCCGGTAATGCCGATGATTTTGACCTGGTATTCCTGGAGGACTTTCCGGGCGAGAAGCTGGAGGGCTTCCAGGGTATCATCGACGCGGATAAGGCCGAAGTCGGGGTGGGGCGGTTGTCTTTCCTCAGAAACAACGGCACCGACCGCTCCCCGGCGGAAGGCATCGGGAATGAAGTCATGGCCGTTTCGTTCAGCTACTAAAGCGAAAAATAAGTCGCCGGGTTTAATTTCCCGGGAATCGAATTCAAACCCGGTGGCCAGTTTCTCCGGAGAGCCCGCCAGAAGCTTCCCTCCGGTTAAAAGAGCCACTTTCTCCAGGGACATTTTAGCCACGTGACCTCCCGATTTCCTGGATGAGTTCTTTGACCACGGTCGGGTCATGGAAAGGGATAACTTGCCGGCCGATTATTTGATAGTCTTCGTGGCCTTTGCCGGCGATAAGCAGACAATCGTCTTTTTCGGCCTGAAGAAGAGCTTTGCGGATTGCCGCCCGACGGTCGGGTTCTATTTCGTAATTATTTTTCCCGGCTTCTTTAAAGCCCTGTTCAATGTCGGCGATAATCGCCTGAGGGGCTTCCGAGCGGGGATTGTCGGAGGTGATAATGCTCCAGTCGGCCAGTTCGGCCGCCACCCGCCCCATTCGGGGACGTTTGGTTTTGTCCCGGTCGCCTCCGGCTCCGAAGACCACAATGACCCGGCCCGGAGTTAATTCCCGAGCTGTTTCCAGCAGGTTTTTGAGAGCATCATCGGTGTGAGCATAATCAACAAAAATATTTATCCCCCAGGGATTCTCGATTTTTTCAAATCTCCCCGGGATAGTGGTGATGGACTGAACTCCTTCTTTGATAAAGGCGGGATTGATGCCTAAAGTTAAGGCCGCTGCGGCCGCGGCCAGAATATTATAAAGATTGGGCCGGCCCAAAAGGGGGGAGTTTATTTTGAATTTTCCGGCCGGATATTTGATCGTGGCTTCAATTCCCCGAGAGGAAAAATGATAGTTCTCGGGATAAATGGTTCCCCGGGAGTGAAGGCCATAAGTGACTGCTGCCGTGGGGATTTCTTCAATCAATCTTTTTCCCCAGGGGTCATCGTAATTAATTACCGCCATTCGAGAAGAATACAGGGTAAATAGTTTTTTCTTGGCCTGATAATAGTTTTCCATAGTCTGGTGGTAATCCAGGTGTTCGCCGCTTAAATTAGTAAAAATGGTGACAGCAAAATTTATGCCTTTAACCCGTTTTAATTCGAGAGCGTGGGAGGAGACTTCCATCAGACAGTGAGTAGCCCCGTGGTCGACCAGAATCTTCAAGTAGCGCTGGAGGTCGGAGGCTTCAGGGGTAGTCCGTTCGGCCGGTGAAGATAGACCTGGTCCTCGATAAGAGACGGTACCGATAACCCCTGGCTGTAAATGGGCTGCCTTGAGGATATTTTCTAATAAATAACTGACGGTGGTTTTGCCTTTGGTGCCGGTAATGCCGACCACTTTTATCTCGCGGGAAGGATGGCCGTAAAAATTTTCGGCACAGAGAGCCAGAGCTTCCCGGGCATCTTCTACCTGAATCCAGATGGGAGCAAATTCAGGGGGTGGAGGATTTTCGGAGATAATGCCCACTGCTCCTTTCTCCAGGGCAGCAGTAATGAACTGGTGACCGTCGTGTTTGGCGCCTTTAATGGCCACAAATAAAGAATGGGGCAGGACATAGCGTGAATCATAAGTTACATATCGTATTTCCTGAGCAATATCTCCTTGGAGAGCGATCACTTTCAGGCCCTGCAGAATTTCTTTCAACTTCATGCTATTCAATGCTCCTTTTTTGGGCGGTGATGATAAAAGCCGGAGATTTTGTTTCCGGCGGGATTCGAAGATAGCGCAGCGTTTCTTCGGCTATGCGGCGGAAAAGAGGCGCTGCTACCTGGGAACCGTAATAAGCACCTTGGGGTTCGTCGATAACAATCGTCAGAGAAAGCAAAGGAAGATGTCGGTGAAAAATAACACCGGTAAATAAAGCCTGGTGGGCGGAGGAGGTATAAGTTCCCAAATTGGGGTCGTATTTTTGAGCTGTGCCGGTTTTACCGGCCACTTTATAACCAGGTAGCCGGGCCGGCAATCCGGTGCCTTCTTCCACCACTCGGGTTAAGTAATTCAAGAGAGTGGTCGCGGTTTCCGGAGAGAGAACTCTCCGGGGAGCTGTCGGCCGGCCGGTGACTTGTTCGTAAAGATGTTTATCTTTGACCACCCGTAAGGGAATTAAACTCCCTCGATTGGCCACAATATTTATCGCCTGGAGAATTTGAATGGGGGTGACACCGATTTCGTAACCGATAGCCAGTGAAGGAAGCGAGGTTTTTGACCATTTCTCAAGAGGCCGGAAAAGCCCTTTTTCTTCTCCAGGGAGATCTAT
>QMPV01000066.1 GCA_003648765.1 Candidatus Aminicenantota bacterium
GGTTTTTTGCGGGCAGAAGTCAATTTATTGAGTAAGGCTTTATAGAGAATATCATAAACCAAGGTGCTTTTTCCCGAACCCGAAACACCTGTAATACCGGTCATCACCCCCAGGGGAATAGCCACATCTATTTCTTTCAGATTATGCTCACTGGCCCCAATAATGGTTAACCATCCCTTAGGTTGGCGACGTCGAGAAGGCACATCAATCTTTTTTAAATTAAGCAAATACTGAGCAGTTAAGGAATGTTCCGCTCGGAGAATCTCAGGCAAACCGCCTCTGGCCACCACTTGCCCCCCTTTCTCTCCTGCCCCTGGTCCTAAATCAACAATATAATCAGCGGCTTTTATAGTCTGCTCATCATGCTCCACCACTATCACTGAATTTCCCTCGTCGCGAAGAAACTTGAGCAAACGGATGAGTCTCTCATTATCTCTTTGGTGAAGACCGATAGTGGGTTCATCGAGAACATAAAGAACGCCCCGCAACCTAGCTCCCACCTGAGCCGCCAATCTTATGCGCCGGGCCTCCCCTCCACTTAAGGTGGCTGCTGGCCTCATTAGGTCCAAATAGCCCATGCCCAGGTCCTGAATAACCTGCGCCCGGCTTAAAATTTCATTAATTATCCGGGAAGCGATGACCTCAGAAGTCCCAGCAAATTCCAATTCTTTCATGACCTGGATCAAACGGGAGACCGGCATTAAGCTAAGTTCAATAATATTCCAGCGGCCGACTTTGACTGCCAGACTTTCCCGCCTTAATCTTTGCCCCCCGCAAGTAGGACAGACTTCTTCAGTTAAATGAACTTCGCCTCTCCAGTCAATTTCAGAGACATAGCCCAATCCATGACAATCGGGACAAGCTCCGTACGGGCTATTAAAAGAAAATGTCCGGGGCTCTAGCTCCGGTAGGCTTAGTTCACAAAAAGGACAAATATAATGAACAGAAAAAAAATGCTCCTGGCCATCTGGCTGGATAACGACCATGTCTCCCTCAGATAACGCCACAGCTCTCTCCACCGCCTCCTTGACTCTCTGATAACTAGCCGCAGAGGGGACAAATTCATCAATGAGAACTTCAATCGTGTGCTTTCTGGTTCTGCTCAAATAAATATCTTCTTCCAACTCTCGCCATTCTCCATCTACTCTAACGCGCAGGTAACCTTTTTTCCGCCAACGTTCAAATAAACGGGCATATTCACCTTTTCGTCCCTTAACTACAGGCGCAAGTATCTTGATTTTTTGAGATGACAATCCGCTCAACAGCCTCTCCACCATTTCTTCGGGAGTTTGGGGTTGAATTTCTCGACCACAGGAAGGACAAAAGGGCTTCCCCACCCGGGCAAACAATAACCGGAGGAAATCATAGATCTCGGTTATGGTGCCTACGGTGGATCTGGGATTAGGCGAAATTGTTTTTTGATCTATGGAGATAGCCGGAGAGATGCCTTCGACAATCTCTACTTCAGGTTTCTCAAACTGTTCCACGTACTGACGAGCATAGGTGGAAAGGCACTCAATATACCTCCTCTGGCCCTCAGCAAAAAGAGTATCGAAGGCCAAAGAAGATTTTCCTGAACCACTAGGACCAGTAATGACTACTAACCGATTCCGGGGAATAACCACATCTATATGTTTAAGATTGTGCTGAGCAGCCTTTTTTACGGTTATATATTCCAGCATTACTCTGTGGATTTCTATTTTACTCCCCCTATTGACCAGCCGCAAGCAATGACTTAAGATAAAAAGGTAATCCTTATGGCCCAAAATTCCCGTTTACTCGATGCATTGGCAGAACTTAAAAAAATCAGCCTGGCCCAGGGCTGCATAAAGGCAATCAAACATATTCCCCGCCGGGAAGGAAATTTCCATCCCTTTCCCGAGGATGTCCATCCAGCTTTAATTCAAGCTCTTCATCAAAAGGGCATCTCGCAACTTTATTCTCATCAATATGAAGCGTGGGAAAAAGCCCGGCAGAGAAAGAATATCATTGTTGTCACCCCCACGGCTTCCGGTAAGACCCTTTGCTATAATCTACCGGTTCTGCAAGCTATCTTGGAAAATCCCTCCAGCCGGGCCATTTATCTTTTCCCCACCAAAGCTCTCTCTCAAGACCAACGAGCTGAACTAGAAGAAATCATCAACCTCCTGCCCCAGGAAATAAGGATCTTCACTTATGATGGGGATACTCCCCAGGAGGCCCGGAAGGCCATCCGAGCCAGAGGGCAGATAATTCTGACCAATCCGGACATGCTTCATACCGGCATTTTGCCCCACCATACCAAATGGATCAAACTTTTTGAAAATCTTGAATACATCATTGTTGACGAATTACACAATTACCGTGGCATTTTCGGTAGTCATCTGGCCAACATTTTTCGTCGTTTGAAACGAATCACCAACTTTTACGGTTCCTCCCCCCGGTTCATTCTCTGCTCAGCCACCATCTCCAACCCAGTGGAAATGGCCGAAAGAATGATCGAGGAACCGGTGGAGTTAATTGACAACAACGGTGCCCCTCAGGGAGAAAAATATTTTATTTTTTACAATCCACCCGTGGTGAACAAACATCTGGGTATCAGGCGCTCCTATGTTAATGAAACTCGCCGGGTGGCCAAAGTATTTCTTGGAAAAAATCTTCAAACCATCGTTTTTGCCCAAAGCCGCCTCATCACGGAAGTCCTGGTCACCTACTTGAAGGCAGATATGGAAAAAAACATAACCCAAGAAGGACTCATTCGTGGTTATCGGGGTGGTTATTTGCCCTTAAAAAGAAGGGAAATTGAAAAAAACCTCCGCGAAGGAAAAATACTGGGCATTGTCTCTACTAATGCTTTGGAACTGGGTATCGATATCGGCAGTCTGGATGTAGCGGTCATGGCCGGTTACCCCGGTACCATCACTAGCACCTGGCAAAGAGCTGGTCGGGCTGGTCGCCAAAATGCCCCTTCAGCTGCCGTCTTGGTGGCCTCCAGTGCTCCTTTAGACCAGTTTATAGTTAATAATCCGGATTATTTCTTTTCCAAAAGCCCGGAAAAAGCCTTGATTAATCCTGATAATCTCTCCATCCTCATCAGCCATATTGAATGTGCGGCCTTCGAACTCCCCTTCCAGGAAGGAGAAAAATTTGGCCGGCTAGAAATAGGGGAAATCCTAAAGTTCCTGGAAGAAGAAAAAATGCTTCACTATTCCCGGGGAAAATGGTTCTGGACTTCTGATGCTTACCCAGCTGACGGAGTCAGTCTAAGAAGTATTACTTCTGATAATTTTGTAGTGGTCGACACCACCGGTAAACCTAAGGTCATCGCTGAGGTAGATTTTTCCTCTGCCTTGACCACCCTCCATCCTAAAGCCATCTATCTTTGTGAGGGGCAACAATATTATGTGGAACAGTTGGACTTCCAACAACGGAAAGCTTACGTCAAGCAAACTGAGGTAGATTATTACACGGACGCTATCGATTACACCAAAATTAAAATTCTTGATTCTTTCGATCAAAAGAAAATAGATAATTACTCCATTACCCATGGAGAAGTTCATGTAGCCACCCAAGTGGTTGGTTTCAAAAAAATAAAATTCCACACTATGGAAAATGTCGGCGCCGGCGATTTAAGTCTGCCGCAATACGAAATGCAGACTACCGCCTACTGGTTGACCATTCCCTCTTTTCTTTTTAAGTCTTTACCCTATTATCCCGAGCAAAAAGTCAACGGTCTTTTCGGCCTGGCCTATTGCCTCCATCATGTGGCTCCACTATTTATGATGTGTGATTTTCATGACGTAGGCGTCTCCATCGGAGATAATTCGACGGGAAAAAGTGTTCCCCCTAAAGAATTAAGAACTAAAGCTTACTTCCAGGAAGAAGGCTTTTTCTCCGAAACTGATTTCGAGCCCAATATTTTCATTTATGACAATTACCCAGGGGGAATCGGTCTCAGTCCCTCTCTTTTTGAATTAGAAGCAGAGTTACTCGAGCGATGTTTGAAAACCATCACTGACTGCCCCTGTCAAGAAGGCTGCCCCTCCTGTGTCGGGCCGGTTAAAGAAAGCGGCCAGGGTGCCAAAGAAGTGGCTCGCGAGATCCTCCGCCGGCTCCTACGAAAATAAACTAATCCCTTTTATCTTGATCAGCGATTAAAGTCCCGGCTAAAAGCAATTTTAGAGAGAAGAAATTGGGGAAAATTGGGTTGAGGTCTCCAGCTTTCACCCTTGATTAAAACTTATCCCTCAGAAATGTCTTTATTCTTATAGGCTTTTTCTTCCCTTTTGCCTGCCAAGGGAATGGTGAAGACCCAAATCCAAAGGTCTGAGCCTCGGACATTATCTTTTATCCTTAATTTTTCTCCCGCCTGGACTTTTCCGAAACTCAGGTTAACTCCTTGACGACTCAATATTTGCGGCAATTAAAAAATAATCTTCATCAAATGAAAAAAGATATTTTTTGGTTGGTTCAAGACTTGGACTGAGAATTCAGCCGAGCCAATTGCTTTTCTTCCCCCAAAATAATCAGGATATCACTGTCTTTAATCACAAAATCAGCTGAAGGAATAAAAGTTATCTTATCAGGGATCAACTCTTTGATAGCGATCACCTGAATACCATATTTATTTCTTAAATCAAGTTCTCGCAATGATTTACCGATAAACTTTTCCGGAGGAGCTAATTCCTGAATACTGAAGCCCGAAATTAGAGGTAAATATTCGAGAATATTAGGATTGCTTAGACGGAGTGCAGTCCTGATAGCCATATCTTTTTCAGGATAAATTACCTCTGTAGCCCCAACAGCTTCCAATATCTTTGCATGGTCTTCCGAGAGAGCCTTAGCAATAATTCTCTTCACTCCCAACTCATGGAGATAAAGCACAGTTAGAATTGAAGCTTCCATTTCAGGCCCTAAACTAACAATAACCACATCCATCTCCCGGACACCCAAAGCTTCCAGATTTTCCTTATCGGCCGAATCCATACACACGGCGTGGGAGACAAAGCCTTTGACCGCTTCGACTCTTTCTTTATCTATGTCTATCGCCAAAACCTCATTGTTCTTTTCATAAAGCGTTTTGGCTATATTGGAACCAAAACTGCCTAAACCGATAACAGCAAATTTCATAACAAACACTCCTCTTCCTGAATTCTAGCCAATCATTACCGATTCTTCAACAAAGGAATATTTTCCAAAGGACTTCTCCCGACTGACAGCATATAAAAGAGTTAAGAGGCCGATTCGGCCACAGTACATGGTGATAATAATAATTAATTTGCCCACTGGGGTTAATTGAGAAGTAATACCGAGACTTAAGCCCACTGTCCCGAAGGCAGAAAAAACCTCAAAAAAGGCCTGGGCCATATTAAGCTGGGGTTGAGTTAAAAATAGAAGAAAACTCGCCAGGGAAATAAAAGACAAAGCTAATGTAACCAGAGTAAAGGCTTTGGTCACAACCTCTAAAGGGAGAGTCCGTTGAAAAAGAGAAACTGAATCCCTGGCCAACAATTTGGACCGAATAAAAGAGAAAATAACTCCAATTGTAGTGGTTTTTACTCCGCCTCCGGTTGACCCGGGGGAGGCTCCCACAAACATAAGTAAAATTAACAGAAAAACACTCCCTGGGGCCAGAGAGGTCAAATCTAAAGTATTAAAACCAGCGGTACGAGCAGTCACTACTTGAAAAAGCGAAGCTAACAGTTTCTCTGGCCAAGCAAAATTAGCCAATGATTTGTTCCATTCACTACCCAGAAAAAGAAACCAAGGAAGCAAAATCAAACCGGTGGTCATCGCTACTACCAGGCGAGTGTGAAGACTTAAGATAAAACGCCTCTTCCTGACTATAGATTGGAAAAACTGAGTTCCTTCCTGAAGAACCAGAAATCCTAATCCTCCTAAAATTATGGTGGTAATCATTGTTAAATTAACCAAAAAATCACTCCGATAAGAAACCAAACTGGTGCTGAAGAGAGAAAAGCCGGCGTTGCAAAAAGCTGAAATAGCGTGGAAAAGAGAAATAAAAAGGGCTCTTGGCCAGAGAAATTCTCTTTGCCAACGCAAAAAGAGTAATCCCCAGGCTATTCCTTCAATGACCAAAGTAAAGATAAAGATTTTTTTTATTAAGGTTTTCAAATCACGGAGAAACCCATAATGGAATCCTTCTTGGATAATTAATCTATCAGTAATAGATATATTCCGGCCGCTAACTAAAAGTATTAATGTTGAAAAAGTCATTATTCCCAGCCCCCCCAGCTGGAAAAGAATCATAATAATTACCTGACCCACGGGTGAGAAAAAGGTTGGAGTATCCTGGACAATTAACCCAGTTACACAGACGGCTGAAGTGGCTGTAAATAAAGCGTCAATGAAGCTAATCCCTCCTTGAACAGTGCTCCAGGGAAGGAGCAGAAAAAGAGTCCCTATAAAAATTGCCCCTAAAAAACTAAGAGCCAAGACTTGGGATGGATTGAACTTTCTTATTTTGGGCATCGTTTTTCAATCAGCTCTCAATCTATTACTTCACTTTTTTTTTGTCAATTCAGCCCAGTCCCAAGAAAGCAAATTGCTAATGGGAGGCCAGGCTTTAGCCTTTCACCTCAAAGGTCAGAGAAAAATTTATCTAAATTCAAATTAAGAATCATTCTAATTAATCCTTCTCAAAGAGAAAGAGCTGCCCCCTCTCAGCTAATTACTTTTGGTTTAAATCTTAGATGAATCAGTTCAGGGTTTGACAATCAGCGGGGGCTGTGTTAATTTTTCTGGGAAAAAATGAATTTTTTGAAACTAATTATAGAAGCTAGCATAGTCGTTCAATTTGTTTTACTTGTTCTTCTTTTCTTTTCTGTTTTTTCCTGGGCCATCATTCTCTTTAAAAGGAAATCTCTCAAAACAGCCGATCTTCAATCGAAAAAATTCTTAGATGCCTTCCGTCGAAGTCGTAACTTAAGTGATGTTACTGAAGCTGCCCGGAAGTACAAAGCTAGCCCTCTAGCGTCCTTATTTCTGGCTGGATTCAAAGAATTAGCCCATTACACCCGAGGCAATCCCAGCCATCAGCTTGAGCCGGCCCATCTGGAAAGAATTAATCGAGCCTTGATCAAAGCCTCTAACGAGGAAGTTTCTCGCCTAGAAAAAATGATGAATTTCTTAGCCACCACGGGCAGTGTCACTCCCTTTATTGGTCTTTTTGGAACCGTCTGGGGAATTATGGATGCTTTTCACGAAATCGGCCTACTGAAGTCAGCCAGTTTAACCACTGTTGCTCCGGGAATCGCTGAGGCCTTAATTGCTACCGCCTTAGGACTCTTTGCAGCCATACCAGCCGTTATTGCTTACAATTACTTTCTCCATCGAATTAAGGAAATTACAGTCAAGATGGAAGATTTCTCAATTGAATTCTTAAACATTACCGAAAGGCTCTATGGCATTTAAATATCGCTCTATCACCAACAAAGAGGTAGGAACTTCTCTATCAGAGATTAATGTAACTCCTTTGGTGGATGTTATGCTCGTCCTCCTGATCATCTTCATGGTGACAGCCCCCATGCTTCAAACTGGCATTGGGGTTAATCTCCCTCAGGCTGAAACTAAAACTACTCCAGCTGAAGAAGGTTTGACCCTGACTATTACTAAAGACAGGTATATTCACCTCAATGAAACAGTCATTAATCAATTTCTCTTGGAACAAAAACTTAAAGAATATTTTTACGGTCAGGATAAAAAAGTAGTCTTTCTGCGGGCGGACGAGGAACTTCCTTATGGTTTCGTCATTCAAATCCTGGATATCATCAAAAGAGCTGGGGTAGAGGTGGTGGGATTGGTGGTGGAACCTCTCTCAGAGAAAGCCAGGAAAAGAAAATGACTCTTACTCAAAGAGAATCTTGGCTCTTTAAACGAGCTGTGGTTTCTTCAATAATCCTCCATCTCCTAGTGGCTCTAGCCTTGATTATTTCCCCCCGAATTCCAATTCCCAGGAAAAAAGGCTTAGTCCAGTATGTCAATCTGATCGCTCTCCCTGGAGGTGGGGGAGGCCCAGGTGGGGGAGGACAAATAAAAGAACTGGGTGAAACTCCTACCCCTCCGAGAGCCTCATTAAAAGACCTTACTACTCCGGAAAAGCTAAAAAGTTCTCCAGAATCATCTTTCCGCTATCCTGTGGAAAAACCTCGTCGAGAAGCAAAAAAACCTCCTCAAAAGAAAAAAGCCGTTATTCAAAAATCCACTTCGTCCAGCCAAGTCTCTTCACCAACAACCTCTTCTTCATCTGGAGGAACTGGCGGCGGTATTCGACTCGGGCTTGGTGGCGGCTCTGGCAGTGGTCTTTTTGGCTCAGCTCTCTCCTCTCAGATCGGTTTCTCCACCTTCCCCTATACCTATTATCTCCAAGCCCTTCTCGACAGAATTTCCAGCAATTGGCTAAAATCCCAACTAAGTGGACTAGATACAGCGGGTTTGCACACAACCATCTACTTTAAAATTTATCGGTCAGGTCAAATATCCGATGTAAAAATAGAGGAATCTTCGGGCATCAAAGCTCTGGATCTTTCAGCTTTAAGAGCTGTTTATTCCTCAGCTCCTTTTCCTCCTCTGCCTCAAGATTATCCTGATGAATATTTAGGCATTCATCTTATTTTTGAACATTAACCATGAAAATAATTAAATGGACTCCGCTCATCATCTTTATTATCACCGCCTCTATTTTACCTCTTTTTACGCAACAAGAAGTCGTGCTCAGCTTGAGGGAAGGCCTACCGGCTATTCCGGTAGCCTGTCCCACCTTCCAGATTTCCGGAGATCAACCTTTCGTCCAAGAAGCTGCTCAGACCCTCCGGGAAGTGCTCCTTGCGGATTTAAAATACAGCCGTGTTTTCGTGCCTCTGCCTGAATCTTACTACAAATATATTCCTGCTCTTAATCCGAACAATATACGTTTCAAAGATTGGGAATCTATTCAAGCGAAATTGCTCTTTGTGGGTCAGGTAAAAAGTAATAACGATCAGAAATCAATTATTTTTGAAGGAAAAATTTATGACGTCAAAAGCCAACGCTTTATTCTTGGCCGCAAATACCAAGCAGACCGGAGCCTTCTGAGATTGGCCGCGCACAAAATGGCCGACGAATTCATGAAAATGTATGGAGAACCACCCCTTTTCACTTCCAAAATAGTTTTTGTCTCTAATCGAGATGGGAATGATGAAATTTATATGATGGACTACGACGGTCATAACCAAGTCCGCTTGACTTATAACCGGGTGCGAGATTATATGCCTGCCTGGGCGCCCGACAGAAAAAGAATTGCTTACACCTCATTTAAAGATGGCCAAGCCATTCTCTATATTCTTGATTTGGAAAAAGGCACCTTGACCGAAGTTCAAAATGAAGGCACTAACTTCGCCCCGGCTTTCTCTCCAGACGGTAAGAAACTGGCCTTTTGTTCTACCTTAGAAGAGGGGAACTCAGAAATTTATGTCGCCCGTAGCGATGGTTCTAATATCCGCCGTCTAACTTTCAATAAAGCCATCGACACTGCCCCCACTTGGTCCCCCACCGGTCGCGAGATTGCTTTTACTTCTGACCGAGGCGGAACTCCTCAGATATATATCATGGATGCTGAGGGAACTAATGTCCGCCACGTCAGCTTTGGTGGCAACTACCACGATGCCCCTGCCTGGGCCCCTACCGGAGAAAGATTGGCTTATGTTTCCCGAGTCTATCTTATTTTTGATATTTATGTCCTCAACCTCAGGACCAATCAAATTATCAAGTTGACAGAAAGCAATGCCCGCAATGAATCCCCCTCTTGGTCTCCAGATGGACGCCATCTGGTCTTTTCTTCCAACCTAAAAGGAACAATCCAGCTCTTCTCTATTGATTACGATGGCACCAACCTGCGGCAATTAACTTTTAAAGGAGAAAACAAACTTCCTGATTGGTCAAAATAAAATTGGGCAAAATTTCTATTTTTACTAATTGTTTATTGACACATCCTTTTCAACCATGTATATATGGAAAACCCGCAGGATTTATGGGTAAAAGAAGTAAAATTAAAAAATCGGAAGGAGGACGTATGAAAAAATTGGTGGTATTTTGCTTGGTTTTCCTGATAACCTTTGTTTTCTTCAATGGATGTCGAAAAAAAGTGGAAGAAGTCCCTCCCCCACCTCCCCAGGTTAAAGAACAACCGAAAGTAGAAAAAGTAGAAAAACCTCCCCAGGTTAAAGAACCTGAACTGACCGAAGAAGAAATCTTTGAGCGAAAAACTTTAGAAGAACTAAATGCTGAACAACCTCTGAAAATGGTCCATTTTGATTTTGACAAATATGACATCCGCGAAGATGCCAAACCAATTTTGGCGGCTAACGCTGCTTGGCTAAAGAAATGGACAAGCGTGAAAATTTTGATTGAAGGCCATTGCGACGAGCGGGGAACTGAAGAATACAATCTGGCTTTAGGAGAAAAACGAGCCAAAGCTGTGTTTGATTATTTGGTTTCTCTAGGCATTTCCCCCGACAGAATGAGAATTATCTCCTATGGCAAGAGCCAACCTTTGGATCCGGGCCATAACGAAGAAGCCTGGGCTAAAAATAGGCGCGCCCAATTCACCATTATCGCCAAATAACAAAGATAGCCAACTAACAAAAAATCAAGTATAATAATCTCGATGTATCGAGAAAAAAGTGGGGTTTTTCTCTTCCTCCTTCTCTGGATAATGAGCGGGGTTTGCTTCCTTCAAGGAGGAGACAAAAAAGAAGAAAAAGTCTATGAGCTCATCTATAAAGATGTTCAACTGATCAAACAAAGTCTCCTTCGTTTAGAGACTCAAGTTAAAGACAATCAAGAGCAATTAAACCGCCTCGAGAAGAGCCTGGCTCATTTGGGAAAAATCTTAACCCAACTCCAGCTGGAACAGGCTTCTTTTAAAGAGAAACAACAGGAAATACCTCTTCTTTATCAAGCTATTCTTGAGAAATTCGATTCGCTTTCTCTTAACTTTCAGAAGATCAAAGAAGAAGTCCTGGCCATAAAAAAAATAGTTGTGCCGGCTGAAGAATCACCGGCGACAGAAACACCTCCAGCCGAAGAAAAAACACAACAAGCCGCGGCCTCTCCTCCTACTCAATCTCAACCTCCAGAAAAACCTCCTCTTCCACCCGATCTTTCTCCTCAAGAAATCTTTAATATGGCCCGGGAAGATTATCTCAAAGGTCATTACGATCTGGCCATTGAAGGATTCAGAATTTATTTGGCCAATTTTCCTGAGAGTCCCTTAGCTGATAATGCGTCTTATTGGATTGGAGAATCACTTTTCAGCCAAGGCAAGTATGAAGAAGCTATTAATCAATTCAATGAGCTCATTCTCAATTACCCTTTTAGTGATAAGATCGCGGCAGCTTATCTCAAGAAAGGCTTAAGCCTCCTCCAACTCAACAAAAAGGAGGAAGCTCTGGCTGTCTTTAAACTTTTAGTTAGCAAATTTCCTCTGGAAGAAGAGACGAAAATTGCTCAAGAAAAAATAAAAGAATTAATTGAGAAAAAATGAGAGATATCAATAGTTTAAACAAAGTTATTCTCATCGGCCGTTTAGGACAGAATCCTGAGTTAAGATATCTTCCGCAAACCGATCGAGCGGTGGCCCGCTTTACACTAGCGACAAATGAAACTTTCTTCAACACAGCTAAAAATGAGAATGAAGTTCGCACGGAGTGGCACCGAATTGTGGTTTGGGGAAAGTTGGCCGAATTCTGCGAGAAATACTTAACCAAAGGCAAACAGATTTATCTTGAAGGAAAATTAAGAACCAGAACCTGGCAGGATCGAGAGGGTAACAAGCGAACCACCACAGAAATAGAAACTCAAACTATTGTCCTTCTGGGCCGACGTGATGAATTACCTCCTCCTGAAGTCGAAGCTACCTTGACTGAAGAAGAGATCATGGATGAACTCCCTCCCGAAGAAGAAGCTAATCAAGCTGAGGGTAGCGATGAAGATGATATTCCTTTCTGAGAGAGCCCCCTAACCGGACCCCAACAGTCAGGAGCAAGAATGAAGGAAAAAGATGAGATTGAGCTTTTTAAAGCTAGTATTTATGAAGAAAATCGCCCTTGGGGAAAATTTCGCTCTTTTCCCCACGAGATGGCCCAGTCCATCAAGATAATTACCGTCAATCCCGGCGCTTCTCTTTCCTTACAATACCACCACCACCGCAGCGAATTCTGGGTAGTGCTTGACCCTGGACTAGAGATAACAGTTGGCGAAAAAGTATGGCAACCCCAAGTCAATGAAGAAATTTTTATCCCGCGCCGGACACTTCACCGATTACGCTGTTTAGGACCCCACCCAGGAAGAGTACTAGAAATTTGGCTTGGAGCCTCCAGCGAAGATGATATTGTCCGCCTCGAGGATGACTACGGACGAACTTAAAGTTAGAGTCGATTTCCTTCGGTAATTTCTCTCATCAAAAAAGCCTGGGGGTATTTAACGAGAATTCTCTCTAAGAGAAATTCTTCAATCTCTTGAGCTGTTCTTAAC
>QMPV01000067.1 GCA_003648765.1 Candidatus Aminicenantota bacterium
ACTCTGAGTAAGTCTCCGAGATCTTGGTAAGGTGTCTTTCTTTGTAAGGTGTCTGAGACCCTGTCTTTGTAACACCCTGAGTGCCTGCCACTTTGTTCTTTTTCAGGTGTCTGACACCCTGAGTGCAAATGGCCCCTTGGAGTGAAGGGCTTAAGGTATCTGCAACCCAAAGTGAAAGTGTCTGACACCCTGAGTGAAGGCGTCTAACACCCTGAGGGCTGAGTAAGTCCCTGAGTAATGACACCGTAAGTGCCTTATCTCATTCAAGGCTTTTCTCTTGTGGCTCTTAGTTAAAATGTTAGTAGAGGGGAAGCTCCTTTGTTTTTCTTCACGATTTTAGAAACGCTGACGATCCCTAAGATTATCGAAACTTCGGATCCAATGTGTTTCTCTCTTTAGGTATCCATTAGTCCCATGAACTATATTCAGAGGAATTAGCTCCACTTAAATAATTGCCAGGCATGTTGATAATTTAACGCCATCGCCTTAAGATAAGCGAAGGTAGCTAAATTTTACTTAACTGGTTTTATGGCCAGGGAAGGAGGAGAAGATGCGTCGAATGTTTTTCAAATTCATTCGAGTTAGGCCAAGAAAAACTATCTTGACCGCCTTTTTATTTAGCGGTGTCATCTTTTTTACTTTTTTATTATTCATTTCTGCTCAGGAACAATCTCCAACTAAACGGAACCTTTCCGGGAGAGTTGATTATCAAGGTCCGGTTAAAGGAAAAATTATTGTCCGGCTGTATAAGTTAAATCTCAATCCTCAAGGAAAACCAAGATTATTAACGAAAGGAGAAATTTATGGTGAGCAAGCGCCGCTTCAATCGCTTGTCTTGCCTCAACCGGGTGGCTATTCCTTTTCGCAACTGAAGCCGGGCTATTATTCGGTGATTGCTTTTCTGGATGAAGACAAAAATAGAGAAATTGGCTTTAATCCTCCCGAGCCCCTAGGTTGGTATGCGGCCGAGGCCGCTGGGCGTTGGGCTGCCATAGATCTCCGTAAGGCTGATTTTAACCAAGCTGATTTGGTGCTCCGCCAACCAGTTCCCTTTCCCCGTCCAGAGAAGAAAATCGCTCATGGAGCCCTGCGGTGGCTTAAAGGCCTCCCGGTTCTCCATCTCTGGGGAACAGCTGAGGAGAGGGGTTTTGCTCATGGTTATTTAATTGGGCCGCAAATCATTGATTTTTTTGAATATTATGTGCTGGAGGATAGTTGGCGTTCAGCCCGGCGGTATGAAGAGATTTTTGTGCCTTTCCTCAAAAAGAATTTTAATTATCCGGCCGAATATTTGCGAGAATGTCAAGCTGTAATTAAAGGAATGCGGGCTGCCGGAACCGATATGAGGGTGAAAAGTTTAGGCCGGGAATTCGGCCTGAGCGAACTTCTCGCCATAAATGCCTATATCGAACGACGAGCTGCTTTTCCGGTAAAAGAACCAGCGGGCTGTACTCAGTTTGCCTTCTGGGGACCATTGACCCAGAGGAGTGAATTGCGAGGCGGTTTGCTGGCTGCCCGGAATATGGATGGAGAATGTGATCTCCGCAAAGTTACGGTCAGCCATTTTTTGTTACAGGCGGTGGAACCTTCAGAACCAGGTTGCCGAAGATGGGTTTCAGCTATGTGGCCGGGTTTTGTCGGCACGATTTCCGGAGTTAATGAGGCAGGCCTTTACAGTATGGAAAATGCTGGCGGCACGGGTCCTGGACCTGTGGTGAAAGGAATTGTTCCCTGTAGCTGGATTCAGCGCTATCTTCTGGAGACCCAAGGCCAGGAAGCTACGCCTGAAAGTGTGCTGGCGGCCATGGAGCAGTTTAAAAATGAAAGTGGGGGCATTACGGCTCCGGGCTCAATTATTCTCTGGGCAGTACCTTATCGGGGCCAGCCAGCCCCGGCCTTTGTCTGGGAAGGAGATCGCTTTGGGGGAGTGATGCGTCGACCGACCGAAGTCAGGCCTAAATCTGAGTTCAATATTATGGCGGCCAACCACCATTTGATTTATGGCTATAACCCGGCTCAGCCGGGTTTTTCTTTTGGGCGGCCGGTTTATTTTTCTTCCCGATGGCGGTATGAGGTCGGCTGTAATATTTTGGAAGCTTGGTCGAGGACAGGCCAATCCTTAGGAGTAGCTGAAGCTATCCGTCTTCTTCAAAGTGTGGCCCATGGCACCACAGAATATGCCGTCATTTTTCTGGCTAATGAAGGTCGGCTGCTAGTGGCTGTAGATGATTTGAAACCCGACCTTTGGGATGCCCCATATCTAAAATGGGTTGAATTTAAATTTGATGAATTGTTCTTTTCTCACCATGAGTAAGTTAGACTGATCAATATTTTAGGGTCACGTCTTTACCTTTCACCGTTGCAGAACAAATATTTCGACATTTCTTAATCAGCCTAATTTAAAACTCTTTTCCGTAGGCCAGCCTCGGCGAGATTAAGGGAGAGGTTCAAATAAGATAAATCAAACCAGATTATAGGTGAGAGTCCAAAGTTACAGTTAGGAGGAGGGTGTCTGACACCCGAGAATTATGCGACACACTTACAGGTGCCTGACACCACCCTTGTTCTGACACCAACATACTTGGAGGTGTCTGACCCCAAAATGTAGGATACAGTATCTGGACCCTAATTCAACAGAGGAAAGAGGAAAATGCCCCTTCAGGAATAGTAATTAATATTTTGCCCTTTTTCTTGGACAAATTCCGTCGAATCAGACCCAAAGAAGCTAGAATTCTTCTTGGAATAACCCCCGTAAGAAGAATAGAATGGAAAGAAAAGAATAAATTTTTTGAAGGAGAGGTGGTCAATGGTCAAAACAGGATTTTTTAATTGGGGTCAAGGAGTGCTGTTGGTTTTGATGATATTAGGTTTGCTTAGCCCTATTTATTCCCAGGAGAAAGGGAAGAAGCCTTGGTATTGGTCGGTGCAGGAAGTCAAACAGGTAGTGGAGAGAGTGAGGGCTGGTCGGGATCTTACCCCTTCTGTCTGGCCCAGAGGAGCCAGAGTGGCCGTGGGTCTTTCATTTGATTTTGATGCCGAAACCAATGCTCTTCGCGATGAAAATTTTTCTCCGGGAGTTTTTTCCCAAGGGGAGTATGCGGCTCGCCGGGCTATATCCCGAATTCTCCGCCTTTTGGATAAATATAATCTACCGGCTTCCTTTTTTGTTCCGGCCATCAGCGCCCTTCTCCATCCCCAAGCCATAAAAGCCATTGTGGCCTCGGGTCGGCATGAAATAGGTTTGCACGGCTGGATTCATGAGCGTAATTCTCTTTTAACTGAAGAGGAAGAACGCCGGCTGATGAAAAAAGCTTACGAAACTCTGAAAAAAGTCACGGGCAAGGCTCCAGTTGGTATCCGCACCCCTTCCTGGGATTTCAGTCCTTCAACTCTGAAAATTATTCGGGAGATGGGTTTACTTTATGATTCCAGCCTCATGGCTGACGACCATCCCTATGAGATTCTCGCTGAGGGTCAGCCCACAGGAGTGGTCGAGTTGCCAGTAGAATGGATTATGGATGATTATCCTTATTTTGGTTTCAACCGTTTTACCAGTATCCGACCCCATATCAAGCCGGCGGATGTGCTGGCTATCTGGCAGGCTGAGTTTGACTTGGCCTGGGAGGAAAGCAGTGCCTTTATTTTAACCATGCATCCCAAATATATCGGGCATCGTAGCCGGATAACCATGCTCGAAGAGCTTATCCGCTATATCAAGTCCAAGAAAAAAGTCTGGTGGGCGACGCATGAACAGATTGCTCGCTATGTCTGGGAGAAAGCCCAGGCTAAAGGAAATTAAGTTTTCGGAGTAAACGGCGCGTCGAGGGAGTCAATTTAAGCCGGACAGCCTCTTCGGGAGTGAACCAGCCACCAGCTGAAGCATCGTCTCCGGGATGGAGCTCGCCCTGGAGGTACTCAGCCTGGAAATCAACAATCAGATAGTGGTAGATGATTTCTCCCTCTTGATTAGGTTCAATTATCTCCAGAATGTCGACGATTTCCCTTGGCCGGACAGTCAAGCCCGTTTCTTCTTGGAGCTCTCGGATGACCGCTTCACGGAGAGTTTCACCCCAACGAACTGAGCCTCCAGGAATAGCCCAATACCCCCGGCCCGGCGGATTGTCTCTTTTCACCAATAACACTCGACCTTGATGGAAAACCACTGCTCCGACGGCCAACCGGGGTTGTTTTTTTTCCATTAGTTCACCAAAGGAAAAAGCAGGAAGACGAGAATGTCCCAGAGAGTGTGGCTGACGACAATGGTCAAAATAGAGCCCTGCCAGAGATAAAGGCCTCCCCAAAAAAGTCCGGCCACCAGAGCTGCGCCAATGAGAAGAGGGTTGCCTGTAGCTAAATGAACCGTCGTATAGATGAAGGTGGCCAGGAGATAACCACTTAGGGGCGAGAAGAGATTAGCCAAAAGCCGTTGAATGGTCGCTCGCCAGAAAAGTTCTTCGCCGGGTCCAATGACCAAAACCATCAAAAGGGCTATCCGCCAGCAGGAAGCTCCTTCTTTAAAAGCATAAATAGCCTCTATATTTTTGGTTGCTGAGGGCAAAATGAGAGGTGAAATTATTTTGGCCAACCAGAAGAGGCCGTAAAGAAATCCGGCACTGATTAAACCGAGAATTAGAGGGCCCCATCTTTTTCTTTTGATTTCCTCATAGAAAAGGAGAAAGACATTTGGTTGAAAGGAGATGGTTAAGGCCAAAAGAAAAACAAGATTAAAACTCATTCCCCACCAGAAGTCGATCTTATGAGATTGAGCCAGCCAGAAAAGGCCTGAAAAAAGACAAAGGGCTAGAAAGAGAAGTATTCCAAGATGATAACCTTGAGTTGGTTTCCCCAGTGGAATCTTTTTGTTGTTATTCATCTCTTTATCAGCGGGGCTCAAGACTCCAGGTAAAGAGGCTTTAAAGAATCATCTCCATAAAGCCTGTCAATTAACTTTTTCAAATAAAATAATCTAACCAGATAGCTAGGAGGCAAAGGGTGCCGAAGATTAAATTATATTGGGACGTGGCTCCATCAAGAATGATGAAATCCAGAGGTTGACGGGGCTGATGACGATGGAGAGCTCTTCGCCAAAGTGAAATAGCTTTAGGTAAGGCTAGTAAACAGAGGAGAAAAGTGAGGGGCATAGTAATATTTCCTTGGCCAGAAAAGAAAATCCGAGGGAGAAAAACTAAACCAAGGATGAGACCCATAGATCCAAAAAGAAGAACCCCGTAATAGAAAAGGGAACCCTTATCTCCCAGAAGAACAGCTACAGTAGTTATTTGTTGCTTGGAGTCAGAAGCTATATCCCGCCAGTTATTAGCGTGTAAAATTGCCACCACCAGCAAAGAAATAGGCACGGCCCAGATAAGCGGGAGCCAAGAGAAAGTCCGGGTTTGGACTACCCAAGCTCCTAGAGAGCCCAACAGGCCGAAATTGAGAAAGACCGCCAAGTCGCCAGCGGCATGATATTTCATCAAGGTATAGCCTAGGCCAATAGCCACTCCTAGTCCCCCAATGTAGAGAAGCAGGGGAGTTGTTAAATAGACTAAGAGTAGGCCCAGGCTTGAGCCGAGAGCGAAAAGAATGGCTGCGCCCCGCCGGGCTTGGCCAGTGGTTATCCAACCCCGAACAAGAGCCCCGCTGACGGGAGTCACTACTTGGTCCAATCCTTGCTGGTAGTCAAAAACATCGCTCAAGAGGTTTGCGGCAGAATGGAGTATCACCATCGCCACTAAAGAGAGGATAAATAGGACGGGCTTGATCACCACTCCTCCATAAACAGCTGCTAAGGAGGTGCCAAAGAGCACGGGCATAATGGAAGCTGGATAAGCCCAGGGACGTACAGCCACCAGCCATTTTTTCAATCTTCCTGGCGGTAGTGAATGAACATTATTGGTGGCCATCATGCTTGAATTTATAGCAAACCCTCCCTTGGTGGTCAACTTTTTCAGCGCTGAGCGGAGAGTCTATTTTGGGAAGTGAGCTCAGTCTTTTTTTGGTTGGCCATAACGCTTATAACCAATTCAAGAAAAAGGAATTAATAACTCACCTGGTTCCTTGTCTTATTGGCTAGGGAAGAGGTCCTCAGAAGGAGTTTGTTCATTGGCTATTTTGGATACATTTTCCCGGAGTTATTTTGAGGAGTAATTTTGTCTCTGATGTCCTAATTTTCGGGCCAAAGTTTCGATTTTATCTCGATTTTCTAGCTTGTCCAGCCATTCTTTGGGGAGAGCCTTTATCCCCAAATAGGCTCCCGCTAAGGCACCCGTCATAGCTCCAATGGTGTCGCGGTCACCGCCTTGGAGAATCGCCGCCAACAGGGCTTCTTTGAAATTAGTTGGATGCGAGAGGAAAGCATAGAGAGCATAAGGCATTGATTCTTGAACAATCACCGAAGTCCCAAGTAAAGAGGCTGCTTCCTTGAGACCCGCCTCTTTTTCTAGAAGTTTAATAATTTGGTGAAGCTTTTCTCTAATTTCTTCAGTTTGGGCAATGGTTAAAAGTAGTGTTATAAGGCCAACTTTATTTAGCCCTGTTGGGGGGCGAAGTTTAATTACTTCGGCCACAGCTCGGGCTAAAACCACAGCCCCATCTTGACCCACAGGGTGAGCGTGAGTCACGGCTGCCGAGAGCCGAGCTTTGGCTTCCAATTCTGGGTGTTCAAGGAAGAATAAACTTACAGGGGCAATGCGCATAGCTGCCCCATTGCCCAAGGAACCTTGTCCCCGATAGAGTTTTTGAGCTGCTTCGAGATAAGAGAGGCCGGTTTTGGTCACCAGAGAAAAAATTCGCCGAGGACCGGGACCGTATCCCCGCCAAGGTTCCTGAAGATAAGCCTCGTGAAAACATTTTCCTAAGGATTGAGGATGAAGGTCTTTTTCTTGAAGTAAACTCTGAGCTAGAGCTATAGCCATAGCTGTGTCGTCGGTGTAAGAAAGATGGTCAAGGGATTTGAGGCTTTCTTCTAGCCGGCGCCGGCTCCGTGCAGTAAAAGCCAATTCACCCAGAGTATCGCCCAAAGCTAGACCCAGGAGAGAACCGCAAAATTTCTCTTCAAGCTCCCTGAAATCGAGAGGCTCAACTTTCATTTTAGCCAATTTAAGCGGGTAAGTTTTCTTTTAAGATTCTCTTATTTTTTTGAATTATAAAATATTTTTTCCAGTGCTTTCCAGGAGAAAGAAAAAATTTATCCTTTCTTCAAGGCATAAATTTTATTTCTGGTATAAAAATTATAAAAACAATAACTGAGAAGAAAAGAGCAATGAGGAATTCTTCCCCAGGGAGCTAATTTTAGTGGAGTTGATTGTTCAGAGAATCATCTTTAAAGAATGAACAAGAAAATTGGGGAAGACTGACTGGGCTTTCTGGAGAAATAAGAGACAAGAAACTCTCCAGATAATATTAGAAAAGTTTTCAGAGATCAGTTAGAGAACTTTTTAACTCCGAACTCGTTATTTTTTGAGTCTGTTTAAGTTTTAACTTATTCTTACTTATTCTTAATTTTTTTAATTAAAGCCCAACTAAGTGGCTGCCTTGAGGATAACTCACTGTGAAGTTGATAGAAATCTTCTTTTTAGTTCCTGGGGACAAGGTTAATTTCCAGTGGAGGAGCCCATTTTTTTCCTGTTTGTCGGGCTGAGGTCGCAGCGCTACATCATCAATGGTTATCTTTGAATTTCGGCTCACTGGAAGCTGGTCAACAATTTCCAGCTTGACCTCCCGTGGCCGAAAATTTTCCAGGGTAATCTCATAGCCGAATTTAATTTTTTCGGTTTTACTTAAGAAGCCTGGTTCAATCTTTTTTCTAGATACCTGGGTATATTTGACTTGGATTTGTTTATCTCGTCCGAAATAGAGATTGCCTTTGTCGCCAGGGGCCAAAAAATTTAATGTTCCCTGGCCAATATATTCCTTTTCAATAAAGAAATAAGCTGGACCTTTGAGAAGAGGGTACTGAAAAGTGTTTTTCAGAGAAGCACGAAGAAAGGCCGCTTCCATATTTTTGGGGACTAAATAGTAATCAAACTCGGCTTCGAGCTCCTGGGAATCAATGGGGACTGAGTGTAACTGGTTGTCGCTGGGAATGGAAACAAGTTGGGGGAC
Source organism: Candidatus Aminicenantota bacterium (assembly GCA_003648765.1). Taxonomy (GTDB): domain Bacteria; phylum Acidobacteriota; class Aminicenantia; order Aminicenantales; family Aminicenantaceae; genus JdFR-80. The sequence goes on from QMPV01000067.1 coordinate 8,104, forward strand.
TTTAAAGTTTAAATGGAGACCTTTCTCTTCGATCAGAGCTGTTTGAAGGGCAACTTTTTGAAAATCAGCTTTTTCTGGAGCTACCCCCCCAAGAACACCACCCACCACTCTCCCTTTTATCTCCTGTTTAGTTCTTTTAGTTCGGATTGGGGCTGGTGGGGGAGTATAAAGGTCAATATACCAAGGATTAAGCTGCGGAGGTGAAACCCCAGCTGTAGGGAGAGTAGTGGCTAGTTCCAGGCTTACGCCTTCCCAGTTTTCGCCACTTTTCTGACGCACAGCTCCAAAGACCGCCACTTCCACTTTGTTTTCTTGAGGTAACGCCCGGAGGGTGTAGCGAGGCATCCAAGTGGCTTGGGGAATAAGATAACTTAGGTGGAGATTGACTTCACCTTCGCGGTCAGCTGTCAAGAGGAGAGAGACTCTTTTAGCTTCGCGAGGCTGATGAGGTTTTATCTCTTCGAGTTTTTTCTTTAAAGTTTGTCGTTCTTCTTTGAGCTGGGCCAATTTCTCCTGGGTAGCCAGTTTCTCTTGGGCAATAGTTTTTAATTCCTTGCCCAGGAAATCAAGTGTCTTTTTCCAGTTGTCAAATTTAGGGTTGGGGCCAATGATAATTTGCTTCCAGGCCTCCGAAGAACTTCCAGCGGCGAGAGACTGAAGAAATTTTTCTTTAGTGCCACAAATATTAAGAATTTCTTCCGATTGAGCTATTTCCCGATCGAGTTCTTTTATTTTCTCTTCCAGCCTTTTGACTTCTTCTTGGTAAGGAGTGGTAGCAAAAGTCCGAGCCACTTCTAAATTAAGAATTTTGACGGCCGAATTGCCTTCTCCTTCTACAGTCAAGGAGTTATCGTTAAGGCTGACGGGTAAATCAGGGAAAACAACTTTATTCAGACCAGGCGCTAAATTTACTTTAGCTAACCGGCTCACCAAGGCGCTCCGGAGAAAAACAGTTACCTGGGTGATTTTACTGGAAGCTTGGATCTCTTTCGCCTTTAAAGAGAAACTTAATACCAGAGGGCTGATAAGGAGGAAGAGACCTATTAGCATCAAAAACCGAGCTGTTTTGCCCCCGAAATCAAACTTTTTCATAATAACCTCCTTTTCAGCGAGCGACCAATTTGATTTAAGTGTAACATTAATTCCCTCTGGAGCCAAGTTGTACCCCTAGGGCGAACAAGCTATTCCCCCAGGGTGAAGGCTAATAAACAGAGAAATTACTTCTCTTAAGTATTAAGAATAAAGGTCTCCTTCATTCAATCAAGTTGAGTGATAAAAATGCTGGGTTTATTCTGATGGAAAGGGTGAGTTAAATTTTTGAAAAACACTTGAATTGTTTAAGTTAATAATTTTTGCTATTTCTTGATTTTTAATTACCCCGGTGGGAGCTTGGAAGGGAAATTTTTTGGGTTTAACTGTAGAGTCAACTCCAGGTTAGGTCGGTAAATAAGCCAAGTTGATGTTAATTGGGAATTGTGGAAAGATTAAGGGGAGGAAAGCCTTAAAGAAAGAGAAGAAGTGGTGTCAGAGTTGACTTCTCGCCTTCTAGTTTATCGGACCTTGGAGTTTACTTCTCCTGCCCGAATTCCCCGGCAGCTTTTTTGTCCCCCTGGTATAGAAATAGAGGAAAAAGAGAAAACTTCCCTTCAATTTATCCGGTCTAAATATCCAGACGATCTGGTCATGGCTCCGGTTGTATATCTTTCTTCAGCCACACCTTCCTTGAGAGCTAGGGGGAGGAACCTTTATCGAGATGAGTGGGGCTGTCTTTGGGAGAGGCCCGCTCCTTATTATTTAGGTAAAGTCAAGGAAGCACCTCTGCAAGATTTGTCTCAAATCGCTAGTTATCGCCCCCCCGAATTCATCTTAGAAATAGATCGAGAAGCTGTCCGAGATTTTTGTCGACGGACTGAATGTTTCGTCCTGAGCGGAGTGGAGGTCCGGCTTTTCGAAAGACTGCAGTCTTTACGGGGTGAAATGGAATTGTTTCAGGACTTAGCTCGTCTTCCTAACGAATTTTTAGCTTTGCTTAAATTGGTTCATGACTTCAATCTCAAGCTGATTGACGTTTGGTCTTCGACACCTATCGACGGTTTGGTATTAGTGGATGATTGGGGAGGTCAGGACCGGTTGCTGATTTCGCCCCAACTCTGGCGACGATTATTCAAACCCCTCTACCAGGAGTATGTCGAGCTGATTCATAGTCGCGGCAAAAAAGTTTTTTTCCACTCTGACGGCTATATTTTAGAGATAATACCAGATTTAATAGAGATTGGGATTGACGCTCTAAATGCCCAACTTTTTACCCTAGGGTTGGAGCAATTAGGCGACATGGCTCGAGGCCAACTAACTTTCTGGGGATGTGCTGATATGGAATTTTTCCCAGTATCAAAAACAAAATTAGACATTAGGCAAAAGGTTAAAGCCCTGAAGGACATGTTATTTCTTGAGGGCGGGCTAATCGCCAGAGTTGATTTTCTACCGGGGGTTAAGATGGAAAACCTCATCAATTTTTTGGCAGCATGGGAATAACTTTTGGACTCGGTGCTTCCCCTTGGCCCCAAAAGCGAGCTAATTAGGGGAAAAAAGTATTATTTAGCTAAAATTATATTAGGCTGTTTGAATTTTCTTTTCTGCCCCTCTCCTTTGCTCGGGCGTAGAACTACTCCGCCCAGGAGGATTTAAATTAGAGTGGTTAAGAAATAAGAAAAATTTTGGTTGCTCCAAGGCACAAGGGCAAGACCTAATGACAAATTTTCTTTAATTTTCTTCCTGGAAGATTAGGGCTAGAAATCTATAGGGTAATTAATTACTTCTGAGATTTTAATGCAGTTTATTCTCTCCCTAAATCTGGCCTCCTTTATTCCTGGATTGTGATTCAGGCTAACGATTAATGTTAGGTTGAAACCAGTAATCTTGGAGAAGGCGGGCGGTTTTTTCCATAATTACCCGGTTACCCACCTTAAGCACCACTCTATATTCTCCTTCAGGTGCCGGGAGATATTTATAATTGACATCAAATTGGGGACCTCGGGGAGTAAAGCCGTATTGCTTGAAACGTTTAATTCTGGCTTCTATTTGTTTCTTTTCCTCAGGTGTGCGTTTGACTCTCATCGTCCAAGTCCAGAGAACTTTGTTCAAACCCGCCTTTTTGGAGCCTTTCAGTTCGTTAATCAGGAGATTGCCCCGATAAATGGCTATTTTGACCTCTTCTTTAGAGTCATTTTTCAAATAGTAATAGATGGTACTGCCCAGAGGCTCACTCCGACCGTTAAAGTTGGTGGAAGCATAATTGGGGGTGGTATTGCTGACCCACTTGACTTTAGGTTCAATGTTGAAAAGATAAACGTCTTTAGCCAGGACAGCCGGCGTTAATTCAACTAAAGGAGAGATATCAGCGATGAAGACTCCCCGTCCATGGGTGGCTACAATCAGGTCGTTTTCCCGGGGATGAATCTTGAGGTCGTGGACGGGTTGGGTCGGCATGTTGTTCTTCATGGAGGTCCAGCTCTGGCCACCGTCAAGGGAGACATAGACTCCGTAGTCGGTGCCGACAAAAAGCAGATTGGGGTTTTGGTGGTGTTCCCGGATGACGTTGATTGGTTCATTAGGCAAATTGCCGACAATCGATGTCCAGCTCTGACCGTAATCGGTAGTTTTGTAGAGGAAAGGCCGGAAATCGTCTCGGCGGTATCCGGTGAAGGCCAGGTAGGCTGTGCCCGGGTCATGATGAGAAGCTACTATTCGGCTAACCCAATAGCCGGGATTGTTGGGAATATTATCATTGAGTTTAGTCCAGTTGCGGCCGCCGTCGCGACTCACCCAGACATTACCGTCATCGGTGCCGACCCAGAGAAGTCCGGCCACCAGGGGTGATTCATCAAAGGCGGTAATGGTGCAATACTGGATATTCCCGTCCCCGCCCTTGCCGGTGGTCAAGAATTTGGGATTATTGGTGGTCAAATCAGGACTGATGACTTCCCAATATTCGCCCCGAAAAGGAGAG
>QMPV01000068.1 GCA_003648765.1 Candidatus Aminicenantota bacterium
AAAATTAAAAAGACGTTTAGAAGAGGTCAATCTGAGCCGGAAGAGGAATATTTTTTTAAGCTTTAAGTCACTCTCTTCCCCCACCAAGTTGCCGGAAAGGGCCATAAATAATCTCATTCTTGAAAAAATTAATGATGAAAAATAGTGGATTAGACCTCTGAAATCTAGTATACATTATTTTAGACATGATTGCTCCGAGGAATAATTAAGGGAGGACTGGATGAATAAAAGAAAAGGAAGCTTTCAGCTTTTATTAGGATTATTATTTATTTTTTGGATAGCCTTAGGAGTAAGCAATCCCCTGGTAGCCAAGATTCCCCGACCCGAAGACTTCCTTGGTTTTAAGGTAGGCACAGATCGGAAATTAGCCGATCGACAGCAAATAGTTGATTATTTCCGGCTGTTGGATAAAGCCAGTGAGCGAATTGTGGTCAAGGAAGTTGGAAAAACCACCTTAGGGAATCCTTTTATTTATGCCATTATTACCTCTGAGAAGAATCACCAAGAGCTAACTCGTTATCAGCGGTGGCAGCAACTTCTAGCTGATCCCCGGAAAATAAGCCAGGATGAGGTCGAACGGATTATTTCTCAAGGAAAAGCAGTAGTGATGATCAATTGTTCCATCCATGCTAGTGAAATAGGTGCTGCTCAGATGTCAATGGAGTTGGCCTATAATTTAGCCTCCCGCAACGATCCCACGACCACAGACATTCTCAATAATGTCATCTGCCTTCTGGTCCCGATGCATAACCCGGATGGGATTGAAATGGTGGTGGATTGGTATCGGAAGTATGTGGGCACTAAATATGAGGGTTGCCGAATGCCTTGGCTGTATCACAAATATGTCGGCCATGATAACAATCGTGACTGGTATATGTTTACCCAAGTAGAGTCGCGGTTGACCGTGGAGAAAATTCATAATGTCTGGCATCCTCAAATTGTCGTGGACATGCATCAAATGGGCAGGAATGGAGCCCGATTGTTTGTGCCTCCTTATGTTGATCCTTACGAGCCTAATGTCGATCCCATAATTCGGCAAGAAGTAGCCATGATGGGCACTTTCATCGCCACCGAGCTAACAGCTCAGGGAAAAGCGGGGGTTATTCACAGCCATCTCTTCGATGCTTGGACCCCCGCCCGAGCGTATCATCATTATCATGGGGCTATTAGAATCCTAACTGAGGCGGCCAGTGTCAAAGTGGCTACCCCTGTGACCATTCCTTTTGACCAGCTTAGCCCTGATGTTCGTCAACCTTCAGTTAAAATGCCTTTACCCTGGCGGGGAGGTAAATGGACTCTGCGTGATATTGTTGAATATGATTTAGCGGCGGCTTGGGCTGTTTTAACGAATGCCGCCCGGCTCCGAGAGCACTGGTTGCGCAATTTTTATGAAATCCATAGAAAAGCGGTGGAAAGGCAGCAACCTCCTTTTGCTTTTGTGATTCCGGCCCAGCAAGCTGATAAGGTCGCGGCCCGGCGAATGTTACAGACTCTTCAGATTGGCCTGGTGGAAATTCACCGGGCTCAAGAATCTTTTACCGCCGATGGATTCTCTTATCCGGCTGGTTCCTATATTATTTTTCTGGCTCAGCCATATGGGGGTTATGCCAAAGCTCTCTTGGAGCGTCAGAAATACCCAGAGATAAGAGAATATCCAGGCGGTCCTTTAAAGACCCCTTATGATGTTGTGGCGCATACTCTCCCTTTATTAATGGGGGTTGAGGTTATCCAGATAGAGAAACCATTCAAAGTTAAAGCCGAGTTAGTGGGCAATATTTCTCTTCCTTCAGGCCAATTCATCAGCTCTCCGAAAGCTCGGTATTATTTCTGGAAGCACTCTGGTGAGGGTTTTGTTGCTTTAAATAAATTGGTGGATAAATTCAAGTGTTTCTGGTTAGCTCAAGAGTTTAAAGACAAGAGTCAAACTTGGCCGGCTGGCACCATGTTGGTCAAGGTAAACTCAGGGATAACTAAGGAACTGACCAATTTAGCCAGAAATTTACCTGTTGAATTTAAGCCAGTTACTGATAAAGTGCCTGTTGAAGTCTATTCTCTTCACCCCATTCGTTTAGGAATTTATAAAAGTTGGACAGCCTCCATGGATGAGGGTTGGCTTCGGTGGGTAATGGAGCAGTTCCAGTTTCCCTATATCAGTCTTCTTGATAAGGATATCCGTCGAGGCGAATTGAATAAGAAGGTAGATGTCATCATTCTTCCCGATATGAGTGAGAAGAGTATTCTGGAGGGATTGGCGGAAGGTTCGGTTCCCCCCGAATATACTGGTGGGATAGGCCAGATTGGTTTGCGCAATCTACGTGATTTTGTCAACCAGGGTGGCACTTTAATTACAATTAATTCTGCTTGTCGTTTGGCTTTACATAAATTTTTTCTGAAGGTAAAAGATGTTGCTCAGGGATTGGATCGAAAAAAGTTTTTTATCCCTGGTTCAATCTTGACCGCACTGACTACAGAAAATCATCCCATCACTTACGGTTTTAGCCGGGAAGTGCCGATTATGTTTAGACGGAGCCCCGTCTTTCAGCTGCATGAGGGACGCAGTCTTTTGACCTATCCTTCTAATAATCCTTTGCTGAGCGGTTGGCTTAATGGGGAAAATATTCTTTTTGGACGCTCGGCTTTGGCTGAGATTCCTTATGGTCAAGGCAAAATTATTCTCATTGGCTTTCCGGTGTATTACCGGGGCCAAAGTTATGCTACCTTTCGGTTGTTATTTAATGCAATTTATTACGGAAAAGCCCGCCGTCAATATTTGGAGTGAAAAAGGAAGCTATTGTTAATTGAGTTTGTTTAATCCCGTGAAACAAGATGAAGGCCATTTTCAGCAAGTGGGGCAGAAACCAGTCGAACAACTTCCGGAAGAGCAGGTATTTGTGTCGTTATTTCTGGAAGAAGAGGCCCCCAGACTAAAAGAAGAAAGCAGTTTTTTTATCCGGGAACTGCCACAGGCTGGGCACTGGAGTTCTTTTTCCTGGGCCACAACACCCACCAGCACTTCAAATTTTTTATGACAATGAGCGCATTCGAAAGAATATATTGGCATTTTAGGCCTCCTTTTTCGTAAAATATAGAAAGAGAGAAAATATTTTAGTTGCTAGTAGCAATTATTTCAAGTATGAATTTAAAGATGAAAGGAATTTAAAGGCGATGCTTGAACTGGTTAAAAGTTTACGTCAGTTGTGTTTTTCTCTGGAGAGAGAAGTCCGCAGAGAAGCAGGTCTTACTCAGGCTCAAGTATTGAGTTTACTTAATTTAAAAGCGGATGAAGTGATTTCCTGTCAGGAGTTTTCGCAAAGGATGGATCTTTCCTTTTCTCGAGGCAGTCGGGTTATTGATGCCTTGGTCCGAAAGGGTCTAATAAGTCGGACTTCTTCCCGAGCTGATCGCCGTTGCAAGCGAATAAAATTAACTAAAAAAGGACTGGAGGTTCAGAAGAAAGTTCATCAAATCTTAGCCAGACAAGAGGAACATTGGCGGGAAAAATTAGGCAAAGAGAAAACCGCCAGACTAACCGAGTATATCCGCCAAATTCTGGTGGAGAAATAAAGGCTTTTCCCTATAATTTCCCTTTCCTTAGGACTTTTTTGGTGAATCAGGAAAATTGTTTTTGATTTAACAATTAATTTTTTTTCTTTAATGGCCTGAAGAAAAAATAATTTGCTGGAAAAAATTATTTGTGGTATTAATTTTACCTTTAATTCCCTTATTAAAGGAACTACTTATAAAAAAAATGGCTTTTACTCTTCAAGATTTGGGACAGAATATTCGAAAAATACGTCTTTCTAAAAATAGTAACCTTCGTCCCGGTCGGCCAATGATGCAGAAAGAATTAGCCAGCTTAGCAGGTATCCCTGCTTCATCACTTTGTAATATAGAAAATGGGAAATATCGTAATCCTACTTGGGAGATATTGACTAAAATTGCTCGTGCTTTAGATTGCGATCTTCCAGATTTTTTTGTTCCTCAACAAAAAGAAGTCCAGGCGGCTGAGATAGCCTTGCGCGAGATGATAGAGCTTTTAGTCAAAGAAAGATTGGACAGTCTTTTGAAAGAAAAAATAAGATGAGGTAATCACCCCACTTTATTCCATAAATTTTTAGTCACAAACTTCTTGTTCCCTAAATCGAAGAGTGAAAGTTGTTCCTGGGAAACGTTGGACTGAAAGGGTTGCCTCTAATTCTTTGATTAATTTATGAGTAATCTGGAAGCCCGGTGTCTTAGGATGAAGAGGGTCAATATCTTCAGGTAAACCACATCCATTGTCTTTTATTTTTAAGAGGTGATAACCTTCAGAGTCTTGGCTGAATGAAATTTCCACCGTCCCCTTTTGGTTGCCCGGAAAAGCATGAGTAAAGGTGTTACTGATTAATTCGCTGACAATTAATCCACAAAGTACAGCTTCGTTAAGGCAGAGATGGGTATTGAGGAGAGATAATTTTATATGAATTTTTTGAGGGTTGATGTTGTAAGCTTCCCTGAGTCGAGAAATCAGGCTTTGGAGATAATTGGCAAAATTAATTTTAAATTTTAATAAATCTTTATTAGATCTAAGTTGATTGAGAATTTCTTCCTGCCTTTGGTAGGCTTTGGCGGGGTCGTTTCCCGAAGTTAAATAATCGGATTGAAGTTCAATTAATCTGGAAATAAGCTGAAGATTGTTGGTAATCTCGTGCTTCAAAACATCGAGCGATTTCTTTTTTTCCTCAACCAGGGACTCCAGCTGGGTTTCTATGCGTTTCTGGAAGGTAAGATCGCGAATAAGACAGAGCAGACTTTCTTGAGGGCCAAAGGGGGCAAGTGAAAAGTGAATTTCAAGTGGAATTGGGGACAGATCTTTTTTGACCCCCACAATTTCCAGCCATTGGTCCTTTATCTCGCTCAATTTAGCGGGAAGGGATTTCTCAATGAAATTTTTAATCTGCGGGTCAGTGCCTTCACCAATAAAAAAGTCAATTGGTTTTCCCAGAGCTTCTTTTTCGGGATAGCCCAGTATTTTTTCAGCTCCTTTGTTCCAGAAAAAAATCTCTTTTTGCCAATTAGCCAGAATGATAGCTTCCTCTAAATTTTTAGCTAGAGATTGCCAGGAACGGAAAGATTCCTCAAGAGCATCAGAAATTCTTTTATTGTAAAGAGCAATTTTAATAACTGCTTTCAATTCGGCGTCTTGGAAGGGTTTGATAATGTAACCAGAAGGTTGAACTTCCTGAGCTCGTTGAATAAAGGTGTCGTCTCCATAGGCGGTCAGGAAAACAACCGGGATGTTTAATTCCTTTTTTATCTGGTGGGCAGCTTCAATCCCATCTATTTCTCCTGGCATCACAATATCCATTAAAATTAAATCAGGGTGGAGAAGCCTGGCTTTAGCAATTGCTTCTTTCCCGGAGGAAGCTCGGCCTACCACTTCATAGCCAAAGTGATTCAACTTAGCCTCGAGATGGGTAGTAATAGCTGCTTCATCGTCCACGACAAGGATTTTTTCCATTGCCTGCCTCCTTTTTAGGTAGTGGAAAATTGAATAAGAATGGCTGTCCCTTTATCCTGGGTTAGATAAAATTTGCCTTTTAATTGGTCTTCGACCAGATTTTTCATGAGCCGGATACCTAATGTTTGAGTGGATTGAATATCCAAGTTGGGAGGAAGACCTACTCCATTATCTTTAATCTTTAGAAAAACATTATGAGGGGGCACTTTTTTTAAGGTGATTTCCAGAGTGCCTTCTTGTCCTTCTCGGAAAGCATGTTTAAAAACGTTGGAAATAGCTTCATTGATAATTATCGCCAGGGGCAAAGCTTGGTTAATAGTTAAATAGATTTTTTGGTAATCAAGAATGGGGGTAATAAGGCGGACTTTATCGGCGTAGATTTGATAGAGAAACTTGACCAAGTCACGCACGTATTCTCCCATTTCTATATGGGTGAATTGGCGGCTTTGGTAAAGATGCTCATGGATCAAGGCCAAGGTGTGAATTTCAGCTCGGGCATCTTGGCATAGCTGCCAGACCTCTTGCGAGTTTATCTGCAAAGATTTGAGGTCGAGAAGTCCTGAAATTACTTGGAGATTATTTTTGACCCGGTGATGAACTTCTCGGAGGAGCACTTCTTTTTCTCGCAGCGAGGCTTTAAGTTCATCTTCCATAATTTTTCTTTCAGTTATATCTCGGGTAACAGAGATGAAATGCTTGGGCCGATTTCGGGCATCTTTGATTACAGTGGAGTTGATTTCACCTGTAAAACGTGTTCCATCTTTTTTTATTAAAGTATATTCAACATTTTTTAGTACACCCCGACGAAGAGTTTTGAGAAAATTGGACATAGCCTTGCCTCTTTCTTCGGGAGCCACCAATTCATAGAATTTTCGACCAATTAATTCCGCTGGGGAACGAAAGCCATGAAGTTTCAAAGTTTGTTCTGAAACGTCGGAAATAACGGCATCTAAATCCGTCACAGTGATAGCATCAGGAGAAGTCCGAACCAGTTGCTTATATTTTTCTTCGCTTTCAATGAGGGCTTCATCCGCCCGGCGATGACCTTCAATCCAATTCTCCAGCTCTTTAATTTTCTGGCGGAGACGTTTTATTTCCTCAAGGTAGGTGGAGGCTGTAGAAGAATTGAATTGGGAATTTATTTCTCTTTTCAGTTCAACAATCCTTTATAACTTTTTTTCTTTAAAATATAGTCAACTTAATTTATCGCTTTCCCCAACTTTTTAATATAATTATGTCCCATGGAAAGTCAAGCCGAGCTTAAGGAACAGGAGTAGTAGGAAATCGGGAGGGATAACCAAAATGGGCAATTTTTCTTTCCTGGGAAGCAAGAGAGAGCGAGCCTCAGAAAGGGGGACCTTAATCAGCTTGTTGGTTTTTAGAAAAAAGGGTTTTAGGGTTTAGGCTATCACCTTTGAAATAGGGGAATAAAAGAGCAAATAGATGGGTATCATATATAAAATGTAGTAGGATAAATAAGATGAAGAAGAGGATGAAGATGATAGCCTCTTTAATCGACAATTTTAAAGCCAAGGTGAAAGGTGGCGACTTGAGCCCAAATTTTTATAATTCTGGCTCCCCTTTTTAAAAAGCTATCTCTATTTTTTAAGAATGTCTTAAAGCTGAGATTCCTTAAAAAGAGGCTCATTGGAGTTTCATTTTTGGGGATTGGGAGGCGCCTTTTTCTAATTTTAGGACCGAAATAAAAATTAACTCTAATCTCAAAATATTTAAATGGTTCCCAGGCCAGCCAAAAAGAGCAGATACACTTTCCCACCCACAAAGAAAGAATAGTAACAGGGGGAAAAAATTAAAAAAAGGGGAGAAAACTTGGACAATAATTCTTTTTGGGAGATGGGTCTCATTTTGAATTGACCTTCATTTCTTAAGGTGATATATATCCGATTTAAAGATGAAAGCAAATTAATATTTAGAGGTCGACGTTAATTTGGAAAGAAGATGAAAGAAAAAAGATCTTTCATCCAGTTTTATAAGAATCCACCAGCACTCTTGGCATTTTTGAAATTAGTGGTTTTCGTCTATCTCTTTTTATTCAGCTTGGAACTTATGGGGGCCTCTTTAAAAATGTTCGGCCGGGGACTGGCTGAGTCTTTAATTCAAACGACTTCCAACCCGATGGTTGGGCTTTTTATCGGCATTTTGGCCACTTCCCTCATTCAGTCCTCATCTTCGACCACTTCAATCGTTGTCGGAATGGTTGGTGGGGGAGCCTTAACCGTTCCCAATGCCATCCCAATTATCATGGGAGCTAATATTGGAACATCGGTAACCAACACTCTTGTGTCTTTGGCTAATTTAAATCGGCGAGTTGAGTTTCAAAGAGCTTTTTCAGCAGCCATTGTCCATGATTTCTTTAATGTTCTTTCGGTTTTAATCTTTTTCCCGCTTCAGTATTACACAAATTTTCTGGGAATTGGAGCGACTTTTCTGGGAGAACAATTTCAAAGCACCGGAGGATTAAAGCTGTTAAGTCCGGTCAAAGTTTTGACTCATCCTCTTGTGGAAGGGATTAAGTCACTCATAGGGCCTCATCCCTGGATTCTTTTTCCATTATCTTTGATTATTCTTATTTTGGCTTTAACTCAAATGGTATCCGCCTTAAAAAGTTTAGTTATCAGGAAAGCAGCGGCCTGGTTTGACCGCTATTTATTTAAAACTCCCTGGCGGGCATTATTAGTTGGCCTCGGATTAACTGTTTTGGTGCAGAGTAGTTCGATTACCACGTCTTTGGTAGTTCCGATGGCCGGAGCTGGTCTTTTGACTCTCACCCAGATTTTTCCTTATACTTTAGGAGCCAACGTGGGGACCACGGTGACGGCCATCCTAGCTGCTTTAGCGACCCAAAACTTAGCCGCCATTATCGTGGCTTTTTCCCATTTATTGTTTAATATTTCGGGCATAGTGGTCTGGTGGCCATTAAAGAAAATTCCGGTAATGTTAGCGGAGAAATTTTCCCAAGCATCCATGCGTTATCGGTATTTCCCCATCATTTATGTCATTATTATTTTCTTTATTATTCCCGTGTTGATTATTACTTTTTTAAGATAAAAGAGGAGGAAAAAAATGTTTCGCCGATGGTTAGCGATTTTTAAAAAAGATACCCTTATGGATAAAGCCTATAAGCGCTCTTTTGAAATGCTTGATATCACCCGTGAAATGTATTTAGAAGCTAAGGAATCCCTTCGCCATAAAGAAGATACCAAAATAAAGATTGACATTTACGATTTGGATTCTGAGATAAACAAGTTTGAGCGAGAAGTTCGTCGGAATGTTTTTAATTATCTAGCTGTTTCGGGCGGCGAAAGACTGACTTCGGGGTTGATTCTGGTGAGCATTATCATTGATATCGAGCGCATCGGAGATTACACCAAAAACATAGTTGAACTGGCTCTTAATCATCCCGGAAAGTTATATGGGGGAAAGTTCGAAGAAAAGCTAGTTAAAGTCGAAGAAGCTGTAGATGATAGTTTCGTTCAAACCAAGGAGTGTTTTCAAGTTGGCGATTCGCAGAAAGCTAGGGAGTTTTTACGCAATTACGTCTGGGTTAATCGGGTCTGTGATGAAAGTTTATTTGGACTTGTCCGACAGGAAGATAAATCAATTGAATCTGGCGATGCTGTGGCTTTGGCTCTTTATTTTCGGTGGTTGAAAAGAATTAATTCCCATTTGCGCAATATCGCCACTAGTGTGGTTAATCCCTTTGACCGAATTGGTTTTATGCCCGAAGAAAAATAACCATAAGTACTCTAACTGCCCAGAGAAGATAATAAAATAGTCATTTCGAAGCCCAGCAAAGGAGGGAGGAAGGTTGATGGAGATTAATCGTGACCGAAGAGAAGACCGAAGAGAAAAAGGAAAGGGGATAGGTTTGATTAATCATTTGATGGCGGAAAAATAAAAATTTTAAGAGATTACTTTGGAGAGAAAGGAAGATCGGTTCTTTTTGAAAAAAATGAGTATATTAATTAAATTTTTAATTTTAATTAAACTTTCAGTGAGAGGAGAAGGAGCCAGTTGAAATTAGCCAGCGGCAGGGAGGTGGAGAAATATCCTCTAGGGTGTGTGGTTATTCCAGTCGTGATGTTTTTTGTGGCCGTGGCCACGGATATTTTTTGGCTGGCTCGTCTTCTGGGCCGGGGTTGGCCCATAACTTTACCCGTAGACCCCCGCTTTCACGATGCCTTTGCCCTGCCGGACTTAGTGCTCTCGGTTTTTCTCTATCTCGGCGGCTGGGGGATTCTGCGCTTGAAGCCGGCTGGCCTGCTCTGGGGAGCAGTGGCTCTCGGGATGTGGCTGTTTGACTCGCTTTTGGTGCTGGCTATTACGGGGATGAGTCGATTATCAATTGTGGGGCCCAGTCTTGTTTTCGCCGGCTGGGCGATAATTTATCTCTGGAGAAAACAATCTTATTTTTCATCTTAGAAATTCAGAAAGATTTGATCTCTGACCACCAAATATTTTAGGGGATTTTTGGGTAAAAAATAATTTCCTAGAAGTGGTTACCACTAAATCTGGACCAGAGTGGAGTCTTGAATTAACCTTGGGTCTGGCTGCGGGAGCTTTTGGTTAATTCAGATTGGTTCCTATTTAAATTAGAAAGAGAGTCCAAAGCTGGAGAATTTTAGTTTGACCTCTGATATTTTATATTTTACAATCCGAAAGGGGAGGTGAAAATGAAGAAGATTTTTGTTTATCCTCTTTTACTCTTTTTACTCCTTTTGGCTGCCTGTACCAAGAAAAAAGGCTCTCAATGGCAGGGGGAAATAATTACTGAAGGAGGGGTGACGGTTGTCCGCAATCCTGAGGAACCAATCTATCCTGAAGGGTATTTACAGCTGGTTGAAGAGCTGGCCATCGGCCAGCCTTCGGGTCCCGAAGAATATCTGCTCTCAGAGATAAGAAGCGTGGTGGTTGATGATGAAGGACGGATTTATATTCTTGATTCCAAAGAAGATGTAGTTAAAGTGTACGATGCTCAGGGCCAGTATTTACGAACTATTGGGCGACCCGGTCAGGGTCCGGGAGAGTTAAATACCCCGATGATGATTTCTCTCTATGGGGATAATTTGATGGTGGTGGAGTCCTCTCGGAGAATTTCCTTCTTTCGCTTATCCGGGGAATACATTCGCTCTCTGTCGACCGGAGAGTACTGGGTTCTTCAGGCCTGGTGTGATTCTCAAGGGAATATCTTGGCCGTGGCTCCCCGGCTGGATCCCGAAAATCCGGCTTATGAGTATTTAAAATTCGATCCTGAATTTAAGTTATTATTCAAACTGACTGAATCGCCGGCCCCTAACGCGGCCAAAGGTTTTAATCCTTTTATGGCTATTTCCTTTGCCCTGGTCGGGGTGAATGACCAAATAGTTTTTGGTTATCCAGGGGATTACACTCTGCAGATCTACTCCCCGGAAGGAAAGCTGCTCAAGAAGATTTCCCGGGAATATACTCCGGTGGCTGTGACTGAGGAAGAAATAAAGAGATGGAAAGAAGAGAGCCCTCCAGACGTCAAATTAGCTCTGGGTAAGTATCACTCCGCCTATCGCCGCTTCCGTCAGGATGAGGAGAGGCGACTTTATGTGCAAACCTGGGAAAAGAATGCTGAGGGATATTTTTATCATGATGTCTTTGACCCTGAAGGACGTTATTTGACGCGGTTCCCTCTCAAAGGCGAGATGATGGCTGTTAAACAGGGCAAAATATATTGCCGCGAAGAAGACGAAGAGGGCTATCAGAGTTTAAAAGTTTATCGGCTGGTCTGGGGAAGTAAATAAAGGGAGCAAAAAAGGTAAGTGCCAGCAGTCCCTGGAAATAAGTCTTGAGGTATGAAAGGGAAAATCTGTCTGGTTACCGGGGCTAGTTCCGGAATTGGTCTGGGCACGGTTCTCCAGCTGGTGAAGAGAGGCGCCCGGGTGATTATGGCCAGTCGACCGGGGGAGAAAGCGGACCGGGCTTTCCAAGAGGCCCGCCGAAGAGCCGCTTACTCAGGGGCCGAAGTGGAGTGGCTACCGATAGATCTGGCTTCTTTCTCGTCGATAGAGAGATTTGTCCGTGAATTTGAGAAAAGGTGGCCCAGACTGAATGCTTTATTTAATTGCGCCGGTGTCCAGTATTTAAAGAGAGTGGAGACAACGGCCGGGCTGGAGGCCATGTTGGCGGTCAATTATTTAGGCCATTTTTTGCTGACTAATCTCCTTTATACCCGGCTGAAAGCCGGCCAACCCGCCGTGGTTATCACTGTTTCTGGGCGGGGCCACAAGAGGACGC
>QMPV01000069.1 GCA_003648765.1 Candidatus Aminicenantota bacterium
TATTGATATATAATATGTTAGAAAATAAAGAAAGAGGGAACAGTCGTAAAAAAGATGGGTCCATTCGCCAGCCAAGATTTTTGGCTGTTCTTGAGTCAATTTTTCTTGATTTTCACAATTTATGAATAGATCAGGTTAGGTATTTACAAAAACTTGCCCACAAGGGCCAGAGAGAAGCATCCAAAGGTAAATAAAGGGACAAACGCTCACATTTTTATGGGGTAAGAAATTCTATTTATTTAAAATCGTAAGGGAACTTTTCTTGACTACAGGTGATTTTATAAGACCCTCTCTTAAAAAACTCTAAAAATCTTTAAGGCTGTTAATAAACTCCTTTCCTTGTGAAAAACATTATTTCGTTTGCCCTCACAGGTTGATAGACATCAAGCACTAACAAATAGATTCAGCTCCAAAATTGATCTATCTAAACAAGAATGCCCTCTCAACCTCATTCTTTTACTCCTCATGGAAGACAGAGTTATTGTTGTAAGGTGTTAATCTCATCCACTTTTGCTCGCCCATTCTTCTTGAGGATATCAAAAACAAAGAAGGAGAAATAAAGTCTAAAATTGAAAAATTAACTTGACCTCTTTTCTTAGAAGAAACAAAATTTAGACTTACGCCTTAATCCTTCAAGGTTGGTGGTGATGTCGAAACTCTCTTTTAAAAGCCTTAAAAAACTTGAAGGTCAGGAAATTGGTCTTTCCGCTTGGCTAGAAATGACTCAGGAACGAATCAACACTTTCGCCGAAGCTACCGAGGACCGCCAATGGATTCATGTCGACCAAGAAAAAGCCGCGCGGAGTCCTTTAAGATCAACCGTAGCCCACGGTTTCCTTCTTCTCTCTCTTCTATCCTATTTTTTGGCGCAATGTGAAATATTCCAAGCTAAATTTCGCTTTGCGGTCAATTACGGACTCAATCGCGTCCGTTTCCTCCACCCCGTCCGCCCCGGCGACCGTATCCGGAATCATGCCGTATTAAAATCCATTGAAAAAAAAGGCTTACGGAAAGTCCTCTTAACCATTGAAAACTCAGTGGAAATTGAAGGTAAAGACAAGCCGGCTCTGGTAGCTGAACTCCTCGTTCTCCTTTACCTTTGATTTATTTGGAGCAGAAATACTATCTACCAGGTCTACTCCCAACAGATACTCCTTACTTCTTGACCTCCAGAGAAATCAACTCCTTTATTTCCTTGACAGCCTGGTCGATGGTTGCCTCAACTATAATTTTTCCTTTCTCCCGGGTGGCCAGAGTGGGATCTCCCCAAATTCCGGTGGGACTATAATGCCCCTTACCCGTAACCCCCAGAGCCACCATAACCACTTCGTATTCCTTCAGCACTTTCTCGGCCTCCAGCCAAGACAAATTTTCTAGATATACCGAAGTCGGAGGAAGCTTTTTGCTCCAACCAGGTTGAGGCCAGACCATAAAAAATACTAGGCAAAAACTCAACCAGCTCAGTCCTTTTATTCGTCGCTTCTATTCCTCCCTCATAAATTTATAATCGATAACCCGTTTAATCGTATCAAATAAAAGCGGGGGAGACCATTTTTTACCTTGCTTCTTCTTCAGGACGCTCCTGGACAAAATAATTTGGGTCAGATTCTCACCTCTTACTTTTGAGTCAAAGAGAAAAGAAAAGTTTTAAAAATAAATGAAGACTCTTACTATACTGATACATTCTAATCAAAATTAAATGTGAAGATTTGATGCCCATCGGCTTTTTCCCGCTGGGTTTTCTGATAGCCTCGATAGATTTGTGAAAGGTGTAGACCTGTGTCCAAAATAGCTCAAGAGCGAACACATTTAGACTCATTTTGGTAAAAAGATAGAACCTCTCCCATCTAAGTTTCTCAACTTTTCCAGTAATCTCCCCTTTCCTTAACCCGCGGCAATTGATAACTCTCAACTAATATGCTATAAACGCTGGTAATTCACCGAAATGAGTATCAAGGTCGATGCAGTCACCTTCTCTTGAAGAGAACGCCTCCCGCACCTGGCTCAATCGAGCCATCCTACGACTGGCCATTCCCAATATCATTAGTAATATCTCCATTCCTCTTCTAGGGATGGTGGACACGGCCTTAATGGGCCGGCTGGAGTCAGAAGTTTATATCGGCGCTGTCGCCTTAGGGAGTATCATTTTTAACTTCATCTATTGGGGATTCGGCTTCCTGCGGATGGGCACCACCGGCCTCACCGCCCAAGCCTTCGGCCGTCGGGAAAAAAGCGAGTGTTCAGCCATCCTGGGTCGGGGCCTGTTGCTCGCCTTGGGCCTGGGGGTTTTACTTATCGCTTTACAAAAAATCATCGTCTTTATCGGCTTCGGACTTATCCACGGTGATGCTCGGGTGGAAGAACTGGCCCAAGGCTACTTTCTCATCCGGATCTATGCGGCTCCGGCTACGCTGGCCCTTTATGTTATCCAGGGCTGGTTTCTGGGCATGCAAAACGCCCGCTATCCCATGTGGTTGACGGTACTCGTTAATATTATCAACATTTTCTTTAACATCTTCTTCGTCTATGCCCTGGAAATGAAAGCCAATGGGGTAGCTCTGGGAACGGTCTGTGCCCAATACCTGGGAGTGGCTCTAGCCGGCTGGCTATTCTGGCGTCGTTATCGCCGCTACGGCCGTTCTCTCCATTTCCAGTCCATTCTCCACCTCCAGGCTTTAAAAAGATTCTTTTCGGTTAACTTCGACATCTTTCTGCGGACTATCTGTTTGGTTTTCACTTTCGCCTTTTTCACAGCCGCCTCAGCCAGTCTCAGCTCCCTCATCCTGGCCGCCAATCAGATACTCCTTCAATATATTTCTCTTATGTCCTACGCGGTGGACGGTTTTGCTTTTGCCGCGGAAAGCCTGGTCGGACGTTTCATCGGCGCCCGTCAACCCCGGCTTCTTCGTCTGGCTGTGGTGTGGCTGTTCATCTGGGGTTGGGGCTGGGGGGCCTTCTTTGCCCTCCTCTACGGGCTTTTCGGCCGCCCTCTTCTTCATCTTTTCACCAATCAAACAGCCATTATTCAAACCGCCCAGCCTTTTCTCTGGTGGATGATTCTCCTGCCGCTGGCCGGCTCGGTGGCTTACCTCTGGGATGGAGTCTATATCGGGGCCACAGCCACTAAAGCCATGCGCAACTGGATGCTGGTGGCCACTCTCCTGGTTTTCCTGCCGACTTATTATCTTTCCATCGGCCCGCTGGGGAATCATGGTCTCTGGCTGGCTCTTTTCCTTTTTATGGTGGCCAGGGGTCTCTCCCTCGGCCTTCAGGCCAAACGAAGCATTTTCCTCTCTCTGGAAAAAGCTCTCTCTTCGGCCCAAGCCAGAACTAATCTCCGAGCCTAAAATTCTGACTAATCGTTCCCCGGAAACTCTATGGCCAAAACCAATCTATCTTAAAGTTCAAAGCAAAAAATGGTGGTTGTATTCTGGCTCTCCGGCCAAAGTAACACCTGCTGGAAAAAGTTAATATTTCTAAAAGAGGGCAAGTTCCAAGAGGGAAAGGAATTCTTCAAAAAAAGAAATTCTCCAGAAAAAGGATAAACCAAAATTTAAGTTGCTAAAATTTACCTAATATTTGATACTTTCCTCTCCAAGTTACCCCTACAGCTTCCCTTTAACCACCACTGATCTTCACAAGCCCAGCCAGGATCTCCTCATTCTTACTAATTTTTAGGATAACGGGGGAAGTTATTGGCAGCCATTACTTCCCAGTCGGTTTCCAGCTGGGTCTCACCGCCCTTGAGGATAATTTTGTATCTTCCCGGAAGAATAAAGTGATCATAGTGAATAAAATAGGGCAATTTACTGGCAACGCGTTTAACCACCAGGTCCCAGCGGAATTGATTAAACCCGGGGGCTGCTTGATACTCCCGGGACCAGACAAGCTGCCCCTTGCCATTCCTGATTTCCAGGGTCACCTTCTCCTCCCTATCCCAGAGAAAAGTGAAAGGCACTTTTTCCAGAGTCTTATAAATGGGTTCCCGATGGGTATCACCGAACCTGGGTAATCTTCCCGGCGGAGGTGGAAATATCTTTTTCTCTTGCAGGACCGACTTTTCCGCCGTTTCGCGCACAGCCAGTTGGAGCGGACGGAGGTTAAGCTTATAAATGCCCCGACCGTGGGTGGCCGCCACCAGGTCCATCTCCCTCTCCTGAATCACCAAATCAGAGATACAGGCATCCGGCATTGCTTTCCCCAGATAGGACCAACTCCGGCCGCGATCAAGGGAAAGATAAACCCCGCGATACATTCCGGCATAAAGAATATTTTCGTTGGTGGGGTCTTCCAGAATAACATACGCCACTTGATGAGGTAGATTACTGCGCAGTGAACGCCAGGTCCGGCCATAATCTTCAGAGACAAAAAGATATGCTTGAAAATCATCATCATTAATCCCTGTAGCCACGACATACACCCGGGACTCTTTAAACCGAGAAGCACAGATACTCCGCAAATAACGGGGAGGCCAGGCGGTTGAGCACTCTTCCCAGGTGTCACCCCCATTCTTGGTGACCCATAAAGCCCCTCGATCTGTGCCGGCATAAATCAGGCCCGGCTTCAAAGGCGACTCAGCCAGAGCGCTGACGGCGGTGGAAACTCTCTCCGGAAAATGGGATTGGGACAAATCCGGGCTGATCACCCGCCACTTATCTCCTCGATTAAGGCTCTGAAAGACATAATTACCACCCAGATAAAGAGTCAAATGGTTATGGGGAGAAATAAAATAAGGAGCCACAAAGACAAAACGTAATTCTCCTTTCTGGTCGG
This sequence comes from Candidatus Aminicenantota bacterium, assembly GCA_003648765.1. Taxonomy (GTDB): domain Bacteria; phylum Acidobacteriota; class Aminicenantia; order Aminicenantales; family Aminicenantaceae; genus JdFR-80. Next base: position 4,774 of record QMPV01000069.1, read on the forward strand.
CTGGCCAACGCGGACGGATAGAAACGGAGCGACCGCTTTGTTGATCCTTGCGTCGCACTCCCCCATGCTGACTGGAAAAATAGACGGTGTTGGGGTCTTCGGGATCGACGACGGTGAAACAGCCATCGCCGCCCGCCCAGGCATCAAGCCAGATATATTGCCACCCGTCCGGGAAGCAAGGCTGCCACTCCCGGGCCGGGCCAAAAACAGCCGCATCATCCTGCGTCCCTCCATAAACAAAATAGGGCTGTTGATTATCCACGGAGATATCATAAAATTCTCCCGCCGGAATGTTGTTTAGATGAAGCCAGGACTCCCCTTTGTTCCAGCTGACATACAATCCACCGTCATTCCCCAGAAGAAGATGACGGGGGTTTCGCCAATCAATCCAAAGTTCGCAGTGGTCGAGATGAAGACACTCGGCTGGATTGGGGAAGAGGTGAAAAACCCGGCCGCCGATTAAAGAAAAAGTCCGTCCCCCATCCCGGCTGTGAGCTAGCCGCACACCCAAGGCGAAAATTTCATCATCGTTTTGAGGGTTAACGTAGATGTCAGCAAAATACCAACCAATCCCGGGGAAAATATAAAGGTCTTCCTGGTGAGTGCGCCGCCAGGTCAGACCCCCGTCATCACTGCGGTAAACTTCAGCCGCCAGTCTTTTAGGTCGATTGAGATTATCCACCAAGGCATAAACTTTGTCGGGATTGCTCCAGGAAACGGCTAAACCGATGCGCCCCGTATGGGGGCCTTCCGGCAGTCCGCCGTGAAGACGGACCCAGGTTTTTCCTCCATCTGAACTCTTGTAAACCCCGCTTTGCGGCCCGGCGATATCGGGATAATTTTCCCACAAGGAGGCATAGATTATATCCGGGTTGGAAGGAGCGATAACCACGTCATTGGCGCCGGTATGGTCATTAACATAAAGAACATGCTCCCAGGTGCGGCCGCCATCAATGGTGCGGTAAAGACCGCGATTGGGGTTGGGCGTCCAGAAATGACCCAGCACAGCCACAAAAGCAATATCGGGATTGCGGGGGTGGACGGCAATCTCCCCGATATGATAAGCATCGGGTAAGCCCAGATACTGCCAGTGCCGGCCCCCATCCACCGAGCGGAAAACCCCCATCCCCGGCATGGTGAAATTTCTGGCTTTTTTCAGACTTTCCCCAGTCCCCAGCCAGATTACATCAGGGTTGGAAGGAGCCAGGGCAATATCACCAATACCCAGCACGGGTTGCTCCTCAAAAATAGGTTGCCAGCTCAAACCGTTATCAGTGCTTTTCCACAGATTGCCTGAGCCGAAAGCCACATAGATGGTGCCTGGCCGGTCAGGATGGGCCTGGACAGCTTCCACCCGGGCCGAATTCATAACTGGGCCCAGAAGAATCCACTCCAGACGAAAAGGCGTCGTCTGTTTTAAGCTGCGGTGGGTCAACCAGGACCGGTAAAGTGGATTTTCCAGAGCCGCCTGTTCCTTACTAAATCCGAATTCCATCTGACACAAAAGCAAGTTCAGACCAAGAAAAAAGAAAAATATAAGTTTAAATTTACTCCATCTGAAGCCAGCCATATCTCCACCTCCATTTAGATTTCCCAGTCATTATGTTTATTTTAACCCAGTCTAGCGGGTTTCTTAAGTAAAATAATCGGAGTTCTTCTATTAGACTCACAGCCAGAACAGGGACTTGATGACTTCAGAATCTGCTCTTTAAAATCAAAGAAGGCTGTAAACATAATCTTCACTAAGTATACTTATTGTCTTCTCGAGTATCCTTACAGGGGAGAGCAAAAATTGGGCGGTGGAGCAGTTGCGGGAGAGCCGACAATTTAATGATTGTCATCTTGATTCAAAAATGACAGAATTAAAGGTAATTAAATTTATATTCAGAGGTAAAAAATGGCTATTATTCTTGATGGTTCTAATTTAACCATTGACAAGCTGGTCCGCATCGCCCGTTTCCACGAAAAGGTTGAGTTAGCCCCCGAGGCTCTGGAACGAATTAAGCAATGCCGGGCCATGCTGGAGGAAAAAATCAAAGCACGGGAAATTATGTATGGGGTGAATACCGGCATCGGCGAATTTTCAGAAGTTGTTCTCTCTGACGAACAAATAGAACAATTCCAACGCTATCTTATCTATAATCATGCCGCGGGTATCGGTGAGCCGGTACCTATCGAGCAGATCCGGGCGGCTATGGTCAGCCGTATCAATGTCCACGCCCGAGGCAAATCCGGTTGTCGTCCTGAAATCACGCTGACTCTGGTCGAAATGCTTAATAAAGGAGTAACCCCGGTTGTCTGCCGCAAAGGGTCGGTCGGCGCCTGCGGTGATCTGGCCCCAATGTCTCAAATAGCCCTGCTTCTCCTAGGTGAAGGCGAAGCCTTTTATCAGGGAGAAAGACTCCCGGGAAAGGTGGCCATGGAACGGGCCGGAATTCCTATCCCCGGTCTTAAAGCCCGAGACGGCCTGGCGGCTATTAACGGCTCCAATCTTATCACCGGAATGAGCGCCCTCCAGCTCTATGATATCGAACGCTGGTTGCGGCAGGCCCAAATTGCCTGCGCCATGTCTCTGGAAGCTCTCCTGGCCAATATGAAACCTTATGATGTCCGCCTCCATGAAGCCCGGGGTTTCCCAGGAGCTGTCCGCTGTGCCCGAAATCTCCAAAAGTGTCTGGCCGGCAGTGATTTGCTCACCGGCAAATTTAAAGTCCGGGTCCAGGATGCTTACTCCATGCGTTCCTCTCCCCAAGTTATCGGCGCTGCCCTGGATGCTCTCAGCTGGGCCTGGAAACAAGTGGAGATAGAACTTAACGCTGTAGCTGACAACCCTATTTTCTTCCCCGAATATAAACTTACCCTGACTGGGGCCAATTTTCAGGGCACTCCGGTCTCCCTACCTATGGACATGGTGGGAGCAGCCGTAACCATGGTCTGCGTGCTTTCCGAACGCCGTTTGAACCGCCTGACCAATCCGGCCCTAAGCGCCGGTCTGCCTCCCTTTTTGATCAAAGGCGCCGGCATGTTCTCCGGGATGATGCTTAGCCAATACACCGCCGACATGTTGATCGTTGAACAACGGATCCTCTCTATGCCGGCCTCCATCCAGTCCATTCCGGCGGCAGCAGACCAAGAAGATTTCGTCTCCATGGGCATGAACACCGCTCTTAAAAACCAGCAGATTTTGGATAATGCTTACGGTGTGCTAGGCATCGAGTTTATGGGCGCCGCTCAAGCACTTGACTTCCGCGATTTCACCCATGGTCAGGGAGTGACTACGGCTCATCAAGTTATCCGCCAACACGTGGCTTTTCTTGATGAAGACCGGCCCCTCCACCGTGACCACAACACTATGAAAAAACTGGTTCAATCCGGAGAAATTCTGAAGGCCGTCGAGGAAGTCGTCGGCCCCTTAGATGGCCAAGATTAATTTTCTCCGATACAGGATTGACTCCCTCAGCTTCATTCATCGACATTGAGGAGGAAGATGATCGCCGCAATCAATTAGGCTTATCAACCGGAGATTATCATCGTGGAGTGAGTTGAGGTTGTTGTCGAGAGAGGTTCTACCCTGGGTGAAAGGATGACGGCTGCGAGGGGGATAGCCTAGCTTAAAGGCCTGACCATCTCACCATAGAAGGCCTCGGGTGACCATGTCAAAACTCTTCGGATCCAACAAAAAGTATTGAAGATAAAATCTTTGATTAAGAACAAATCTAACGAGAGATTGAATTAGGGCTGGGCGTTAAATCTTTGCGGAAGATTAAGTTGATCGTCCCTGACTGAAGCTGCCGCGAATTAATCGTCAATTAAAAAAAATCCTGGTCCAACAAATCTAACCTTTTTTTCTCTTAAGCTTTATCTCCAACTCCTGCTTGGCGGAAAAGAGAATGGACAAAGTATCGGCCCCATAAAAAGGCGATCAAAGATCCGAAGATATTGCCAATAACAATTCCCCACCAAACTCCTACCAGATTTTTCATCACGAGGACAGCCAAAAAATAGGCTATCGGTGCTGATAAAACAATTGTCCGAATAATGGTCGCAGTTAATGCATAAAGACCTTTGCCTGTGCCCTGAAACATAGCCGAAGACATTATGCCTAGGGAAGTAGTGGGATAATAAAGGCACATGGTCTGCAAAAAGACCACCAAATCAGACCGAATTCTCAATCCTTCAGAGGTCAAGGTAAAAAGAGTAGCTATATAAGGAGCCAGAAAAAAGGTTAAGGCCGCCATAATCACTTCCACTAAAATCCCGATCTTAACGGCATAAAGATGAGCTTCATTAAGCTTGCGGTAGTCTTGACCGCCGTAAGCCGCCCCAGTGACAGCCGTTACTCCCATGGCCATGCCGAGTAAGGGTAAAATGGCAAACATTGTCACCCGCCAGCCCGTGGTCAGGACGGCGACGCCATCGGTACCACCTACTTTAACCACAATCAGATTAAAAAGAAAAACAGAAAAGGCCATAGATAATTGCTGAATCGAGGTGGGCAGACCCACCCGAAGAATGTCATAAATTATCTTTTTTTGAAACCGAAAAGTTCGTAATCTTATCTGAACATAAGTATCCTTTTTGAGAATCAACCAGTTAAAAAGAAACCCGGCAGAAACCGAAAGAGATAAAGCGGTCGCCCAGGCTGCTCCAGCCACTCCCAATTTAAGGGCAAAAATGAAGATAGGATCGAGGACGATATTAAGCCCGGCTCCGAGCATCATCGCATACATAGCCCGCTTTACATCGCCTTCTCCTCTCAAAAGAGCGCTGGCGATATTGGCGAAAAAGATAACCAGGGTGAAAGAAAACAAGATCCGAGCATACTCAGTAGCCGTGGGGGCAATCGGCCCTGCGCCCATAAACTTAAAAATATGAGGGATCAGCCAGAAAAACGGAACCATGATGAGAGCTGATAAAATAAACATCATGACGATAGTGTGGCTGGCGACACTCTCAGCACCCGCCTTATCCCGGGCCCCTATTCTTCGAGAAACCGCAGCACTACCGCCAACTCCAAGTCCAGTGGCCAGAGCCATCAACATAAAGAAAAAGGGGAAAAAGAAGCCTACCGCCGAAAGTGCATCCGGTCCTAGCCCCGAAACCCAGAAAGCATCCACAAAATTATAGAGAGTCTGGACTGACATGGCCACAATCATCGGCCAAGATAACTTAATAATCGCCTGGCGGGGCTTGCCCAACAGAGTTTGAACTCCAGGGGTAAGACGCTGAATTTCTGGCAAGGGATTTATATCTTTAGCATCCATAGGAAACCTGTTATTATCTCAACCTAAACCCTCTTATCATCTTACTTGCTCAAAATTAAATTGCTATTATAAAACTTTTATTAATTGATTTAAAATTTTCTAGAGCTGGAAATACAGCCAACCAATATCTTGAGAAGACGAGAACCACTCTGCTAGAAATAAATCTCTTTCAGATTGTTAGGTTAAAAGAAAGACTTCACCTTGCTTCCTGGGCTAGGCAAAGTCAAAAAATCTTAATATAATAATCTTACTTATTAAGTTGACTAGGTGGGAAGGTTATTAAACCCAAACCCCCAATCAACCAAAGAAAGGAATTAATTATGAAAATCTTTAGCCATACTAAGCCCAAAAAAACATTCTGGTTGTTCCTTGTTTTCTCTTTAATAATACTGAGTTTCACCTCCTGTCTGGCTCCCAAAAAAGTTCCTTCAAGCGAAATACCACTTCCACGTCCCCAAGAAACGTCCTTCGGCCAGCCCCCAGAATACAGAGAAGTTTTCTCTCCAGCCGGGAATGACTACGTTGACCCGGCCTTTTATGCCCGGGAAAAAGAAATCACCCTGGCTGAACTTCCTCCGGTCATCGCGACTCAAGTTCAAAGGCTCCTGCCCCATCCTCAAAAAATAATCTTTCGGAAACGAACCCAGAAAAAGAAAGAATACTGGTCATTTAAAGTTTTTATTAATGAAGATGATTACCTCGGGTTTGACTATCAACCTGACGGAGAACTAATTAGAATTATTTCTTCCATAAATGAAAAAAGAGAAACCCCTGGAACAGTTTTTTATAAAGGACATCTCCAACCAATTTCTCTCTCTCATCTTCCTCAGCCGGTTAAGCAAAAAATCCACCGACTCAATCTCTTCGGCCAACCTCAAGCCGCTTGGCAGGCGGCCGGGAGTTATGGCTGGCGCTACTTAGTGTCTTTCGCCTCTCCCCAGGGGGAAATAGTTCTCTCTTTTGGCGAAAATGGCTTTGTTTTTTCCGGTGGCTCCCGCTCGGCCATGCTCAAACCAGCCCTGCCTTACAAAAAAGACACACTGGCCGAAATTGAAAAAAACCTGGTTCCCTATAAAGACAAATATAACTTAAACCGAGTTTTAAAGGCTTTAAAGACACAGGCCAGCCAATCTTCTCCTTCTGCTCCCTCCGCCTTTCGTTTTGTCGTCTTCGGTGATTCCCGGAGCAATCTTAAAGTCTTCCAATATATTCTTCAAAGTATCAATCGCTGGCAACCGGCTCTGGCCGTCAATACCGGCGATTTAACTTATAACGGCTATGCCCGGGAAATGAATAATTATCTTCTGGCCACCCTGGATAAATTCGCCCGCTTTCCTTTTATTCCAGTTATCGGCAACCACGATTGTCGACGCGGCAGCCAGGCTTACCATTACGTTTTCGGCCCTAATTCTCACTACTTCTACTTCGACTACGCCCACGCCCGCTTCATTATCCTGGATAACAACCCTTGCCCGGCCACCCCTGCCTGGAGCGAACAACTAGCGGCGGCGGAAAATTGGCTGCGCGCCGCCGGCCACAAGAAAAAATTCGTTTTCATTCATCGCCCGCCGGCTGAAATCAAGAAATGGGCTTACCACTCCATGCCCCACCGCATGTCCCGTCCTTTTACAGAATTAATGAGCAAATATCAAGTCGACCACGTTTTCTGCGGCCACATTCATGCCTATTCCACCGCCACCTATAAA
>QMPV01000070.1 GCA_003648765.1 Candidatus Aminicenantota bacterium
CTTTCCTTAACAAGGAAATTAAAAAACACTTTTTCCCAATGGAGCTTCATCTTAACTATAAAATAATCAACAAGAAAGAGAAAGATAAAGTAAGAATATCAAATTTTAAACAAAGCCAAAATTTCCTCTGTCAGCTATCACCAAATTTAGGTCAAAAATAGCAAGTGCAGACCCGCCTTCTCTCTCCTGCTCCCTGGTCAGACAAAATTAAAGTTCAACTAATAAAATAAGATTATAATTTATGATTTAATAAACCCATAAAACTAGGGACCGCGAGATGTGGCCCGAAGATAAATGGGAGGTGAAGATCCGAGCCCCTCTCTCACGAAAATAAGGATACTTACCAGAGTTTTAATCAACTTGACAATCGCAACGATTTTAGAAATGTTTATATTTATATTAATGATAAGCAAATAAATTAAATTTTTTGTATAATAAATATCCAAACCACTTCTGATATCAAATCAAAAAGGAAGGAGATGGAGGCATGATTGAAGTTGAGCATCTGACTAAAAAATATGGTGATTTAGTGGCTATCAGGGATCTCACCTTTAAAGTGGAAAAAGGTAAAATCTGGGGGTTTCTCGGACCAAATGCAGCTGGTAAAACAACTACCATGAGGATTCTGACCGGGTACTTGCCCGCCACGGATGGCCGGGCCCGGGTGGGTGGTTTTGATGTTTTCGATGAAACCGACAAAGTCAAACGTATCATTGGCTACTTACCTGAAGTTGTTCCTCTCTATCCAGAGATGACCGTCCAAGGATATCTCAAATTTGTGGCCGAAATTAAAAAGATACCCTCTCCAGAAATAAAAAAGGCCGTTGACCGAGTTATCGACCGCGTGGGCCTGAGTCCTGTTCGGACGCGCTTAATCAAAAATATCTCTCGTGGATATCGCCAACGGGTCGGCCTGGCTCAAGCTCTCATTCATGACCCTGAGGTCCTCATTCTCGACGAACCGACCATTGGTTTAGACCCGGCTCAGATAATCGAAATTCGTCAGCTTATCCGCTCCTTCAAAGGAGAAAGAACCATCATTCTCTCCACTCACATTTTGGCTGAAGTCACCCAAACTTGCGATGGAGTAGTAATTATTAATGAAGGTCAGCTAATGGCTAGTGGTTCTTTGGATGAGCTAACTGCCTCTCTGTTGGATAAAGATGGAGTCTGGCTGAAGCTCCGCCAAGCAGGCACGGAAGTGGCAACTTTGTTCCAGAACTTACCCCATGTTTCTTCGGTGGCTGTGGAAAACGGAGGTCTCCGAATTGAATGGCCCAAAGGTCATGACTTGCGGGATGAAATCACCCGCTTAGTGGTGGAGAAGAATCTGGGGCTGGAAGAAATGAGACCTCTCGCCATGAATATTGAAGACTTATATCTCAAAGTCATCTCGGGAGGAGGCATCCGAAAATGAGAAATATATGGGCAATTTGCAAAAAGGAAATTCAGACTTACTTTACTTCGCCTATTGCCTATGTGGTTATTACTGTCTTTCTAGTCTTGGTCGGCTTCTTTTTCTACAGTCTCATCTGGTGGTTCAATTCTCAATCTCTTCAGATGGCCCAGAATCCTTATTATTTTCAGCAATTAAACATCAACCAGATGGTTTTCTCACCGCTCTTTCACAATATTAGCATTATTCTGCTCCTAGTTATTCCTCTTCTTTCCATGAGGCTCCTGGCTGAAGAAAAAAAGATAAAAACAGATGAACTTCTCTTCACTTCACCTCTATCTATCAATCAGATCATCTTGGGGAAATACTCGGCCGCCCTGGTGGTTCTTCTAACTATGCTCGTTTTAACTTGGATTCCAGTGCTTTTTACCTTCATCTACGGTAATCCCGAACTGGCTCCTCTGTTAAATGGTTACCTAGGTCTCTTTCTCGTGGGAGCCTCATTTATGGCCATCGGTCTCTTTTTCTCTTCGGTTACGGAAAACCAGATAGTGGCCGCCATGCTGACTTTCGGAGCTCTTTTACTTTTCTGGGTGCTTAATTGGGCAGCCTACTCAGCCACAGGTTTTTGGAGAGACGTGCTTAATTATCTCTCCTTTTTTCAACACTTCGATGATATGACCAGGGGAATTCTGGATACTTCCGACCTGGTTTACTACTTAAGTGTTATTTTTCTGGGGCTTTTCCTCACGCACGCCGTCATCCAATCTCGGAGATGGAGGTAAACCATGGAAATTCTACGTAAATACACCAATACTGTGGGGCTCATCCTGGTCATTGCTGGCTTAATTGCCCTCCGGATCTGGACCTATAAAAAATATCTAGGTCTGAGTCTCATCGGAGTGGGCTTGGTAGCTTTAATCGTTTATTTTGCTCTTAATCTCTCGGAATTAAAACAGAGTTTCCGGCGGAAATCTTTTATTTATTCTAGCAATCTCTTCCTAATGATCGCCCTTGTTCTGGGTATAGTGGTGATTATTAATATTTTTCTAGCCCGCCATCACTACCGTTTTGACTTCACCGAAGCTAAACTCCATTCTCTCTCTGATAAAAGTGTCCAAGTCTTGAAAAACCTAAATAAGGAAGTCATGATTCGCTGTTTCTTCCGCGAAGGGAATTTCAACCGCTCCAAAATGGAAGATCTTCTCCATATCTATGCTTACCATTCAGGAAAAATCAAATACGAATTTATTGACCCGGACAAAAATCCCGGCTTAGTCAAACGCTATGAAGTCAGCGAAGACGGCACGTCCATTTTTGAATGCGGAGATAAAGAAAGCCGCATTACCACTACCTCGGAAGAAGACATCACCAATGCCATCATCAAGGTCACGCGAGAAAGGAAAAAAGTTATTTACTTCTTGGAAGGTCATGGTGAAGCCAGTATTGAAGACAGTGAAGCCGGCGGTTACTCTCAGTTAAAAAGCGAATTAGAAAAATTAGGCTATGAAGTTAAGAAACTCACCCTGGCCTTGGCAGATAATTTTCCTAAAGATTTATCCCTTCTGGTCATTCCTGGACCCCGGAAAGACCTTTTGCCCAACGAACTGGAAACTATCCGTAATTATCTAAAACGCGGCGGACGGGTCTTTTTTATGATTGACCCTCAAAGTGCTCCTGGGCTCAAGCCCTTCCTCCAGGAATTTGGCATTCAACTTGAAGACGATTTAGTCGTGGATACTGTCTCTCGTCTGCTTGGAGGTGACTATTTCATGCCTGTGGTCAGTGAATATGAATATCATCCCATAACCCGCAATTTCCGCTACGCCACTTTCTTCCCTTACGCCCGCTCGGTCAATGTGGCTGAGGAAAAACCTGAAGGGGTGGTGGTGGAAGCTTTAGCCAAAACCAGTCCCAACTCTTGGTCGGAAAGACAACTCAATCAACGGGAAGTGACTTTCAACCAAGGCCAGGACGTCCGAGGTCCAATTAATTTGGCTGTCGTGGCCACCATTTCTCCCCCTAAAGAAAACCAGTCAAATAAAGAAACTGCCAATCAGCCGAATCAAGAAGAAAATAAGAAGGAAAATAAGAACCAAGAAAAATCATCACCAGAGGAAAAAGCTTCAACAGAAAAGACCCAAGAAGAAACTAAACAACCCGAAGGACGCCTGGCTGTTTTCGGCGATTCCGATTTTGTCACTAATCGCTATTATAATCTTTCTGGCAACGGCAACTTCTTCCTCAACACAGTTAATTGGCTGACTGAAGAAGAAGATTTAATCTCCATTCAGCCTAAAACCCAAAATCCCAGGACAATTAATATGACTCCCACTCAGGGTCGACTTCTCTTCTTCGTCTCCATTATTATTCTGCCTCTCCTGGTCTTGACTATCGGACTTTCAATCTGGTTGAGGAGGAGGACATTATGAAATTCAGAACTACCCTTTATCTATTCATCGCTTTTGTTGTCCTTTTGGGTTTCTTCCTCCTCTCAGAGTCAATTTTCAAGAAAGAAAAAAAAGAAGATAAACTCGTCGACCGTTCCGGCGATGAGGTGAGAGAAATTATTCTAAAGAGAGGGGAGGAGAAAATTCACTTTGTCCGCGAAGGAGAAGAAGACTGGTTGATCAAGGAACCTATTACCGCTGCCGCTGATCGGTACGAAGTCAATCGTTTAGCCGACGATTTCGCCAGCCTGCGGGTGGAGAGAGTGGTCGAGGAAACTCCCACCGATCTCAAGAAATATGGTCTACCCTCCCAGGAAATCACCCTCAAATTTAAAGATAACAGCCAAGTTAAAATTGAAATTGGGGAAGAAAATCCTTTAGATAAAACTCTCTTTGCCAAACGTAGCGATGAAGAGAGAGTGGTTCTCTTACCCAGCTATTTGAAATCCACCTTAGAAAAAAAACTGCTTGATTTCCGCAAAAAAGACATCTTTTCCTTTGCCACTGATGAAGTCAAAGAAATTAAGGTCGAAGGGCCCCAAATAAAGTGGCAAGCTGAAAAAAAAGAAGACGAATGGTGGCTCACCTCACCTATCCAAGCTTTGGCTCATTCAAGCAAAATAAGCAATATTCTCTACTCTCTCTCCAGCCTTAAAGCGAAAGAATTTCTCTGTGAAGACAAAAAAGAAGCAGATTTGAAAAAATATGGTTTACAAAATCCCCAATATAAAATCACCCTCAAACTACCTCAAAAAGAGCAGGAATTCACCATTTATCTTACCAAAAAGAACGATACCTTATACGCCACTTCTACTTTGTCGCCGAAGATAATCAGCGCCGAAGCTACTCTAGTGACCGACCTGGAGAAAAAAATAGATGAACTCAGGGAAAAAGAGGTGGCTGTTTTTTATACCTGGGAAGTAAAAGAATTACATCTGAAAAAAGAGGGACTGGAGCTTTCTCTGAAAAAAAATGAAGATAACGATTGGCTGTTTCAACCAGAGGGCCAAAAAGCCAACAATGAAAAAGTGGAAAACTTTATCCGGCAATTAGACAGCCTAGAGGCGGAATCCTTCATTGACCCGCCTTTCCAACTCAAAAATTACGGTCTGACTAACCCTCTGGCTGAAATCAAATTGGTTGTGGAGGCTGGCGAGAATAAAACCAAAGAGATTACTCTTAAAATAGGACAACGAGAATCTTCTCCCGAGAAAGTCTACCTTCAAAATACTCGGTTAAACTATCTATTAGTGGTAAAAAGCGATTTTCTTGATGAACTTCCTCAGAAAAAAGAAGATTGGCAACTTCAATCTTCTTCGGCTGAAAAGAAAGAGAAGAAGGGGTGAGCCATGACCCAAACTCACCCCTCCCCTTCTCAAGTGGCCTCGTCTGAAGAGATCGATAAATTAATTAAATTCACCTGTGAATTGGTTCAGGTTAAATCTTTAGATAAAGCTCTCCATTTTTTTCTAGGCAAAACTATGGAGTTTTTCTCCCCTACTTTAACCTCACTGGTTCTTCCCGATAAAGAAGAAGGAGGGTTCATTTACCGCCTGGTTATTGGTGAAGCAGCTCCTTTAATAACCAATCTCCGCCTCAGCCCAGAAGAAGGAGTAGTGGGATGGGTCTTTAATCATGAGAGCCCATTATTCCTGAGCGAGGCAGAACTCGATCCCCGAGTGTCTCCCCAACTCAGCCAGCGATTGGCCACTCCCTTGAAGTCAGTTCTTGGTGTTCCTTTACGAATACCAACTAAAACCATCGGCGTTATTGAATTGCTTAAGACTGGAGCCCAAGAGCCTTTTACCTCGGCTCAACTTAACTTACTGGAGGCCATGGCCGATTTAACAGGACTAATGGTGGAAAGAATTTATCTCCAGAATAAGCTTCAGCAGCAGGCTAATCTCGACCCTTTGACTCAGGTCTACAACCGGTCCTATTTTGAAGAGGTCTTAAGCCAAGAAATAGCCAGAAGCCAACGTTATAACTTACCTTTAGCTTTAATCCTGCTCGACATTAAAGAATTCAAAAAAATCAATGAAGATTATGGTCATCAAGCCGGAGATAATCTCTTAAAAAAACTGGCTCACTTGCTCCGTCAACAAATAAGGAAAGTCGACAGTGTCTTTCGCTTGGGAGGCGACGAATTTGCTATTCTCTTACCTCACACCAATGAAGAAGGAGCCCGCTTAGTGCAACAACGTTTGGAGCAGGCTCTGGCGGAAGCTAGCAATCAGAATAAAATTTTGCCCATTAAATTAACTATCGGACTTCATTCTGCCTCAGGAGGAGAAGAGGCTGGCGATCTGTTCGCTCAAGCTGACATTAATCTCTTTCAAAAGCGTTATAAAGATCTCTCCCCTTTAGAAGGACAAGACGAGCTGCAACAACTTCTTTTGCCTTTTTTCGAGGAAGCAATTAAAAAATAACTAGGCCAAAGAAATGGCTAGCAGCCCTTCCCAGGACTAATTTAACGTTTCTGGAGGTCCTCTTGACTCAACTTTTCCTTTTTAGTATAGCCACGGGGGACTGAATAAGTTCCGGGTGGAGCGTCTTTCTGGGTTATTTCCACTACCTCCGTAGTCGAGCGGATATCATTGCCCATCATATTCATGGTAGTTTCAGAAGCAATCCACTGACCTTTGATTTTTTGGAATTCCTGCAAAGCTTTTTCATTCAAACGGAGTTGGGCCGCCATTACTTGGGACATCATGTCCTGGGTAACCTTTTCCCAAGAATAAGGAACATCTTTTGTCGCCCAAACTTTCATGTTTATTTTCATCATCATCATATTCATGACTACATCATATTCATCACAATCCCACTGGCCAATTTTTTTCTTTTTTCCTGTGGGCGTAACCTCAACTGTAACTGAGTTGACCATTTGACCAATCATTTGGGCCATTTCGTCAGGAAGATATTTAGTGATGTCCACTGGCAACTTCATCGGAACATAGGACTTATTGGTGTGGTTAACCAGATACATGACCTTCTTTGTCAGATCAATAATTACTGATTGTTTGGTAGAATGAGTGGCCATTTTATTCAAATCTTGGCTAATCCAGATTTCCACCTGATCATCTCGGGCTGGCTGAGTCTGGCCCATCATAGTGATAGCATCAGTATGGGTTTTCTGTTTAATCAAATAGTCGGCCTGAAGTAAGCCCCCAATTAAAAAAATAAAACAGACTAACCAGGCAATTTTTTTCATTGAACCTCCTTTACTTTTGGGGTATGCGCTTGTGTCTATATTTTAGCCATTATTTCTTCAAGAAGATAGAGTTTATTAAAAGAAATCATCAGCAAAATTCCATTAATGGCTGGTTTGAGCTCATTAATTAATTCTATTGTTATTTTGACTCCCTCCTTTTCCGCCTCCTTAGCTTTAAGTTTTTCTAAACGGGCCAGAAATTTTTCAGGAATAATAATCCCAGGAACCTCGTAATGGAAATATTCTGCTTGTTTAAACGAAGTCAAAGGTAAGGCTCCGACAATTACCGGAATATTCTTTTTTTTAAGCTCTTCCAGGCGTGGCCAGCAGCTGGCCAAATTAAAAACAGGTTGCGTCACCACAAAATGAGCTCCCTGATTTATTTTCTTGACTAGAGAGTTAAACGCTGGAAGAGATTGATCATTAATATTGTAACCCACACCAATATAAAAGTGAGTCGGACGACCTAAGGGATTCCCCAGCAAGTCCCGGCCGTGATTAAGGGCCGAACATAGTTGGACCAGACCTTCGGTGGTTAAGTCATAAACTCCTGTAGCAAAAGGGTAATCCCCCACCGCGGGAGGGTCGCCACCTAAGGTTAAAATATTATTCAATCCTAAAGCAGCTGCCCCAAGGAGGTCTGATTGAATACCCAGGATATTTCGATCTCGACAGGTATAATGGATAACAACTTCCTTTTGGAGCTGTTGCTGAATAATATTCCCGGTAGCTATGGAGGACATGCGGGCTCTGGCCATAGGACAGTCAGAAATATTATAAGCTTGAATATAGGGAGCTATTCTTTCTATTTTCTTCAAAAATTTATCAATGTTGGGGTCTTTGGGTGGGTCAAGTTCCACCGAAACTGCCCAGCCTTTTTCCACCTGGGTTTTATATTGAGTCTCGATTCTCTCCTTATAAACCTTGGGAGCAGTGGTCGTCACAGGTCCGATAAGGGACAAGCTCCGGGAGCGGGGTTTCAATCCTTTCAACTCCGCCGCCATTCGCCGGATATGTTCAGGAGTTGTTCCACAACAACCACCCAAAATTTTAACTCCGGCCTGAAGCAATTTCTGGCCATAGCGAACAAAATATTCAGGGTTAAAGGGATAATAGAATTTCCCATTCACAAATTGAGCCAAACCGGCATTAGGCATAGCTGAGAGGGGCTTCCGAGTGACCCGAGCCATTTTTTTAATGGTTTCCAGCACACTTTGAGGCCCGGTACCGCAATTTGACCCCAAAGCATCAGCTTCACTTTTTTCTAAAGCAAAGCCCACTTCATAGGGATTTTTACCAAAGAGCGTTAATCCATTATTGGGGAAAGAGGTTTCCGCCAGGATAAATATATCAGGAGCTACTTGTCGGGCCACCTGAATGGCCAATAAAAGCTCATCGAGGTCAGCAAAGGTCTCTAAAACCAAGAGATCAACACCTCCCTCTAGAAGAGCTTCGATTTGCTCCTGAAAAATAGCTCGTAGATCTTGAAAATCTATTTTTTTATCTGTATCCAGAGGCCGAGTCACCGGTCCAATAGAACCAGCCACATAAGCCCGACCCCGAACCGCTTGCCGGGCCAAACGGGCGCCATAATAGTTTATTTCCCTAGTTTTGTCACCTAAAGCGAAATATTCTTCCAAGATAAAAGCATTGGCGCCAAAGGTATTGGTGGTAATCACCTGAGCTCCAGCCTCTACATATTCCCGATGAATCTCTTGGATCGTCTCCGGCAAAGATAAATTCAATTCATCATAACAGTGACCCTTGGGTACTCCTCGGGCATAAATCTGCGTACCCACAGCTCCATCAAAAAGAACAAAATCAGCTTCGGCAAAAAATTCTTTGAATCCAGACATTTTTTCCTACGCCTTTCTCCGGGAATTAACTGGAAAAATACTTTCCTTTAAAATTAATTACTTTCCTATATCAAAAGAGGATTTGCTTGTCAAATAAACTCCAAAAATTGTGAACCTCTTTATTTCCGTGATGAATAAGTTGTTGGCGAACTGATTTCTTGATTGAAAAGGGAAAAAATCAAGTCTCAAACAAAGCGAAAATTCCTTCCGTCAGCTTTCACCAAATTCGGATCAGTGGATAATTTTCCCTTCTTCTGATATAAAATTTATGTGAACTACCGATTGATTTTAAGTCTTCTTCTTGTGGGCCTTACTTTTCTCACCAACACCTCACTTGCTCCCTTTAAGAAAAATTGCTGGGCCACTTCTTCTCCCATAGCTAGAGCAGCTTTTTCATCTCCTCTCCAGAAGAAAATCTTAGAACATCTCCGGGAAATTTATCAAGAAGTTAAAGAAATGGGGCCCTATCCGGGAGAAAACTTTATCAAACAGGAATTTTTCATTGAAATAGATGGAGATCGGACAAATAAAGAAGAACAGGTTGTGGTGCTAATTCAGCCTCAATTAAAGCTCGAAAAAATGCTTATTCAAATTACCACTTTTTCTGCCCCAAAAGTTGATACTCTTCGTCTGGCTGTCTCTACTAAAAAAATTTCCTGTGCTCTTTTTCAGAAAGACCTAGCTTTAACCGGTTCTGATTATAGCGATGAACAAACATGCCAACTTCTGGAAGCTATTCTTAAGGGCATCCGCCAGGAGAAAAAACTTCTTAATCTCATCAAAAATAAAAAGAAAAAAATTAAAATTTCATTCGGCCCCTCTTAGAACTACCTCTTACCTGCCTGCTGATAAAAAACTAAATTAAATGCGGGTTGAGCAGAGTAATTTTCACTGGAAAGGCAAGATTAAAGATAACTAATCAATTTCTTTAGAACAGCAAAGGCAACGCCAGAAAGCACCTGGTTCTAAACGAGACTCCTTCCCCTTTTAACTAATTCAGCTAAGTAGCTCTAGGCAGCATTCTGTAACTTAAAGAAAAAAAATTAATAAGCGCAGTCAAAGCAACCCCTTCAAAAATTACTCCCTTCAACTGGTTGGCTTAGAGATAAGATAGAGATCTAATTCAGCTTAAATTTTTGACATCTAGGTCAACCTATGGTATACAATTTTACCTAAATTTTGGCATTTTATTTTTCTTTTAATTTTTCTAATCTTTAATCATCACTTTTCGGGAGGAAGATGACCTCGTTGAATATCACTTACGAATGTGTTCCCTACGGGGCTCATCTTAATCCGCAAAGCAACGTCCTGGTTCTTGACGTGGGTCGCCAAACTCAACCAGGTGTAATTGATCACCATCATCCAGAGGCTCCCCCTGAATGTACCGCCTCTTTGCTCGTCAAAAACCCGGAATTAATTCTCAACCATATTTATCCCGACCATCAGATTCAACCTGAGAAGCTGCCCCCTTTAAAATTTGTTACCCACCGCTTCCCTGACTTTGACGCTATCGTTTCCTTGTTTTTGGCTGAACAAATAATCCTCACGGGAGAAGTAGACGAGGATATGGTGGCCTTAGCAGAATATACCAAATTAGTTGACTCCGGCTCTTTACCCCGCACTTATGACTTAACTGGTACCCCATACGCTATTCTCCGAGCCCTCTTTTCCCAGATAAAACAGGAAACTGAAACTGAAGTAAATCAGGAGCGCATTCGAATTGGTCGTCAATTCATTAAATTTATTTACGAGAAGACACTGGAAGGTTATGAAGTTTTTGACAACCGGCCTTTTTATCAGGCGACCGGAGCTTATGAAAAAGTAATCAAAATAATTGAAAATGATTACTTCACTTATCTACAAGACCTTCGCCGCTCTCGTGCTTTCCTTCTTGATCTTCCCCTGAGCTCTTCGCGAAGACTAAAAAGGGTTGACGCTCTACTGGTCCAAAACCCAGAAAGCATCCTCTTAAAAGAATGGGCGAGGCGGGACAGAGAACATGCTCCTCTTCATGAAGGTTTCGGTCTGTTAATCACGGGGAATAAACACGGCCGCTTCATGCTGGGGGTTGACCCGGAAAAGGGAGTCAATCTCAAAGGCCTAGCCGATATCCTTAATGAGCTAGAAAAAAACAAAAGAGAAAGAACAGGGCGTCCTTTTGTGGCCTGGTATGACGGAAACTGCCCTCTCTTCAATTTCCGCATAATTGCTGGGCCCCAAGATGGTTCAGCTCTCTCCATTAATGAGTTGGTTGAGGCTCTAAAATCATATCAACGTTATCTCCATCAGGAATATTCGCTTCAGAAAACCTCTTGAGGTCACCAGATTTATCGCCGCCCAAAATAAAGCTAAACTGCCCCAATTCCCTAAAATGATTTTCTTTTTAAAAGCCAAACTTGCTCCTCCTGGACCACTCTTATTCTCCGCGAATTTTATTTGAAATTTCTTATTTCCTTCACTCCAAGATAATTCTCCTGTTCATTCTCAACTTTTTCTTGCCTGATCCAATCTCCCCCCTCCTTTCAGGCAGAGTCTTTACTCTCGGACCCAGAGCAGGTATAATATTTTCAGTTTGCGGAGAGGTGCTGGAGTGGCTGAACAGGGTCGCCTGCTAAGCGACTGTACCGACAAAAATCGGTACCGTGGGTTCGAATCCCACCCTCTCCGCCATTAATTTTCCACCTCCAAAGCACCACCTGAAA
>QMPV01000071.1 GCA_003648765.1 Candidatus Aminicenantota bacterium
CCTGGTTTCTTTTCTAGCCAAGCTGAGACAAAAGAAAAAAGTAAAGATAAATTATAATCTATTCAATCAGATAAATGAGGATATTCTCTCCCGCTTTAAAAAACAGAGCTAAGGGTTTTTGAATCTTGGCCCTTAAATAAACTTTAAGAATTGCTTTATCAAAACTTTATTAAAAAATAATTTCTTCTAAAAAATATTGATTGAGATGAAAATCTTTCGTCTAAACTATTTCTAAGAAAAGCTCTTTAACTCTTTTTTCCAATAATTCTCGAAAACATTCAATAGCGTGGGAAAACTCCTCTTTGAGACAATCTGTAATATAAACTGGATCGCCCACATTGACCTTGATAGTTCCCGGAAAGCCGAAGGGAATCTGAGCTCCAAAAATAGCCACAGGTGTGATGGGAACTTTTATATTATCTTGGGTAAAAAGATTATAAGCCATTACTGGAACTCCATAGCGAAAAGGAGGTACATAGGGGTGAGCCCTGCCCTTGACTACTCGACCCCTTCCTTGGAGGGCCACAACAGCTCGACCTTGACGCAAGTACTGTTCACACCGGCGGATAGCCAAGCGTTTATTCTGAGCCAGGTCTACCGGAATTGTGCCCACCCGGGAAATATTAGTGGCAATATAGCGGACGAAATAAGCCTTGAGTGGCCGTAAGTAAAGATCAACAAATAAACCAAAACTTTTTAGATGACGAACTAAATGTTTTTTAATTAATTGATTGAACTCATTGACTTCAAAAATCATTTTATTGGCCGTAAAAAAAATCGGACGGGGGACAATTTTAAAAAGAACAGCAATATCTTTAAAAGTACCCACGTGATTCCCGACAATCACATTGGGACCTTCTTTAACAAATTTTTCCTGACCTTTGACCTCAATTTTCTTGCCAATCAAGGCTATGTTGGTTAAGCGGTTAATTACCGGCTTGAATTTTTTGAATTCTTCTTCAAAATTGACCATCTTCTTTCTCGCTTCAATTATTGACTTTTCATTTTACCCTAAATAAGTTCTAATTTTAAGTTCCACACATGGTCTTAATTGTCTTGAAATTTACCCTACCCCGTGATAACTTTACCAGAAATGAAATTGATGTTTTATTCGCCGAAATTTCAACCAAGGAGAGATAAATGCTTTTGGTCATCAAAAAAGCCAATGTCTATGCGCCTGAACCTTTAGGCCTAAAAGATATTTTTATTGCTGGTTCTCAAATAATTCACTTGGCTTCGCCAGGTGAAACAACTTTCTCGGGTCTCAAGCTTCAAGAAATAAATGCCTCTGGGAAAATCGTTACTCCGGGGTTCATTGACCCCCACGTCCATATTCTTGGCGGGGGAGGCGAAGGCGGCCCGACTACGCGAGCTCCAGAAATTCTTATCGAAGACATTATCTCCTGTGGAGTTACTACTTTAATCGGCTGTTTAGGCACAGACAGCACTACTCGCCATCTTGAATCTCTCTTAGCCAAAGCTCGAGCCTTGGAAATTGAAGGGGTGAGCACCTTTATTTTTTCAGGTTCATACGAACTCCCTTTAATCACTTTGACCGGCAATATTCGTCGAGATTTGATTCTCATTGATAAAGTAATCGGAGCTGGAGAAGTCGCTATCTCTGATCACCGTTCCTCCCAACCTACCTTTGAAGAATTAGCCCGACTAGCCGCTGACTGTCGTGTTGGCGGAATGTTATCAGGCAAAGCGGGTATTCTTCATTGTCACGTGGGTGACGGTCCGGCCCGTTTAGATTTATTATTCCGACTCATCAGGGAGACTGAAATCCCACCGACTCAGGTCATTCCTACTCATGTCAATCGCAATAAATCTCTTCTGGAAGAAAGCTTCCAGTTTATAAAAGAAGGTGGGTACATTGACGTCACGGCTACTCTTCAATTAGAAGAAGGGAGCCATCTCTCTGTTTCTCAAGTAATCCGCTCTGCGCAAGAGAATAACCTTCCCTTAGAAAGAA
This sequence comes from Candidatus Aminicenantota bacterium, assembly GCA_003648765.1. Lineage (GTDB taxonomy): Bacteria > Acidobacteriota > Aminicenantia > Aminicenantales > Aminicenantaceae > JdFR-80. The sequence continues at coordinate 1,976 of QMPV01000071.1, forward strand.
TAATGATCAGTTCTGATAGTAATGGCAGCTTGCCCGTCTTTGATAAAAAAGGCGAATTGATTGGTTTAACTATTGCTACACAACAGACTTTGCTGGATAACTTCAAATATTTGGTAAAAAAGGAAATCTTGAGTCTGGAAAAAGCGATTAAACTCTTTTCCACTAATGCCGCCCATTACTATCGCCTGACCAATAAAGGTCGTCTTTCTCCCGGGAAAGACGCTGACCTTCTCATTTTTGACCAGCATCTTCAGCTTCATCAGGTCATAAGCCGGGGCCAATTAGCTCTAAATGAGGGTGAACCACTCTTAAAAAACACCTTCTCTCGATCTCGATAAAGGAAAAAGGGGGCATTCAATGACACCACCACCAGCCACTAAAAAGACTCCTGGATTGGGAGTGGCTTTAATTCCGCTAATTGCGATGGGTCTTCTCCTGGGAATAGGCTATGGAATTTATCATATCCGTCCTCAAGTCCTTTTAGTAGCCGCCGCCTTTATTACTGGGTGCCTGGGATTTATTTTGCGCTTCAGCTGGCAAGATATGGAACGGGGAATTGTCGATAGTATTCATAAAGCCATGCCGGCCATCTTAATTATGCTCTGTGTCGGCATCCTCATTGGCTCTTGGATTGCTGCCGGAACGATTCCCATGGTTATCTATTACGGCTTAAAACTTATTTCTCCCAAATACTTTCTAGTAACCGCCTGTTTTGTTTGTTCTCTAACTTCTTTGGCTACAGGAACATCATGGGGAACCATCGGCACCCTTGGTGTGGCTTTCATTGGTATTGCTATGGGCCTAGGAATACCTCTGGGACCAGCTGCCGGAGCTATCGTGGCCGGAGCTTATTTCGGAGATAAAATGTCTCCTTTCTCTGATGTAACCAATTTAGCCCCAGTGGCAGCTGGCTCAAACCTTTTCGATCACATTAAACACATGCTCTGGTCAGCCACTCCAGCTTGGCTTCTGGGGTTGGTGATTTACTTTTTCATTGGCTTGGGTTATAGCTCTGAAAAAGTCGAATCCGAGACTATGACCCTTATCTTAAAAACCCTTAAATCTCATTTTCATTTCAACCTTCTCCTCCTTCTCCCCATGGTAGTTGTTTTCTATTTTGCGGCTACTAAAAAACCCACTATTCCGGGAATGCTCATTTCCTCCCTTCTAGCCGGCGTCTTGGCTGTTATTTTCCAAAAAGCGTCTATTCCTGAAGTAGCGGCAGCCATGAATACTGGCTACCAAGCTAATACCGGCGTAAAAGCTGTTGATGAGCTTATCTCCAGAGGGGGAATGATGAGTATGATGGAAACGCAGCTGGTGGCCTTCACCGCTTTCAGTTTCGGTGGCATTATGCAAAAAACCGGACTTCTCTCAGTTATTCTTGACCGGGTGATGAAATTTGCCAACAAAGTCTGGAGTATTGTCTTAACTACGATTGCTTCAGCCATTGTCACGGCTATGGTTACCGGCAGTTCCTATCTCTCCATGATTATTCCTGGTGAACTCTTGGCGCCTATTTACCGGGAGAAAAAACTAGCTGCTAAAAACCTCTCCCGGATTATTGAAGAAAGCGGAGCCATTATCGTTCCCCTTATCCCCTGGAGTATGGCCGGTGTCTACATAACTGGTACTATCGGGGTTCCTACTTTTAGTTATCTTCCCTGGGCCTTTATGAACTATTTCGCCGTTATTATTCTAGCTATCTTCGGCTTTACCGGCTTTACCATGGCTCCCCGCATCCGAGAAGATGAAACCCAGATAGGCAGTTAATCCATCTAGTCTTCTTTATCTAAAGTTTTAAGGAATTTTTCAAATTCTTCTTCTATTTTCCTTCTCTTCTCCCGAGCCATTTTGGCGGTGGCCTCAAACCTTAAATCCGCCTTTTCCTTCTTCTCCTTCTCCTTGAGAAGGAGGTCATCTAGAGAGCTTTTGGGCCGCTTTCCTTTCTCGACTTTAATAACTTCGCCTAAGACAGGATCAATCCATAAAATCGAATGGCAGATAGGACAATTTACTGAAATTAATTTTTTCTGGTCCGATTTAGTCTTCATAAATTTAATTTAGCAAAATATAAGACAGCCAGCAATGCCCGGCCATGGGAAAAAGGGAAAAAATCTTTTTTCAATTCTCTGGCAGAAAAGACTCTGGAAAAAAATAATCAATATCATTAGGGCTTATGGTACAAATGAGTCCCTAGGGAAGCGTCCAAAATTGTGAAGACCATGATAAATGTTCAGGGTGTTAAATGATACTCAAGGTGTCAGACACCCTTTATCCTAGAGAAATGCTTTGACCTGGATAAAGAGTCTCTGTGGAGAAAGGGTGTCTGACACCCTGTGGAATGACACCCTTTGGAAGAATCCTGACTGGTGACACTATTAATCCCGACTTGAAGTTTGAAACTTATGTTCCAATATATTTCTCTCTCTAGGTACCCCTTAGGACCACGAACCATAACTGGGCTCTAAAATTAGTTTTCTTCTAGGTTCTGAACGCCTTGGGGGAGGGCTATTTTATGCTTTTTCAATAGTTTAAACAATCCTTGGCGACTGAGTCCGATTTCAGCGGCTGTTTTTGACTTATTAAAATTAAACCTTGTCAGAGCTTGATGTAAAAATCGTCTCTCAAATTCTGCTTTTGCTTGAAAATAATCAAAAGGAGCTCCGGCTTGACTAACTACTTTTCTATCAGGAAAGAAACAAGGTGAAAGGCACTCTTCTGTGAGTAATTCTCTTTCCGGAAATAAAGCCAGACAGCGGCGCACTTCATTTTCCAACTCCCGAATATTACCTGGCCAATCATAGCCAACTAATATTTCCACAGCGCGGGGAGAAAAAGCAACACTTTTTTGACTGCCTGCCACTCGATATTTCCTCAAAAAATGAGTCAACAACAAGGGAATATCTTCTCGCCTTTCTCGAAGGGGAGGTACCTTTATGGCTATAACTCGCAATCGATAAAAAAGGTCCCTTCGGAAATTTCCCCGGTTGACTTCAACTTCAATATCTCGATTAGTGGCACTAATAAAGCGGGTATTTATCTTCCTGACCTTTGTCTCTCCCAAACGACGAAGTTCTCCTTCCTGAATAAGACGAAGAATTTTGGCTTGTAAAACGGGGCTAAGATCGGCTATTTCATCCAGAAAAAAGGTGCCCTCATCAGCCAATTCAATCAGCCCGGGTTTACTCTGAGTGGCCCCAGTAAAAGCACCCCGGGTAAACCCAAAAAGCTCGCTTTCCAATAGAAGTTCAGGCAGGGCAGCACAATTAAGAGGAATAAATTCTTTTTCAGCCCGGCAGCTATCCAGATGGATGGCTCGAGCAATCAACTCTTTACCGGTGCCACTTTCGCCCATAATCATCACTGGGGCATCGGAATGACTTATTCTCTTTATGTTTTCCACTAACTTCTGAAACTGGTGGCTCTGCCCGACAAGACCATAAAAATCTTTTATCGTCGTGCTAGCCTCTGCAGTCAAAGCCTCTTCCCCCATTATCCAGCTGAGGAGTGAGGAAAATTTAGCTAAGAACTCTATCTCGTAGGAGGTAAAAATCAGACCATACCGCCAGGTAAAAACAATTCGCTGCTTCTGAAAAAAGCCGGGCACGGGAACTAAGAGTAATTGAATGGGATTCTTTTTTAAAGCCGCCCCTGAGTGGTTGAACTCACTTCTCATAATTTGAGGCTGCTGACTATTACCCAGGAGAGTGACTGCTCTTTTTATGAAAGAAATAACTTCGCTGGGAAACAATTCTCTAGGGTCGCAAAAACAAATTTCCGGCTCTTTCCCTTTGAGAACAAGTCCTGCCTGTTGAGCCTGAATTTCTTCCCGGATTATCTGAAGTAATTTTTTCAAGGTAATAGTTCTCCGTGAAGATAAGGGCCTCATCTTTTATTTTTCCGGAAATAACTTTTCTGTATAAAAAACGCCACAAAAATAACCTTCTTCTCAAAAATCCAGGGGAGAGTGACCTTAAGGAATTAACTAGATTTTTTTATTTGTTTGATTTTATCTTGAACATCTCGATAATCAGGATTCCATTTCTTAATTTCCTGAAAAATCTTAAGGGCCTTTTTGACCTCTCCTTTCAGTCGCAAAATTTCAGCTTCTTCATACTTAAGAGAATAATACTGGAAGGACCCTTCTTTGACCTTGGCAAAGGCCTGCTGGAGATACTCCATGGCTTTATCTAATTGACTAGTCGCCTTATAACACAAAGCTAAAGCCACATAAGAATCCAATTCTAGAGATTCGCTTTTCATAGCTAAAAGAAATTCCTCAATCGCTTCCTCAAATAATTCCTGTTCCATAAAAGCCAAGCCTAAATTATAATGAGTTTCGTAATCCTCTTTAGGAATTCTCTCTTCCAACACTTGTTTAAACTCGGCCACAATATCAGTTAAGGCCTTCTCCACAATGGCGGTATCACCTTTAATTTGATAATCCAGAATCGCCCGGAGAGCCTCAAATTCTTCTTTTATCTGGGAAGAAAGATCAAAATAAACTTTCTCGCCAACTTCCTCTTCAATGACCGGTATAATATCTGTTTCTGCAAAAAGTTCAGCTGCCGTTAATTTTTCTTCCATTTGCTCTTCATATACTGTTTGAGCTAAGCCACGTCCAGGGCCAGAAGGCCGGCCGAAGAGAACGGTTTCTCGTTCAGTAACTCTCTCTACTCGCCGGGCCAACTCCCTCTCGTCTAACTCAGCAGTGGCTTTTTTCAAATCCTCTAATTTCTGCTCAATTAGAGGTTCCTCTGGAAAACGGAAGCGGAGATGTTCTAGAATTCGGCGGGCGTTTTTATATAATCCCTGTTCGGCATACATATCAGCTTTGACCAACTGAGCTTCAATAAACTCTCGCGTCCTCTCCTTTTCAAAAGCACTTCCCCACCGTTCTTCCCTTTCCTCCCCTAAACCCGCCTCAATTCTCTTCCGGCGAAGGAGTTCTTCATATTCCTTTTTCTCCGGAAACAGCCGAGTTAATTCTTTTAAAAGGCCCAGCATTTTTTCGTAATCTCGTTTTTCTTCATACTCTTCTAGGAGTAAAGAAGCTGTTTTCTCAAATAAAGCCCCCATACCCAAAGTCCGGTAGATCGCCGCCAACTTTTCTAAAGTAGGCAAATGGGGTTTCTTAACGGCTAAAATCAACCCCAATAAGCCAATAGCTTTTTCTTCCTTCTTTTTCTGGAGTAAACTATCGACCAGCGGCTCATAAAGCTTAAAAGCCAAATCTAGTTTACCTTGGTTTATATAAACCTTACCCAATTTAACGCGAGCATCCACATCCTTGGGACGAATTTTAATAATTTTCAGAAAAATATCCTCTGCCTCTTCCAGTTTACCGTCCTCCAAACGAGTTTCTCCCAAAACATGAAGGGCTTTGAGATTATTGGCATCGCGACTTAAAATCACGGGGATCAGGCTTAACCCCTCCTTTTTCTTCCCCTCTAATCGATAAACATCCAAAAGATTGGTTAAAGTGCGCGGATGCTCAGGATCAATCTTCTTAGCTTTTTCTAAAATTTGCCCTGCTTCTTCCACTTGCTGCTTGCGAATGAGTATTTCCGCAGTATCATTGAGTTCTTCAACCGCCAAATCGGGTTTCTTTTCTTCCAAGTAAAGATCGGCTAATTTTAAATGATAATCAATTTCTCCCGGATCAATTTCCAAAAGAGAATTAAGAACTTTAATCGCCCGGGGACGGTCTTTTCTTTCCAAAAGAATTTTTAATAAGTTCTCATATTCTATTTTGGACTCGGAAATAAAACCTTGATTACGGTATAATTCTGCTAATTTTTCCAAAGAATCGAGATCGGCAGGATTTAACCGATGGATTCTCTTATAAAGGGCAATGGACTTAGAATAGATTCCTTTCTTCTGGTAAAACTCGGCTATCTGGCGGAACTCGGCAATTGCCTTATCCTTCATATCCAGATTAAGATAAAGGTCCCCCAAAATAGTTCTCACGGGTATATCCTGCTCATCGCCGGTAATGAGTTTCTGGTATTCAGCTATAGCCTCAGCGAACTTGCCCTTTTTGACCAGCTTCTCAGCTAAGGCCTCGATTTTTTCTCTCTCATCGGCAGAAACGGGCATTCTATTTACCTCGCAAATTGAAAGTGAGGCGATGGATAAGACAGGGACCGAAGGCGGCTAATGCCTGATAATGCTTTTTCGTCCCATAGCCTTTATTTCTCGGCCAATCATAGATGTTCCAGATAGCAGCCAATTTAGTCATAATCCAATCTCTCATTACCTTGGCCACAATGGAGGCGGCAGCAATGGATTTGCACCGGCGGTCACCTCCAATTATTCTCCTCTGAGGATACTCTACACCATCCACCAGGAAGCCGTCAACCAGGATAAAATCAGGCTTAAGAGAAAGTTGGGCAATGGCCCGAGCCATGGCCTTCTGGGAGGCTCTCGCTATATTCAAACGGTCGATTTCCACTGGAGAACAAAATCCCAGGCCTACTGCGGCTACTTGGGTCAAAATATAGAAAAAAAGTTTCTCTCTTTGACGTGGAGTCAAACGTTTGGAATCATCTAATTCATCCAGCCAAGGTCTATTCTCATCTTTTATTTGCTCTAGAGAAAAAATAACCGCGGCCGCTACTATAGGCCCGCACAAAGCCCCCCGACCTACCTCATCTACACCGGCAATTCGAGTGAACCCTTGGTCTACAAGTTGTCTTTCCTGGCTGAAATCAGGCATGCCCATCATCATGGAGGGAAAGACTTCCCTTTTTTATTTAACAATAATCTAAATTGTCTCTCTCACCAGCCGGGAAGCCAAACCTTCTCCTTCAGCTATCTCAACTCCTTCAAGCGAGCCTTTTTACCCCGGAGTTTTCGCAAATAATAAAGTTTGGCTCGACGGACTTTTCCCCGACGAACTACCTCGATTTTTTTAATCATTTTTGAATGAAGAGGAAAAATTCTCTCAACCCCGACACCAAAAGAAATTTTCCTGACTGTAAATGTGGCTCGGGTTCCAGAACCCCTCTTAGCAATAACATCCCCTTTGAAAACTTGAATTCTTTCTTTTTCCCCTTCCTTAATAATTAAATGAACTTCAACTGTGTCTCCCACCTTGAAATCTGGCAAATCTCTTCTTATTTCGTTTTCTTCAATCAAATCGAGCGTATTCATCTTCCTTTCCTTTCTTTTTTAATTTCATCTAAAATTTCTCGTTCTTCGACTGAAAGCTCCTGAAAATTAATTAAATCCGGTCTTCTTCGCCATGTTTTTTCCAGAGCTTTCCTTTTTCTCCACCGTCTAATTTTATCATGATTTCCAGAAAGAAGCACCTCCGGAACTTTATAGCCTTTAAAATCTCGAGGCCGGGTGTATTGGGGATAATCAAAAATTCCTCGAAAAAAAGAATCTTGGCGGACAGCTTCTTCTTTGCCCACGACACCCGGTACTAAGCGGGCTACGGCATCGACCACCACCATAGCTGCTAATTCTCCGCCGGTAAGAATAAAATCACCAATCGACAGCTCACGAGTAGCCAGATGTTCGGCCACTCTCTCATCTACCCCTTCATAGCGGCCGCAAATTAAAATAACTTGTCGAGCCCGCCTCAATTCCTCGGCCACTTGCCAGGTAAATTTTTCGCCTTGAGGGGTAAGTAAAACCACTTCTGCTGCCTGGGTTAAGCGAACTTTCTCCACAGCCCTAAAAATAGGTTCTGGTTTCAAAACCATGCCTTCTCCACCTCCAAATGGACGATCGTCAACCTGCTGATGTTTGTCCTCGGTAAAATCTCTTAAGTTATGAACGAGCACCTCAATCAACCCTTTGGCCACGGCTTTGCCCAACACTCCACTGGCAAAGGGGCTCTGAAACATTTCCGGAAAGATGGTGATTATATCAAATCTCATCTATCTCCAGCAGACCTTCAGGGGGATCAATAATAATTTCTTTAGCCTTGAGATCTACCTTCCGGCAAATATTCTGATGGAAAGGAATTAATATTTCCTTTCCAGGTTTTCCAGAGGCCACGATGAGCAACTCGTTGCCAGGAATGAACCAAATATCTTTAACCTGCCCCACTGTCTGACCTTGTTGGGTAATTACTAGACAGCCCACCAACTGATAAACAAAATATTCATCTTCGGCTAGAAACCTCAACGCCTCTTCAGGAAGAAAAACACTTCTCCCTTTCAAAGAGCCAGCCTCAACTATAGTATTAATCCCCTTTAATTTGAGAAGATAACCATCTCCTCTTGGGAGGAGATGCTCGACCCAAAACTTTCTAAATTCCCCGCCTATCTCAACATATATCCAAGAAAAAAAAATGTTGAGAAGGAGGTTTAAAATGGAGGTCTATTCTTAGAGCACCTCTCTGGCCGTGGGTCTTTAAAATCTGACCAACTTTAATCAAATTAAGTCTTCTCGATGATTTCTAAATTGAATCTTCTCTTCAACTTCATGCCAGCTGCACCCAGAATGACGCGGATGGCTCTCGCCGTGCGTCCCTGCTTCCCGATGACCTTTCCCAAATCTTCGGGGGCAACTTTCAATTCAAGAATGGTGGTCTGTTCACCTTCAAGTTGGGAAACCTGAACTTTGTCCGGATTGTCAACTAAGGATTTGGCGATCATTTCAACTAGTTCTTTCACTGTAACCTCCTTTAAGTTTTGTTGTTATTGGAATGATTACTTCGCTTGGCAACCTTTTTTATAAGAGATTGGACTGTCTCGGAGGCTTGCGCACCTCTATCGAGCCAATAACTAAGGCGATCTAAGTTAAGTTTTATTTCCGCCGGTTCTTTAAGCGGATTATAATAGCCAAGAGTTTCTTTATATTTACTTTCTCTCGGACGTCGAGCATCCATGACTACAATCCTATAAAAAGGACGTCTTTTTGCTCCCATCCGCATCAAGCGAATAGACATCATTTTTTCTTACTCACCTCTTTAGAATTTCAGGAAAAATTGATGATAACTTAAAAATTGCTCTAAGTCAACTCATTTTAACAACTTTCTAGACTGTCTCCGAAGTCAAGCTGACTTTTTTCCGATTATCATTATCAAATAGTAAGAAAAAATTATCCGGCTTTCACCTTTGACTCGAATTTGGCGAAAACTGACTGAAGGAATTTTTGCCTCGCTTGAAATTTGATTTCTTTCCCTATCTAGTAATCTATCGTATTGAATAGAGCCAAGCTCCAAGTGAGGGAACGTGTTTTTAGATTGGCCTGTGGGGGAGAAGAAACCAGGAGTTCTTTCTCCAAAGTTGAAAAATAAAAAACTGCCTCCCAATTTCGCCGAGGTAATTAATTCAACAATTAGCTCGAACATTACCCATATAATGATGCTTTCTCTTCCTTTTTCGATTGATAGAGGGGAAAATGGTCAAAAAGAGAGAATTTTTGGCTTTGTCTCAAAGTCACGGGAAACAAAATCGAACGAAAGGCGAAGGAGAATGTCGGAGCGACCTTGAAGATTTAGCCTTTCGGAACCCTCCTTCGAGGGAACCCGACCGCCTCGGGAGCCGAGAATGTCTTGAGCCCGAG
>QMPV01000072.1 GCA_003648765.1 Candidatus Aminicenantota bacterium
AGTGACTTGGTTTTGAGAAAGAGACAGGGGGAACGATGAGGAGTGACTTAGAGTGGAGGTGAAGGAAAGAGATTTTCAGAAGGACAGCTTCTCGGTTTAAAAGTAGTGAAGAAAGGGTAAGTGAATCATGAGATGTCTGGTGACTGGGGGAGCGGGTTTTATTGGTTCCCATCTGGTTGAGGGGTTGCTGGAGCGGGGGCATTCTGTTCGGGTAGTAGATAATTTTCTCACCGGCAAAAGAGAAAACTTGGCCAGGGTGGTGAGTAAAATTGAACTAGTGGAAGGAGATATTCGGGATTTTTCGCTTTGTCAAAAGATTACTCGGGAGATTGATTGGATTTTTCATCAAGCTGCTTTACCTTCTGTGCCGCGGTCGGTTGAGGACCCTGGCTTGAGTAATGAGATTAATGTGACTGGGACTTTAAATTTATTAATTGCTGCTCGGGAGGCCGCGGTAAAAAAATTTATATTTGCTTCCTCTTCTTCGGTTTATGGTGATGACCAAAATTTGCCCAAAAGAGAAGATATACTGGGACAACCTCTCTCACCTTATGCCATTACCAAAAGAGTCGGGGAGATGTATTGCCTAGTGTTTAACCAGCTTTATGGTCTATCCACTATCTGTCTGCGATATTTTAATATTTTCGGACCCCGCCAAGATCCCCATTCTCAATATGCAGCAGTAATTCCAAATTTTATCCAGCGGATGATCGAGAGTAGACCTCCGGTGATCTTTGGAGATGGCTTTCAATCTCGTGATTTCACCTATGTGGCCAATGTAGTGGAGGCTAATATTCGGGCCGCAGAAGTCACAGAAGTTGAGAAGAGGATTTTTAATATTGCCTGCGGGCAAAGAATAACCGTAATGGAGTTGGTGGAGTGGATAAATAGAATTCTCGGGAAAGATATAAAACCGGTTTTTGACCCACCGCGTCCCGGGGATATTAAGCACTCCTACGCCGATATTAGTCTTGCCCAAAAATATCTCGATTATCAACCAAAGGTTAATTTTGAGGCAGGTTTACGAGCCACGATAAAATGGTATCAGCAAAGGGGGGTTAGCGGATGAAAAAAAGCCCAGAAGAGTTGATCCAAAAAATAATTACCCGGGAGGCAATTGTCGGCGTTATCGGCCTAGGTTATGTAGGTTTGCCTCTAGTGAAAACATTTCTTCTTAACGGTTTTCAGGTAGTAGGTTTTGATGTTGACCAGCAAAAGATTGACTGTTTAAGGAGAGGTAAAAGTTACATTAAATACTTTCCTGGGAATGAATTAAAGCCTTTTTTGACGAAAGGTAATTTCCAACCCACCACTGATTTTCAAAAGTTGAGCCAGGTAGAAATAATAATAATTTGTGTACCTACCCCTCTTGATGCTCACCGTAACCCCGATCTTTCTTATGTGCTCAAGACGACACGGACTGTGGCTGAATATTTACGCCCGGGCCAGTTGATTGTTCTAGAAAGTACTACTTATCCGGGCACAACCGAGGAAGAGATGAAACCGATTTTAGAAGAGACCGGACTAGTAGTCGGCCAGGATTTTTTCCTGGCCTATTCTCCTGAAAGGGAAAATCCAGGAGACACCAGATATACTACAGATAAAATTCCCAAAGTTGTGGGGGGGGTGACCCCAGCTTGTTTGAAGGTGGCCCAAACTTTATATGATCAGATTGTAGTTAAGACGGTTCCGGTGAGTTCCTGTCGAGTAGCTGAAGCCACCAAACTCTTAGAAAATATATTTCGGTCGGTCAATATTGCTCTCGTCAATGAATTAAAGATGATTTTTGAGCGAATGGGCATCGACGTTTGGGAAGTGATTGAAGCGGCTTCCACCAAACCTTTTGGTTATATGCCTTTCTATCCAGGCCCGGGTTATGGGGGGCATTGTATTCCAGTTGATCCCTTTTACTTAACTTGGAAAGCCAAAGAGGTGGATTATTCCACCAAATTTATTGAGTTAGCTGGAGAAATAAATACGCAAATGCCCTATTATGTGGTGGACAGAACAATTGAAGCTTTGAACGATCGAGGCAAAGCCATTAGGGGAGCCAAAATTCTTGTTCTGGGAGTGGCCTACAAAAAAGATGTTGACGACCAGCGGGAATCCCCCTCCCTGAAGATTATTCAAATCCTCCAACGCAAAGGAGCCCTGGTTAGTTATCATGACCCTTATGTGCCTCACTGTTTCGGTCATCGAGATTATCCTGACCTTGATTTATGGTCTGAAGAATTGAATGAATCTTTATTAAGAAAAATGGATGCGGTTATTGTAGCCACTGATCATTCTGTTTATGATTTTGATTGGATTGTGGCGCAAGCCTCTCTGATAATTGATACTCGAAACGCTATCAGGGGGACCCATAAGCATGTGATTAAGGCCTAAAGAAGTGGTTGATAAGATGAGACAAACAAAACCATCTCCCAAAAAATCTTCTCCAGAGGAAGAGAAAATTAAAATTGGAGTTATCGGCACAGGTTATGTAGGTTTGGTGACGGCTGTTTGTCTGGCTGAATTAGGTCACCAGGTTATTGGTACGGATGTAGTCCGGGAAAAGATCGACTTGGCCTTGGCGGGGAAACCTCATATTTATGAACCAGGTTTGGAAGAGTTGTTGAAGAAAAATCTGAAAAAGGGTCATCTTAATTTCTATCATGATCTAGATAAAACAATTAGAGAGGCTGATGTTTTATTTGTCTGTGTTAGTACCCCCCAGCTTCCTGACGGAAGAGCTGATATGAGTTATGTAGAAGGGGTCTCTCGCCGGATAGCGGAAAATCTCAACGCTTATAAACTTATTGTAGAAAAAAGCACCGTGCCAGTTAGAACCTCGGCTTGGATAAAGAGAGTTATCAATTTGTATCGTCATAACGACCAGGACTTTGATGTAGCTTCCAACCCTGAATTCTTGCGGGAAGGCTCAGCGGTCCATGATTTTCTTCATCCGGATAGAATAATCATTGGGGTAGAGTCAAAACGGGCTGAAAAGATTTTGCGAAAAATTTACGCCCGGTTTACTGAGAAGCTTTTGGTCACCAATATTGACACTGCCGAGCTGATAAAACATGCCTCTAACTCTTTTTTAGCTATGAAGATTTCCTTTATCAACCTAATTTCTGAATTGTGTGAAAAAACTGAGGCCGACGTGGAATTAGTCGCCAGGGGAATGGGATTGGATCCTCGGATCGGTCCTCAATTTTTAAGAGCCGGATTAGGCTATGGCGGTTCCTGTTTTCCCAAAGATGTCCGGGCCTTAATTCACATCGGCGAGGAAATGGGAGTTGATTTTGGTTTATTGAAGGAAGTGGATAGGATTAACCTTCGTCGTATCCGGATCTTTGTAGATAAAATTAAACAAGCTCTCTGGATTCTTCGGGACAAGAAAATTGCCTTGCTCGGGTTATCCTTTAAACCCGAGACTGATGATATCCGTAATGCTCCCAGTATAGCCATCATTGGTGAGTTACAAAAAGAAAGAGCTTATTTGCGGCTCTATGATCCTCAAGCTATGGAGAATATGAAGAAACTTTTTCCCGAGAAGGAACCCGAATTGGTTTATTGCCAGTCACCTTATCAGGCCTTGGAAGGAGCCAACGCTGGCTTGATTATTACCGAGTGGCCTGAGTTTGTGGACTTGGATTTAAACCGGGTTAAATCCATCATGAGTAATCCCATTTTGATTGATGGCCGCAATATCTTTGACCCAGCGAAAGTTAGAGCTTTGGGGTTCGAATATTATTCCATGGGGCGAAAATAATTGTTCATGGTCACAAGGGGTACTTGAGAGGGGGAACATTTAATTTTAACAGAGGAATTCTTCACCTGGCTCCTTTGACTTAAAAGAAAACCTCCAAGGGGGAGTATTTTTGGTAGGCTGATTTAAAATTATCTTCCCTTTCTATTTTTAAGACTCTCCTGGGTTTCTCTGCAGTATGGGCTGGGGGAAAGAGTTTTTGATTAGACTGACTAAGATATGAGAGAAAATTTTGTTATTCAAAAGTGCCGGGTGCGGACCTCATCCCCAACTTAACCAACTCGAGGTTTCCATTATGACTATGAACCAAAATAATTAAAAATAGCGACAGAATATAAATAAATGCATTATTTGTCTATTGATATTTCCAAGGTGTGGGGATAGTAATCACTCTCGAGACAGAGATAAGCATCCTGGTGGAGTATTTTGACTTGAAAAGGAACAGCCTGTCCGTCCAACTTTACTTTTAAGGGCGAATGGGTCATTTCCTCAGGCAGAAGGAGATTGATTTTTCCCGGAAGAGAAAGATTTGAATTGTAGGTGAAAATAATTCGACCAGGCTCCTGGTACTGGTAATGATAAGCCACAAAAGCATCCAGCGCTGGCAGATAAAGATGCAATCTAACTTCATCTTTTTGCAGTCGAGGAGATAAATTAAGGCTGTCTCGAGCGAAGTTAAGACCACAGTAACCTTCAATTAAAGCCTGGCCCAGAGCCCCGGCGCTACCAGCGAAATAATCACTCCCTTGAGCTATTCCGACCCGATTGCTCCATTCAAAAAGTCCTCGGTTTTTTTGAACCAGAGCAATAATTTCGCTTAAAGCTTGCTTGGCCAGAGAGCTGTACCCGTGTTCAAAAAGAGCCAGAATAAATCGCCCCCCCCACCAATCCCATTGGCCGCCGTTCTGGTACTCATAGGGTTCATCAAGAAGAGGATGCTTGAATGTGCCGGGAGGATAAGGGGGGAGAAGAGTAGCACTAAAGGTGGGGAGTTGGGCTTGTTTTTTTCGGGAAATGATGGCTTGGATAATTGAGTGAACCTGAGGTGGGGAAGCTAGGCCGGCCAGAATAGCCATGGTATTTCCCCCAACAGCCAGAATATCTTTTTCTTCAAAGGAATGTTGGAGAGAATCGCAATGCCGATGGATAAGGAAATAGCCCCGCTGGTGATCCCAGAGCCATTTCTGAACGGCTCGCTTTATCCCTGCTGCCTTTTGCGCCCAAAAAAGAGATTGGTGGTGATGATTTAATTGCTGGAAGAGGGTGGAGAGGTTTCGACAGGCTAAATAAAACATGGCCTGGTCATAGATATCCACGGTCCAGTGTGTTCTCTCATCGATTTGAATTGCCTGTTGGTCGGCATCGACCAGATCAACATCTCCCCAATCAGCGGTGTGGGCTCCCCGGATTAATGAGAAACGGGGTGACCAACGATGCCGGAGAAGATAGGATAGAGCCTTCTCCAATCGATTAATCAGCGAGTGGCCCTTGATGTCTTGAAGTAACCAATCCTGAGAGGTAAGCTGGGAAAGAAGAAAAGCAGCTTGGACAGCGCTGGCTTCCTGATCAGACTCGGTAGTGTTCTTGCCTAAATGCCCTTGAGAATCAAGCCAATCGGGCAGAGAACCATTTTCTGCTTGAGATTCCAGAAAGGCTTCCAACCAAGAAAAAAGATAGCCACGAGGAAAGTAGTATTTAATCACAGGAATCAGGGTTGTACTGTCCCGAAGCCAAATTTGGTGATAATCAAGCCCAGCCCGAAATCCGTAAACATTTTTTGGACCTAAATGAAAAGTCACTTTGTTTTTTTCCAAAGTAAGACGGATCATTTTTAAGAGAAGGGAAAACTCTCGAGAGGAAAATTCGATTTTACTCCAAGAGCCTTTTTTCAAGGACCAAGTTTGCTTATCCTCTGGCCAAAGGAGGGGCAAGACAGTTAGTTCTAGTTTTGGCGGAGAATATCCTTTGCCTTTAAACCAGAAGGCACCTTCTTTAACTAGGTCAAATTCGACAAGATAATGGCCTGCTTCTAAAGGATGGCGCAGGTTAATAGTTAAATTAATTTGTTTTCCTGGTCGAACTTTAACCGGCAAGGGAAAACGTTCATTTTCAAATTGGATGACTCTTTGGTTTTTGTCTAGTAGATGGTAAGAAAGATAAATTGGATTCTTGCCTCCACTTGACCAGGAGAATTTAGTTCGGTTGAGCAGAGTAAGCGTGAGAGGTGTTCTTTCACCCGCTAGGCCTTTAAGGGATTTCTCATGGAGTATAATTAGAGAGGGGTTTTTTGAGGGAAGAGTTAAGAAATCTTTTATTTTGAGGCGATGAAAGAAGAAAATAATTGTGATCAGGACAACCAGAAGTACCAAGCAGAAACTGAGTAGTTTTCTTTTTTTCATCCCCTCTTCAACAGATCCGCGGTAAAAGTTCGGAAGTTAAAGGCTCTAATAGGCGCCATCCGCCCGAGAGGGTGTGAAGGAGAAGTTCACCGGGACGTCCGGGGGAAGTCGCCACCTCACCGATAAGAGCAGCTGTTTGGCCTAAGGAGTGTTGCTTGATCCTATGAAGGAGTTTCTCGGCTTTATTCTTTTCGGCCACTACTACCGCCCGTCCTTCACAAGCTAGATAGAGAGGATCGATTCCGAGAAATTCACAGGCTCCTTGAACTGGGGGAGAAAGAGGTATAGCCGCTTCATTGACAATGACCGGATAGGGGAGTCGTTCAGCCAGCTCATGAAGAACCGAAGCCAGTCCCCCTCGAGTAATATCCCGCATCCAAAGAGCTCCTTCCTGCCAGCAAGGAAGGAGATAATTTAAAGGAGCGCAATCGGATTGAATTTCCGCTTCCAGGCCGAATTCCCCCCGGGCCAGCATAATCGCCAGACTATGTTCTCCTAGTGTGCCGGTGACAATGATTTTGTCCCCAGGTTTGATTTTCTCCCAGGATGGCTGGGCGATTATTTCCCCCACCCCAGCTGTAGTGATATATATTTTATCTCCCTGCCCCTGACGGACGACTTTCGTATCTCCAGTAGTAATCAAAACCTCAGCCTCATCGGCGGCTTTTTTGATGGATTTTAATATTTTTTTCAGAAGAGTCCACTCTAATCCTTCCTCAAGAATCAAAGAGAGAGCTAGAAATTGAGGTTTAGCTCCCGAGACAATCAAATCGTTGACTGTGCCGTTGACACATAAAGTGCCAATATCTCCTCCAGGGAAAAAAAGGGGATCAACCACGTAGCTATCGGTAGTCAAAGCTATATTGGCTGGCAGGAGAGCTGCGTCGGCCAGCTCTTCGAGATAAGAATTGCGAAATGTTTGAAGAATTTCTTGAGTAATAAAATCCCTCATTAATTTCCCACCACTGCCCAGTTCGAGACTGATTTTTTTCATCAACAGCTCCTTTCTAAAAAAGTAATTTTTCCCTGTCAGGTGTCAGGATTTATTCTTAGGAGAAAGAGATTTTTTCCCCGGTATAACCATATTTATAAAAAGCCAGGCAGGCTCCTTCGAAAGAAACCATACAGGGACCACGAGGAGAATCCGGCTGACAGGTCCGGCCAAAAAGGGGACATTCGGGAGGCAGAATTTTTCCTTTAAGAACATCTCCACACCGGCACCCAGCAAAATGGGTTTCTTCGGGCGCGATTTTTAAGGAAAATTTCTTTTCAGCATCCAGATGCTGATATTTTTCTTTGAGTTGCAAGCCGCTGCGGGGAATATAGCCCAGTCCCCGCCAGAAGGCATCTTTTTCTTCCAGCATTTCAGCCATTATTTTTAGGGCCAAGGGATTTCCTTCCGGCCGAACAACTCGGCGATATTCATTCAGCACGGCTGGTTGTCCTTTCTGGATAAGGTCGAGAATAGCGGCGATGGCCAGCAGAATGTCAGCCGGTTCAAAACCGGTTACAGCTCCGGGCAAACCGTACTCTTCAGCCAGAAATTGGTAAGGTTTAACTCCAATGATAGCGCTGACATGGCCGGGGTAAAGAAAGCCATCCAGATTAACATCACGACTGGCGACAATAGCTCTCAAAGGTGGTGGAATTACCCAGAGAGCCGAGAGAAGAGAATAATTAGTTATTTTTTCTTGCCAGGCCTGGCGGACAGCTAGGGCAATGCCGGGAATGGTTGTTTCAAAACCAACCCCGAAAAAAATAACTTCTTTTTCGGGATTAGCTTTAGCTAGAGTAACTGACTCGGCAGGAGAATAGACAATTTTTACCTCTGAGCCAGAAGCAGGTACCACTGTTTGGAGCGAACCTAGGCGAGTGGGCACGCGAGTCATATCTCCAAAGGTAGCTAAAATAATATTGGGCGTGGAGGAAACCAGCTTAATTGCCGCTTCGTGATAAGCATCCGGGGTAATACAGACTGGACAACCGGGTCCGGAAAGCATTTCCACGCCAGCTTCCAGAAGGAGGGGACGTAAACCATGCCGGTGAATACTCATGGTATGCGTGCCGCAAACTTCCATTAGGCGGATGGGTAATGTAGGCAGAGCCGCCGTTTTTTGAGCAATTGTTTTTAGTAAGGAATGAATTACCTCACGATCGCGAAGTTCCTTCATTTTTTTTCTTTTTCTGAGGGAAGAGTTTCTAAGAATCGGGCGTATTCGCGAAGAAGTTCAAAAGTTTCGGCAGCTTCTTCTTCATTAAGTTTGGCAATGGCGAAACCGGCGTGGACAATGACCCAATCATTAAGGTTGACGTTTTCTAAGAGGGAAAAGTCTACTTGGATTTTTGTTCCTAAGTAATCCGCTTTACCGCGGTTATGGCCAGCTAATTCAATGACTTTGGCTGGAATTCCTAAACACATCGTTTATCCTCACAATGGTCTTTGATTTTTTCAGTTGATTTGTAATGAACTTAATAAATTAGCACAGAAACACATTTAGGTCTACTGAAGAGAGTAAGGTCAAGCCTTCACCTTTCCCCTTTGGATAAAAGAAAGTCGAGCTCAGGTCTTCGCCTGGCACCTTTAGGTTAATGAGTTAAGAAGACGAAACAAGAAGGATTAAATTAAGGCCAAAATAGTCTGAATTTAAATGAACAATCTTTTTATTTGATAATTTCAAATCACAAATGAGATAGGCAAGCCTGATTTCTTTTGATTGGCTAGCCCTAGGCATCAAAGATGAACACTAGGTTTTTTGACTGATGATGTTCCGATGGGTGAAAGATGGAAACCTGAACTTAGTTCATTCTCAAACAAAATTTGGTCGGCTGTTAGTCCTTCTTAACGGCTGTTTGATCAAAGGTTTCAGGTGAAGACCTTGTCCTTTAAAATAAAAATATAAGAGCCAATATTTAACCCTTATCCGACAATAAGCACAATTTGCAATTCTACGGTGTCTTTTTGCCCACTGTCTGACACTCACCAGTGATGGAAGGTGTCAGACACCTTAGTAAGGTGTCTGACACCCCAATATTATGCGACACAACACATATTGGTGGTGTCTCATATTGGCGGTGTCTGACACCCAAAATCCCCATCACCCAACTCTATTGCTTGACTTTTAACCCAGTATCTGCCCTTGCTTGAGGCTTTCTGAAGAGCTGATACCTAATTTTGACAACTATCCCGGGTCTCCTTATAATGTTATCATTATGCGACCCGAATGGGATGGCTTCGTTGAGCCCGGAAGTAAAGAAGAAGAACTACTGTTACGAATAGATTTCGACCGTCTTCCCCAACATGTGGCCATTATCATGGATGGTAATGGCCGCTGGGCTAGGCAAAGAAATCTGCCTCGCGTGGAAGGGCATCGGGCCGGGGCAAAATCCGTTCAGGAAGCTGTGGAAACAGCCGCCCGTTTAGGAATTTCCTATTTGACTTTATTTGCTTTTTCCAAAGAAAATTGGAAGAGGCCTCGGAAAGAAGTTAATACTCTATGGCGATTGCTTGAGGAATATTCAAAAAAGCAAGATAAAGTCATGCTAGAGAATAATTTGCGCTTGAAAGTTATCGGGGAACGTGAGGGAATTCCGCCCCGAACCAGGCGGGAGTTGGAAAGATTGGAAAAACTAACGGCGCAAGGCGAACGGATGACCATTCTCTTGGCTCTTAATTACAGTGGACGAGAGGAAATTGTCCATGCTTGTCGAGAAATTGTCCGGCAGAATCTTCTTCGCTCGGACGAGATAGATGAAGAAACTATCACTAAATTTTTATATACAGCTGGTATTCCCGATCCAGATCTTTTGATTAGAACCAGTGGAGAGATGAGGATTTCCAATTTTCTTCTCTGGCAGATGGCTTACACTGAATTGTGGATTACACCCGTTTTATGGCCTGATTTTCGGAAGATCCACTTCCTGGAAGCTGTCCTTGAATACCAACGGAGAGAAAGAAGATTTGGTGGCCTTGGTTCAAATTAATTGCCTTTTCAGGCTTGATTATTCCCGGATGATGATTGGGGATTTAAAATCAAAGTTGGTGGAATTAAGCAGCTTTGGTTAGATCAGAAAGGATGAGTTATGGATTTGAAAAGAAGATTACCCACGGCGTTGGTTCTCCTGGCGATAATTTTTGTCACTATACAGTTTGCTCCAGACTGGCTTTTTTTCCTTATCTTACAGTTAATTATTCTAGCTGCATTGCTCGAATTTTATGCTCTCTGTCAACGGCGGGAAGTTTTGCCTCAGAAATTTATCGGAGTGATAGCTGCCCTTATTATCGGTAGTACTTTTTATTTTCCCCATTTTCCTTTGGATTTGGCGCTTTTTATCATTCTGGTCATAGTGGGGTTTTATTATCTTCTGATTTCCTCTTCAGTGGAAAAGGTGGTCCTCTTTCCTCAATCAATTGCCCTGACTTTTTTCGGGGTTGTGTATATTAGTTTTACTTTGAATTTTGCCTTTACCATTCGCCAGAATTATGGACCTTATATCATTTATTTTCTATTAACCGTGATTTTCATCGGCGATACGGGGGCTTATTTAGTGGGGAAGATATGGGGTCGGCGACCGCTGGCCCCGATTGCCAGCCCCAGGAAAACATGGGAAGGAAGTGTAGGCGGCGTGGTTACAGCCTGTGTAGGTGGGTTTTTGGTCCAGCAACTCCTTTGGCCATCCTTAGGCTGGATTAAAGCTCTGGTTTTTGCTTTTTTTGTCAATCTCTTGGCTCAAATAAGTGATCCTGTGGAATCTTTATTTAAAAGAGCCGTAGGAGTTAAGGATTCTTCTAATCTTCTTCCTGGACATGGCGGCTTCCTCGATAGAGTCGATAGCCTTATTTTTGCTTTTCCCTTCTTTTATTTTCTGGTGCGCTGGTTAAAAATATGAGGGGCCTTCAATGATGATGAAACGAGTTTCCATCCTGGGAAGTACTGGCTCAATTGGTCGGAATACCTTGGAGGTCTTGCGCCACCACCGGAAAAAGTATCAGGTCTTAGGTCTGGTGGCCGGTCAAAATGTGGAGTTATTGTTGGCCCAAGCCCGGGAGTTTAAGCCCAAATATGTTTCTTTAAAGACCAATCAGGCGGCTGAGATGTTTCTGAGTCAAACTCCTGACCCTCATCTTGAGGTTTTAGTCGGGGAAGCCGGAGCTTCTCAAATAGCTTCTTTACCGGAAAATGATATCGTGGTCTCAGCCATTACCGGTATTGAAGGATTAAAGCCCACTTTGGCCGCTCTTCAGGCGGGCAAGCGGGTGGCCCTGGCTAATAAAGAATCGATGGTGGTAGCTGGTCCTTTTATTCAGGCTCA
>QMPV01000073.1 GCA_003648765.1 Candidatus Aminicenantota bacterium
CACTTACCCTTTCTTCACTACTTTTAAACCGAGAAGCTGTCCTTCTGAAAATCTCTTTCCTTCACCTCCACTCTAAGTCACTCCTCATCGTTCCCCCTGTCTCTTTCTCAAAACCAAGTCACTCAAAATTAACTGGGAGTATTAATATCATTTTTTGGAGTGGACTGACAAGTCTCTCCTTTTATTTTCTGGCTTCTCGCTAGCTAGAATTAACTAATCACTTTTCCTTTAAGGTCAGCCGGTATCGGAAGACCTAATTTATCTAAGACCGTGGGAGCAATATCCTGAATACTGGCTTTAACTGATCGGCCTGCCTTTTCCTGCGGATCGTAGAGAATAAAAATCCCCTCAAAATCATGGACTGCATCATCTGGTCCAGTATCGTTTTCTTCCAAATACATAGTCCCATGTCCTAGGGTGCCAGCTGAACGCCAATAAAGCTCATCAAAATAAACCATTAAATCGGGATAGTCTCCATTAAGCTCCTGAAAGTACTCTTGAGGTTTGATGACCCTCGTCTGCCAGGTTTCTCCTTGGGGACCCGAGATTTTCAAAATTTTCTCTAAGAGAATTTCCCGTTCCTTTTCGTAATCCTCAGGGGGAATAATTCCTTGCTGCTCTCGACCGGCGATATTCAGAAAAATGCGGGCATAATACCCTCCCCAACCCCAGGCTTTGGTTCGACTCCAATCCACTTCGAGCTTATCAAAACTGGTTGGCTCAGTGGGCTTCTCTTTAAGCACTAAATAGCCTTGTTCAATCAGCCACTCATTAATGCAGAAGGCCCCTTTCATTCTTTTGGCTCCATGATCAGAAACAACCAAAATAACTGTGTCTTTATCGACGTGCGAAATCAACTCCCCCACCAAAGAATCTAACTCTCGGTAATAGTTCAAGATAGCATCTTCATAAGGATTGCCCGGAGTGTAGAGATGGTGCTGTTTATCCATATACTTCCAGAAAGCATGATGAATCCGATCTAGTCCTATCTCGACAAACATAAATAAATCCCAAGGTTTGGTCGAGATTAAATAATTCAAGACTTCAAATCTCTTTCTGGTCATTCGATAAATGTTCTCCAAAAGCTCATCCTTTTTATCTGTTCGGAACTCAACATCAAACATATAGCGACCAAATTTAGAAATAATCTCTTCTCCCAATTCCTGAGGATAAGTGAATTCCTTATCTTCATCGGGGGTAATAAAACAAGAAATCAGATGTCCGGCCACTGGCTTGGGTGGATAAGAAGGCGGAATACCCACCAGAACACTTTGCCCTCCGGCTTGAGCTACATAATCCCAGATTGTTTTTTTCTTAATGGAATAAGAAGTGGCGATCCAGATTTTATGATAAGAATAATCCTGTCGATGGCGAAAACCATAAAGTCCCAACCGACCAGCATCTTGACCAGTAGACATGACCATCCAGGCAGGAATGGTTATAGGGGGGTCAGCACTCCGGAGGGGCCCAGATATCCCCTCTCTCATTAACTGGGACAAAACAGGCAATTTATCGCTCTGAGGAAAAACAATCTGAGGAGTAGCACAATCAAGGCCAATAATTAAAACTTTTCTTTTCAATGTTTTTCTCCTTCTCTAAAAACTATAAAGTATTTGCAATTCTTCCTAAAAATAGGAGTCTAAAATGAAGTCGATATTTTTTGGCTGGATTAATCAATATAGCCTAAGGCTTTTAATCTTTCTTTCACCTTTTCTTCTTCTTCCTGGGTGAAAGCTGATTTTTCTTCTTCCCCTTTTTCTAGATGGTCCTTCAGAATTTTAGTCACATAACTGGCTACAGAAGTATAGTCTGTTCCTTTGATTTTCTCTTCTATTTTCTGGTAAAGATTCGTAGGAATCATAATCTGAGTAAATTCCTTAGTCATTATTTACTCCCTTGACATAAATTTTCTGTGTTTTCAAGAACCTTGATTTATACACCCAATTTCCTTTTTTTTCAAGTAGACCCCATTGGTCTAAAACTATTACTCCCCCTTACAACAGTCAGTAAAATGAATAATAGGATTTTTTCCCCTCTTGGTTTCTGTTTCTAATTAAGAAAATCCCTATCTCCCAATCATAAATGATTTATTTTTTATAAAAAGAAATTTATTATCGCCCTTGATTCAGTCCCTATAAATTATTTCTGAAAAACTTTCTTCCAGGTGGAAATTCACTCCTGAAGACAACCTGCACTTTTCCTCTTCACCTTCCCCAGTAACAGCTCCTCACCTCTTTTCGAAATTCTTACTTGCCGGCGGTCAAAAGATCACCTTTCCTCTTAGAAAAGCTCCCTTCCTTGACAAATAGGGAAAATTATAGTTAATTTTATAAAAACAAAATTTTGAAAAAAGAGAATATTCTAAGTATAAAATGAAGGTTCAGTTCTCATTATAATCAAGAATGGAAAAAATCGAACATCCCTCTTTTCAAAAAAGCCGTTTTTCAGGAGTTCTTGATAGAAATTTAAAGCGACTGGAAAAAAGGCTGGGAGTTTCTTTAACTGTAAGAGGGAATAGCCTGTTAATCGAAGGTCCCGAAGAAAAAGAAGAATTCGCTAAGTTCTTCTTCTCCAAAATTAATGAACTTGAGGAAAAGGGGTTCAAACTCAAAGAAGACGACTTTCAAATTGCCTTAGATCTTTTGGAGGAAAGTCGCAGTAGTCGGCTAGAAGATTATCTTCCTTCGGAAACACTTAACCTTTCTCGTAAATCAGTTGTGCCCAAAACATTTAACCAACGTGAGTACATCAAAGCCATACGAGAATACGATCTGGTCTTTGGCATTGGTCCAGCTGGAACAGGCAAAACTTATCTCGCTATGGCCATGGCTTTGAGTTTTCTCCAGGATAATTTGGTGAGCCGGATCATCCTGACCCGGCCAGCAGTAGAAGCCGGGGAGAAATTAGGGTTTTTGCCAGGAGATATAGCTCAAAAAATTAATCCTTACCTTCGTCCTCTTTACGATGCCCTCTTTGACCTGGCCCAAAGTGAACAGGCCAATAGATTAATTGAACGGGGAATTATCGAAATAGCTCCCCTAGCTTATATGCGCGGGCGGACGTTAAATAGTGCCTTTATCATTCTGGACGAAGCTCAAAACACCACCCGGGAACAAATGAAAATGATTCTTACCCGGACTGGTTTTGATTCAAAAATGGTTATCACGGCTGATATCACCCAAATTGATCTGCCTCAACCCCAAAAATCAGGTGTCCTTCAGGCCATTAAAATCCTCTCCCCCATCAAAGAAATTGCTTTTATTTATTTCAATGACAAAGATGTGGTCCGCCATCCGCTGGTTCAGAAAATAATCAAAGCTTACGACCGAGAGGAAAAAAGGCGGCGAAAGTAAATAATGGATTCATTTAATTTTAAAAAGATTCACTTTTTTAAAAAAAAGAATGGCCCTTTCATAACCCCCAGAAATACTCCCTCTTCGAACAGCGAAGAAAAGACCTTCAGCTTAAAAAAAATAATCCTTTCTCCTTTCTTTTTCCTAATAGTTTATGCTCTTATTATTTCCTACTTCATCTCTTATGTTCCTTCCAAATCTTTGCCCGAACTAGAAGTGGGCCAGATTGCTCCTCAAGATATTATGGCTCCCTTCGATATAACCATAGAAGACAAGGAGACTACAGAACAAAGACGGCGTGAAGCTGAAGAAGCGGTTCTCCCAGTTTACACTTTAAATAAGAATGTTATTCTCAATACAGAAGAAAAAATAAGAGAATTTTTTTCTTTTGGTCGGGAATATCTTCAACAAAAACCCTCCCAACGCTCCCACGATGAGTTCAAACAAATTATTCAAGAAAGATTCGGGCTCGAACTTAGCTTACGGGACATTTCTCTTCTCTGGCAGCTTGGTTTTCCCCCTCATTTGGAAGACTTGCTGGTTAGACTTTTAACCAAAGTCTCGGCTTCAGGAATTATCGCCACCAAAAATCTTTTCATCCGTAAAGAGCCTGAGCGAGGTTTTAACCTTGTCAGTGGGGAACGAGAAAAGTTCACCACAGTGGATAAAATCCTGGATATTCAAGAAGCTAAAGAAAAACTCAGCCAAGAAATCCAAGCCCTAGAACTGGCTGCCAAAGAAAAATACCTCCTTCAGAGATTAAGTCACCTCTTTGTCACCCCCAACCTTACTTTCGACAAAATGACTACTGAGGCCCGGCGACAGCAGGCCAGAGACAATATCAGTCCAGTTTTTTATACTATTAAAAAAGGCCAGGTTATCATCCGCCAAGGAGATGAAGTCACCGCTGAAACAGTTAAACAAATCAAAATCATCAATCAGAACCTGCAAAAGCAATCCGGCTGGTGGGTTAATTTCCTGGGGACAATTCTCTTATTCACTTTGCTCTTGGTGATTCTGTGGTATTATCTCAAATCAATCTCCCCGAAAGAAGACACTCTTCGACTATTCAACTTAATGGGGACCACTCTAGTCCTGTCCATCATCATTTATAAAATATCGGTTTTCTTGGCTGAAGTTTTCAGCGCCAACGCTTCTCTTCCTTTTTTCCAACATACAGAAAGCTATTATTACGCCATTCCCATCCAATTCGGTGTCCTTCTCTTCGCTTTTCTGACCCGCATCCACACTTCTTTGGTTTTCACCGTCTTTAACAGTCTGATGATTGGTTATTTCTTCAAATTCAATTTTGATCTCGTGTTACTTGCCCTTCTGGCTGGTTTCGCGGCTATCTACGGGATAAAATATTATGGACGTCAGTCGAGAACTAATGTCTTTAAATCAGGCTTTGCTTTAATTATTCCTATTAATCTCCTGGTAATTATTATCCTTCACTTAGCCAAAGAATCCTTAAGTTCATGGACTACCATTTCCTTCCAATTATTAATGGGCCTTATCGGTGGACTACTTAGTGCTGTCTTCGCTTACCTTCTCTTACCCATTTTTGAATCTCTTTTCCAAATTGTAACTCCCGCTCGATTATTAGAACTAAGTAATTCCGACCTACCGATTTTCCGCCAAATGGCCCTGGAAGCTCCCGGAACCTACCATCATTCTTTAATTGTCGCCACTCTAGCTGAAAAAGCAGCCGAGACCCTCCGACTAGACCCTATGTTGGTCAAAACAGGGGCCCTTTATCATGACATCGGCAAGTTAAAAATGCCCGAATATTTTATCGAAAATAAAAACCGTGGCCTGGACCTGCACAAAGACTTAAAACCTAGCATGAGTACTCTGGTGATCATTAACCATGTCAAAGAAGGCTTAGAAAAAGCCAAAAAGCTCAAATTACCCAAAAAAATAAGAGAAATAATTGAACAACACCACGGAGCTTCCTTAGTGAAATATTTCTTTGAAAAAGCCAAGGAAGAATATGACCCGGAAATGCACAAGATTGGTGAAGAAAATTATCGCTATCCTGGCCCTCCCCCAAAAAGTAAAGAAGCTGCCCTCGTCATGTTAGCTGATTCAGTCGAAGCTGCTTCCCGCAGTTTAAAAAACCCCAGCCGGTCTAATTTAAAAAACGTGATTGAGGATATCATCAACTATTATCTCCAGGACGGTCAGCTGGATGAAAGTGGCTTTTCCATTAAGGAACTCAAAATCATCGCTGATTCATTCCTGGATACTTTAGATACTATTTATCATCATCGGGTGGAATATCCTGGTTTTAATTTTGAACGCAAGCCTTCCGGAGAAAAAAAATCAGCGTCAGGCAAGAAACGCACTCGAAATAAACATGATTGAAATAATCAACAAACAAAAAAGATTTTGGGTCTCCCCAAAAAAATTTAAAAATCTCCTCCAACAACTTTTTCATGAATACAAATTAGGTAATCCTCTTCTTACTCTGGCCTTTGTCACTGACCGAGAGATAAAAAAACTAAATCAGCGTTTTCTTAACAGGCATACCCCGACCGACGTACTTAGTTTTCCCTTTAAAGAAAAAACCCCTGATGGTCAATATTATCTGGGGGATATCATTATCTCTGTCCCCACCGCCTTCCGACAATGTCTCAACTCGCCTCGAGGTCTGGAAGAGGAATTAATGATCCTGACTATCCACGGCTTTCTTCATCTCCTCGGTTTCGAGCACGGCCAAGGCCTTGAAGAAGAGGAAGAAAAAGTCAGAAAAAAATTTATAGAAGACGACCATGGAAATTGAATGGGTAAAATGGATTGGTTTTGGGCTTAGTTTTTTAGCCGCTTTTATCTTCTCTCTCTTTTATATATCTCTCTCTTCCTTCTCCCGCATCGCTTTTTCCCGATTTCTTGAAGATAGAGATAAGGAGGTCCGTCACCGATTTCTGAGTATCTACGACAAACTAAAAATATCTTTTGAATTTCTCCGTATTCTTTTCCTCATAGCCTTTTTTATCTATCTTTTTTTCCTCTTTCCCTCTCTTCGATTCTGGCCTCTCTGGTTATTTCTCTTGTCTCTGAGCATCTTCTTCATTTTCTTCGAGTTGATACCTCGCTTACTTAATGCCTGGAAACGCCGGGCAGTCTTCAGCTTTTTTCTAGCCGCTTATCGCATTCCCTACTGGCTGACTAAACCTATTCTCTTTATTTCTAAAATTAAAGAGAGTGACAAAGAACCTCTAGAAGATAAAGAACCTTCGGAAGAAGAAATTCAAGCTTTCATTGTCGAGGCTCAAGAGGAAGGCATCATTCAGACCGAAGAAGGACCTCTCTTAAAAAGTGTGGTTGAATTCGGCGATACAATTGTTCGGGAAATAATGACTCCCCGAGTGGACATGGTGTGTATTCCTAAAAAAGCCACCCTTCGCCAGTTGCGCGATTTAGTAATTCAGAAAAAACATTCCCGTATCCCGGTTTATGAAGGTCGAATTGATAATATCGTGGGGATAATTAACGCTAAAGATCTTCTGGAATATCTCGACGACAACCAATTGGAAAATTCCCTTGAACCTCTAATCCGTCAGCCCTATTTCATCCCAGAAGCAATGAAAGTGGCCGAATTACTTAAAGAATTTCAGAAAAGGAAACAAAAGTTGGCTATTGTGGTCGACGAGCATGGAGGTGTCTCAGGGCTAGTAACTATGGAAGATCTCATGGAAGAAATTGTGGGTGAAATTCAGGATGAGTACGATGAAGAGCTGGCCCCTATTCTTCAATTGGGAAATGATGAATTTATTGTCAGAGGAGATGTGGAAGTCGACCAACTAGAAGATCTTTTTGATCTAGAGCTGGCCGAAGACAATTATGTCACTGTGGGCGGCTTCATCACTCACCATCTGGGTCGACTCCCGGAAAAAGGAGAAAAAATATCCATTAAAAACTTAACAATTGAAATCTTAGATGCCGACCAAAAAAGGGTCAAAAAGTTAAGGATAAAAAAAGAAGCTAAAAAAAATGATTCTCCCTAAAAGGAAGATAGATTGATGAAATGCGGTTATGTGGCCCTGATTGGCCGTCCCAATGTGGGTAAATCCACTCTTCTCAACAACTTATTGGGGAGAAAAGTTTCTATTATCTCCGATAAACCCCAAACTACTCGAATTAATATCTTAGGTATCAAAACTACCCCCCGGGGCCAGATTATTTTTGTCGACACGCCAGGCATCCATCGTCCCTTACATAAATTGAATAAACGGATGATGGATTTTGTTGAGTATACCCTAGAAACAGCTGAGTTAATCTGTTTGCTGATTGATGCCACTCAGTCCTTCGGCCATGGTGATGCTTTCGTCATTGACCTTCTGAAAAAGATCTCGACACCTAAATTTCTGTTAATTAATAAAATCGATCTCATCAAAAAAGAATCGCTTCTCCCTCTAATTGATAGATACCGAGAACTTCTTGAATTTAAAGAAATTATCCCTATCTCTGCTCTCCGGGGAACTAATCTACCTCTTCTTGAAGAAAAAATATATGAATATCTCCCAGAATCGGAAAAACTTTATGATGATGATTCTATCTCTGTCCAATCCCAGAAGTTTCTAATAGCTGAAATAATTCGGGAAAAAATTCTACACCACGTCCGGGACGAGCTTCCTTATGTCACGGCTGTTTATGTAGAACATATTGATCAGGAAAGCCAGGCCTCGACTCTAAAAACTGGGGAACTCCCTCAATCTTCTTCCCCAGAGAAAAAAATCACCCATATTCGGGCGACCATATTTGTTGAAAAAGAAAACCACCGTAAAATCATTATTGGACGCCGAGGCCAAATGATCAAAACTATCGGCATGCAGGCCCGCCAAGAATTAGAATTCATCCTGGGGACAAAAATATTTTTAGAGCTTCGGGTAAAGGTCAAAGAAAAATGGCGTGATTCACCTAATTTACTTGATCTAATTGAACAACAATAATCATTTCTTTGATTAACCTCGGGACTATCTGAATCAGAACAACAAAGGAGAATAAAATCAAATTTCAAATAAAGCCAAAATTCCTTTGAGTCAGCTTTCACCAAATTTGGTCAAAGGTGAAAGGTCAAGACTTTCCCCCTCCCTCACGGACACAAGGAGGCTTTATCCACTGGGACAAATATTGACAACCGAAGGATTAAATGCGAAAATTTTTCCTCGTTAGACGGTGAGCGTAGCTCAACTGGTTAGAGCACTGGACTGTGGATCCAGAGGTTGGGGGTTCGAGACCCCTCGCTCACCCCATTTTTTTATTCTCTCCTCCCTAAGAAAATTTTAGTTGCCAAAAAGCCGGTAATTTATTAGTGTATAAAAAATGAACAAAAGAAGACCTCTAAAACCCTTAACCTCCAGGAAAGGTTTGACTCTCAAAAGGAGCGGGTAATGAGTTTATCCAAAGAACAGGAAACATTGTATCGTAAAATTCTGGAAGAAGCTAAAGAACAATTAGAAAAAATTGATGAAGAGATTGAACAAGAGATTCAGAAAACCAGAGAAGTGCTGGCTCGTCTGCAAGAATCAAAAAAAGGGTTCCAACAGGTTTACGAGGGAGCCGCTAAAATTCTAGGCATCCCTGTAGAGATTGAAGAAGTCAGCGAAGCAAAGGCCTCTTCCCAGGGGAAAGATTCCGCGGTTAAAAAAACCCAAGGCAACCCCAAGAATAACCAGAAATCATCTTAAAACAATTTTCGGGAGCACCTACCTGGGGAATATCCTTGGCCAGAAAAATTGAATTGATTTTTTCCTCTCTTCTCTGATATATATCAATCCTTTATCTTATTTTTTTCTTGAGGAGAAAAAGACTAAAGGATGACTCCAGTTGATTCCCTTCTTCACCATCTTTTCTTTACTGGGGAATTTTTAGCCCTGATCTCGGCTATCCTGTGGGCCTCAGCCATTATTCTTTTTCGTTTAAGTGGCAAAACTATTCATCCCTTGGGCTTAAATCTCTCCAAAAACACCATTTCTTTTATTTTAGTTGGCTTGACGATGCTTTTTCTGGGTAAAAATTTTTGGCTACCTCTTCCCCCCTCTGACTATCTTCTCTTTCTCCTAAGCGGCCTCATTGGTTTAGGTCTTTCCGATACCTTACTTTTTGCTGGCCTTAATCGTCTGGGAGCCAGTCGCTTAGCTATTATTAACTGCTCTTATTCTCCTTTTATGATCATCTTATCTGTTATTTTTCTTCAAGAAAGACTGACCATCATCCAAATAATGGGGGTCCTTTTAATTATAATTTCAGTCTGGATACTTTCCGCCCGGGAAAAGACTCAGGCAAAGGTTCCTCCTAAAGTGACTTCTGGTATTATCTTCGGGCTCAGTGCCATGATGACCCAAGCTATCAGTATTGTTATGATCAAACCAAGTCTTAACCAACTTCCTCTCCTCTGGTCGACCGAACTTCGGACTCTCGGGGGACTTATTTTTCTTGGTTTGGTCTTTCTTTTCCATCCTCTGCATCGGGAAATTATCCGTCCCCTCCAAGAACTAAAAAACTGGAAATATATCTGCCTCGCTTCTTTTCTTGGCTCCTACCTAGCCATCATTGCTTGGCTGGGGGGAATGAAATATACCCTGGTGTCTATTGCAGCTGCTCTGAGTCAAACCAACATTATTTTTATTTTTATCTTTGGAGTTATCTTCCTTCACGAAAAAATAACTTCTGGGAAAATATTAGCCTTCTTGGGAGGAATAGCCGGTTCAGCTCTCGTTACTTTCTTTTAACCGGCGTCCTTATAATCTAGGCATTCCTACTGAGAGGCCAGCTTTATTCCCACCCAGAAAGAATACTTTTTGGGTCGGCGGAGAGGAGCATCAAAATCCCTAACGCTTCTCTCACGGCGGAGGTCAGAAGTGGCTCTTTCCGCTCTGGCTCGGGATTCAGCAGCGGCCCTTCTCTTCATCAAAGCAGCCCGCATCTCTTTAGTCATTCCTCCCCACTCAAAACAAAACTTTAATTCTTTAGTTAAATCCGGAGAAGGGCCTCCATAAAATTCTTTGATGTTCAAAGGCAATCTAAATTCATAGACCAATTTCCCCCGAGTCCGACTCATTCTAAAAGTTGGCAGAATAAAGTCTTTACCTAGTGGAGTAACTTCAAGGGGGCGACCCTTTTTATCAATAAATTGCCCTTCATAATATCTATATTGGGGCCGGGAAAGAATTTCAGCCTTTCTCTCCTCTGAAAGACCACCTTCTTTCTTTTCCAGAATAGCCACCATTTCTTTAGCGCTGACCTGCCGCAGCCGATAGTGGACACCAATTTTCTTCTTTTTCTTCCCCTCAAGATTTATCCAGACGGTTAAGCCTGTCTGAGAAATAGTGCTCCA
Organism: Candidatus Aminicenantota bacterium; assembly: GCA_003648765.1. Lineage (GTDB taxonomy): Bacteria > Acidobacteriota > Aminicenantia > Aminicenantales > Aminicenantaceae > JdFR-80. The sequence goes on from QMPV01000073.1 coordinate 10,696, forward strand.
GTAATTCCGATCATTAAGAATAATTATTCCATAGAGATTGTTGCCATCATTCATAAACCCGTAATCAACCTTGAATTTATTCCACTTATTTAAAATTTCAGGAGCCCAATCCTGGCTGTTTCCATCGATATTTACCGGTTGAGAAGTCCATTGGCTTTGAACAACTACGTCTTTAGCCATTAAAGGGAAGAGAAAAGTTAAAGTGAGGATAAATAAAAGACAATAACGGCCGACTTTCATTTTCACCTCCTATGCATGAATGATTATAGCAAATACTTAAAATATATTAAAACACTCTACCTCCAAAAAAATTTAGAATCTTTTTAATCTTCTTGCTCTCTTCTCTTGAGAGAAAGAATATGGTATAAAAATCCCATGCGTCAAAGTTTAATTTGGATAGTAGCTCTAATTATCACCTTGGGAGCGGCCATTTATCAACGATTAACAGGTCCCACCTACCCCATTCGAGGCTCAGTGGAGATTAACAATTGCCAAATCCGGTACAAGCTTCTTCGTTCCCATGACACTACTGGCGATTACCAGATCAGGCTAAAGACATGTTCTCCTGAAATTTCCGGTTACGTTCTTTACAAAAGATACAAAACAAATGACCCGTGGACCAAAGCTCCTCTAGTTTCAAACAACGAATTTTTAACTGCTTCTCTTCCAGTCCAACCAGCGGCGGGTAAAATTGCTTATCGAGTGATTCTCACCACCCC
>QMPV01000074.1 GCA_003648765.1 Candidatus Aminicenantota bacterium
AGTCTAATCTTTCATGGCTGACTTCTCTTTCTATTTGTTTTAAAGTTTTGTATATCAATACGTTATGAAAGGAAACAGCTTTTTTTATGAATTATCCAGGTAAATATATTTGACTTTTTTAATTAAATGATTATATAGTTGGAACAAATAAAAAAGGAGGCACGGTATGGATTTAGTCTCCAGAGCCCAGGGGATAATTTTAAATCCCAAAAAAGCATGGGAAACAATAAAATCTGAGGATATTCAGGTCAAAGACCTTTTTACCTCTTATGCTATGATTCTAGCAGCAATTCCGGCTATTGCTCATTTCATTGGTTTAGGTCTTGTTGGCCGCAATATTCCTTTTGTAGGTTGGTATCGTTATGGTCTCGGTTCAGCCTTTCTCTATATGCTTCTGAGTTACATTCTCTCTCTTGTCTCCGTGCTCATCGTGGGATTCATCATTAATGCGCTAGCTCCCACTTTCGGTTCCACTCAAAATTTGAATAAAGCCATGGCCTTGGCTGTTTACTGCATGACTCCCTACTGGGTTGCGGGCATCCTCTATATTATCCCTTTTCTCGGAATTCTAGTCTTTCTGGCTGGATTTTATGGCCTTTATATTCTTTACTTGGGATTTGCCCAAGGAATGCTTGATACGCCCAAAGAAAAAGTCATAGGCTTTTTCATAGTCTCGTTAGTAGTCACCATTGTTATCTTACTTATCGTTAGCTTTATTCTCGGCGGTATCTTCGCGGTGGGAGCAGTCAGCGGAGCCTACTAGTTTCAAATTTAAGTCAAATCTTTTATTTCCTCCACAATCCGAGAGAAAGCTTCGTGTGGCCGGGAAGAAGCAATAATTGGCCGGCCAACGACAATAAAATCAGCTCCTTTTTGAAAGGCCTCTCGAGGAGTTGTTACTCTTCGCTGATCATTTTTGGTACTCCAACTAGGTCTGATTCCAGGAGTAATCAAAATCATTTCAGGATTAACAATTCGTCTCACTTCCCCTACTTCTTGGGGCGAACAGATTAATCCATCCAAACCACACTCTTCTGCCAACCGGGCCAATCGGACCACCTGCTGAGAGAGTTCTAGGGCCACTCCAATCTCTTGGAGGTCGGGTGGGGTTAGACTGGTCAAAACAGTTACACCTAAAAGTAAAGGAGGATATTTTTTCTTTGAAGCATTCAAATTTTGAACCGCCTCGACCGCTCTTTTCATCATCATTCGGCCCCCAGCCACATGGAGAGTCATCATTCTCACTCCCAGATTAACTATCTCTTCCACCGTCTGCCCCACTGTATTAGGAATATCGTGGAGTTTTAAATCCAAAAAAACTTCTTTGCCTCTTTTAATAATCTCCTCAACAAATTCCGGTCCTTCGGCCACAAAAAGACGTAAACCTACTTTAAAAAACTTAGCTTGAGGAAGAAGAGTAATCAATCTCAAGGCTTCGGTCCGAGAGGCAACATCTAAAGCCACAATTATCCTTTCTTCCCAGGAAAAGGAGCTTATAGGAAGGGTTTCTCTCAAGGGCATAAAGATCTCCTTTATCTATCTATAAATGGTTAAATTCTAAACGAGCCAATAAAATCTTCAATTCTGGATATATTATGTTCTCGACAAAATTCTTCCATTTCTTGAATAATCCGCAGAGTAGCTTGAGGATCAAAAAAATTGGCTGTTCCTATTTGTACAGCTCTCGCCCCCACTGACAAAAACTCTAAGGCATCATATCCAGTAACAATTCCTCCCAGGCCAATCACCGGAATATTCACTGCCTGGACAGTCTGGTAAACCAACCGCAAGGCTAAAGGCTTAATAGCGGGCCCACTCAGACCTCCATAGACATTGGCTAATTTTGGCCGCCTTGTCTCCACGTTTACCGCTAAGCCAAGAAAAGTATTCACTAGAGAAAGAGCGTCACTGCCAGCCTCCTCAGCTGCTCGAGCTATGAGGGCAATATCGGTGACATTGGGAGATAATTTAGTCACAATCGGACGTTGGGCAGCTTTTTTAACTCTAGAGACAACAGAATAAGTGGCTTGGGGATTCAGAGCAGGACAACGCCCTTCTTCTTCGACATTGGGACAGGAAATATTTAATTCATAAAACGCAATTCCTTCAGCTTCATCTAGACATCGAACAACTTTCACATATTCTTCAACAGTTTCACCACAAACATTGACAATCACCGTGGCTTTTTCTTCTCGAAGACGGGGCAGAATATCTCGGATAAAGGCTTTAACACCGATTCCAGGCAATCCGATAGCATTCAAAAGACCAGCGGTAACTTCTACCAAACGAGGAGGAGGGTTACCTTCTCGCGGCTCAAAATACAATCCTTTCGTTACTACCCCACCCAATTTTTTCAATTCAACAAAGGGCATCATTTCTATTCCATAACCAAAGGTACCACTAGCCGTCAGGACTGGATTGGTCAAACGAAAGAAACCTAAATCTACGGACATATCAACTTTTTGAACCGCCATGATCTTGCTTTCTCTTGAATTACATTTTTGTTTTTATTTTCAAGCTAAACTTCCTTGCCGACAAATTTTAGTCTTCTTCCCATTTTATAACTTCACCCGGAAAAACAGGGCCTTCTTCACAAATCTTCACCCAAGACCAGCTATTGGCCTTTTTTATCCTTCGCACACAACTCCAGCAAATACCAAGTCCACAACCCATATAAGTTTCCAAAGAAAACTCTCCAGGCACGCCCCAAACTTCTATCATTCGGGCTATTTTTCTCATCATTGCTTCTGGCCCACAAACATAAACTCTCTCAATTCTTGGCCAAATTTCTTTTCGTTCCAACACTTCTGTAACTAATCCCTTTTCGCCTAAAGAACCATCTTCCGTAGCTAAGACAAGTTCCTCCACTCCAAGTTCTTCTTCGATAAGGGACTTTAACGGGAGATCCTGAGCCGATTTGCCTCCATAAAAAATCATTACTCTTATCTTTTTCTCTTTCAACTGCTGGGCTAAGAAAAATAAGGGAGCAATTCCCCGTCCCCCTCCCACTAAGATAACTTTATCCCCTGGTTTAAGCACACTCAGAGAGTATCCCTGGCCCAAGGGCCCAATTAAGCTTAAACTCTCTCCCGGCGAGTATTGACTCAGTCGAGATGTTCCCCGCCCAACTATCTGGAAAAAAATAGCGATTCTTCCCTCACTTGGGTCCACACTCATTAGACTAAAAGGTCGCCGTAAGAGAGGAATAAATTGCTCACTAACTCTGATCATTACAAATTGACCGGGCTTAGCTAGTTTTGATATTTCTGGAGCAAAAAGATAAAAAAGAATATACTGACCCCATTTGTACTTCTCGAGAATTTTTGCCTGGACTAAACAGACCTCTCTTTCCACCTGTCTCGCTTTTATCTTATTTGGATTAAATATAACATTATTCAATCAAAAAGCCTATAAATTCATATCAGAATGAACCTCTCAGGGGCAAGAAAATTTTTTGACAAAAATCCTGGCTATCTGTCATAATCATTTCTCACCTTGGCTTAATAACTATCATTAGTGAGAGGAGGCATTATCAATGAAAATATCAAAAAGGGGGCGGGAGATTCAGGCCTCTCCGATTCGAAAACTAAAACCTCTAGCCGACAAAGCTCAAGCGAGGGGAATAAAAGTCTATTTTATTAATATTGGCCAACCGGATATCCCTACACCTCGACCAGTCTGGGAAGCTTTCTGTCAGGCCCAAGATGAAGTCCTGAGCTATGGACCAGCTCAAGGATTCCTCGAACTCAGGACAGCTATTGCTAATTACTATCAAGAAAGAGGCCACAATATTACACCAGACAATATTGTCATTACCATAGGCGGCTCAGAAGCTATCCATTTCGCCTTCAGCGCTGTCTCCGACCCAGGAGGAAGTATTATTATTCCTGAGCCATATTATACTAATTATAATGGATATGCCTCGTTTGCTAATGTCAACATTATTCCCTTAACTTTGGATGTAGAAAAAGGATTCCGTTTGCCCTCTACAGCAGAAATTGAGGCCAAAATCACTCCTCAAACTAGAGCTATTCTTCTTTGCTCTCCCAACAATCCTACAGGGACAGTTTATACCAAAGAGGAAATCTCCCGGGTGGTTGATCTGGTGCTGAAAAAAGATCTTTTCCTTATTGCTGATGAAGTTTACAATGAATTCATTTATGATGGAGTTCACCACACCAGTGTTCTTGAATTCGAAGAAGTCCGAGACCGGACGATTGTCATTGACAGCATCTCCAAAAGATTCAGTTGTTGTGGAGCTCGAGTCGGGGCCGTGATTACCCGTAATCCCGAAATTTACGAAGCCGTTCTTAAATTTGCTCAAGCGAGACTCTGTCCACCGACTATGGAGCAAAAAGCAGCTCTCGCTGCCTATCAAATAGGCCGCGAAGTATTCGCGGCCATCCGTCAAGAATATCAACGGAGACGAGATGTTCTCTATGAAGAATTAAAGAAAATTCCAGGCATCACCATGCACAAACCTCAAGGAGCTTTTTATATTATTATCCGTTTACCCGTTAAAGACAGCGAGCATTTTGTCCGTTGGATGCTGACTGAATTTGAACTAGAGGGAGAAACAGTCATGGTTGCTCCAGCCAGCGGCTTTTACGCTACTCCAGAGAAAGGACGAGATGAAGTTCGGATTGCTTACGTTCTTAAAGAAGAAGACCTGAAAAGAGCCATTCATGTCTTTAGGGAAGGCTTAAAAAAATACCAGACTATTTTTGGCTAGAAAGCTTTACCTTAATCATGACTAATGGAAGTAGAATCTTCCGAGAAGCAGTTATCATCGGAGGTCTGGCTGTCTTCATTGCTTGCTTGACTAACTTTAAACTGATTATTCAATGGTTCCAAGGAAATATATCCCCCGGTTTTTTAGAAACAGCCACTTCTCCAGGAATTACATTCATCTCTTTAGATGAGGCAGCCGATCTTCTGACTCAAGAAGGCACCTGTTTCATCGACAGTCGCTCACCCTCACTCTACCAAGCAGGCCACATTCCCGGGGCTTTAAACCTCCCCTATGAAGATTTCGAAAAAATTTTCCATCCCGGTCTTATCCCTACTTCTCAAAATATTGTAGTTTATTGCGAAGGTGGAGATTGTCTTTCCAGTGTGGCCTTAGCTCAAAAATTGGTTGAACACGGCTACCCCAAAATTCGAGTAATCCTTGAGGGCTGGCAAGGCTGGCAAACCGCTGGTCTGCCGGTCGAAGTAAGCCACTCTGAAGAAAAATAAATAATGAATCTCAGCTTTCTTCACATGACCATTAAAATGAGTTTTCTAAATAATTATTATTGGAAGAAAGAGTTAAACTTATTTTCCTGCCTAAATCTCGATTCTCTAGTGGATAAATACCATGAAACCCAAACAACTTCTCCTTTCCCAACTTAACCTCCCTTTGGAGACTTTAGCCCGCCTCACTGTGGGTGGAGTCCTTATTTGGTCCGGTTTAACCAAAATCGGTCATCCTCTCGAATTTGCTCGAGCTATTCTTAATTATCGCCTTTTTCCTGAATCTTTAGCCCTGCTAGGAGCCATCGTCTTGCCTTGGCTGGAACTCTTGATCGGTCTTGGTCTAATAACTAGAATTTTTCGCCAGGGAGCTTCTTTTTTGGCTGTTTGCCTTTTTGGAGGATTCATAGTGATAATTACTATCACTATCTTCCGGGGGATTAATACCGAATGTGGTTGCTTCGGCTCATTAAGTCGGCAGGTGGGATTGCCTCTGCTTATCGGCGACATCTTCTTGTGGATAACTTCACTCTATCTTTTCCTCCTCTACCAGAAAAAGTCAGGCTTGGCTTCCCACTGACTTTACCTCCAGCCTATTACCCTTTAATTATTTTTGTAGATTCAACTTACACTTATTTAGAAGGAGGGGCATTTTCTGGGGGGAGAAGAGAGGCGCGGGCCGGATTCGAACCGGCGAATCGAGGTTTTGCAGACCTCTCCCTTAGCCACTTGGGTACCGCGCCCTGGAGAAACATAGAAACATCACTTTCTGACAGTTCTTAGGAAAATGGAGCGGACGAGCGGATTTGAACCGCCGACCTTCTGCTTGGCAAGCAGACGTTCTACCACTGAACTACGCCCGCTCACTTCTGAGCAAATTTAAGCTAGCAAAATCTACAAATTATGTCAACTAGCTCTAAAATCCTTCCCTTTATTCACCTCTGTTAAACTTCAGGAAATCTTTCAGGGGCTCAATTCATATTTAGTCTAACACTCTGGCCCCCACCACTAAAACCTTTTTTTAATTAAATTAAATAAAAAATTTAAATAAAAATGTAATCCTCCTCAACAATCGTCAAGAGAAATTAATCGAAATTAACTTTTGAAATTTCTTATTGACCGGCTTGAGGCCGAAATTGAATAAAATCTCCAATGCGGATAGCATCCCGACAAGAAAGAACTTTAATCGTTGAAGTATGTTGTTGGACATCAATAACCAAAACATTACCAATGATTTGAAGAGGCGCTCCTTTAACCGGTTCTCGATAAACAATAAGTTGATCACCTACTTTCAAGCCATCGCTTTGCCCCAAATTGATCAAAGCCCAATGCCCTTTGCCAATTTGATTGAAATCAATATAAAGATAAATCACTTCTCCCTTAGGGCCTGGAGTCTTATAAGGAGGAACGTTATAACCTAGATCTTTCCCGGCTAAACCTTCCTTCTCTTCAAACGGAACTAAATAAAAACCTAACATCACCTGACCACAAGCCTTTTCAATTCGGGCTGTGGCTCCATGTTCACTTAGATGAATTACTCTGGCCCGGCCTCGTTTATGGACCAAATACCCGTAATTGCCTAATTTACGTTCAAATTCAAGAATTAGAAATAATTGACCTGGTTGGAGACCTTCAGCTTTCCCCTTATTTAAATAAACAATATCATCATTATTAAAAAGCACTCTCTCGTATTCCCTCTCCGCCCCAATTATCTTCAAATCCGGCTTCTCTTTTTTATCCCAAATTAGAAAAGAACAGTACAAATCTGATTCAGAAATAATGGGATAAATATCCTGATAGATTATGGCCTTCTTTATCTCATACTGCTGTTTCTGCTGAGCTATAAGCCAAGCCCCCATCATCAAGATGCCCAGTGATAGCATCGCTAATAAAAATATTTTCCCCCGCGAAAGCATAATTTTAATCTTCACGATTTCACCTCTTGCTTAAATCTTGTTGGTATCATTATATTCAGCTGGAATTTACGTGTCAATTTTTAACTATCTAAAAAACTCTCTTCCCATGGGCTATAACCTAAATCTTAACAAAATCTTATTGCCTCTCCCTCATGTTTTCCTTCATTGACCACTTCTCTCTGACCACCTCTCCACTTTTTTAGTCGATTATTCAGAGAATGTTAGGAAAATGAAGCAAGGAAAATTATAATTAATCATTATAAATAATATATTCTTGACATCCTATTTTCTCCACAATAACATAAAATCAAAATCATTTTTCAAATCAGCAAAGGAGGCTTTGGGTGAATAAAAAGGACCTCATCAACAAAATGTCAAAGGATGCTGGCATCACCCTCGATCAAGCCAAAAAAGCCTTATCCGCTTTAATCCAAGGTGTCAGCATGGCTTTACAAAGGGGGGAAAGAGTCACTCTTTCTGGTTTCGGCAGTTTTGAAATTAAAGTCAGACAGGAAAGAATGGGTCGAAATCCCAAAACAGGCGAAACAATCCGGATTTCAGCTAAAAAGAAGGTTAAATTTAACCCCAGTCAACGGCTCGAAGATTCTCTCTAAACAATACCTCTCTCACCTCCCTTTATTTTTTAGATTAAATTAAAAATTATTTTAAAAATTATCACTAATCGTTAGGTTTATTTATTTGAAATAAAAGAGTGTTTTTCTTCAACTAATGAATTGATTATATTTCATAATTCTCTATTATTTATTCTCTAGCTAGAAAGCTAAAGACTAATAGTCTGACCTATCTTTTTTTGTTACAATAGAAAATGATGAGTCAGAACCAACGAATAAAAGTAGCCCTGCTTTTCGGAGGAAGGTCAGCTGAACATGAAATATCACTTATTTCCGCGGCCTCCATTTTTTCTCATTTAGATAAAGAAAAATTTGAAATCCTTTCCATCTATATTAACCGAGAGGGGCTTTGGCGGCGGGTGCCCTCTCCATTAAAGCCTCAAGAAGAACTTAACTCCGGGAAATTTTTTTCTTTTCTCCCCTGGAATTCATCTTTCTTCAGTCATGAGCTCCAAGCTGACATTTATTTTCCTGTACTTCATGGCCCTTTTGGAGAAGATGGCACCATCCAAGGGCTGCTGGAATTAGCTGGAGTGCCTTACGTAGGGGCAGGAGTTCTGGCCTCAGCCCTGGGCATGGACAAGGCTATGTGTAAAAAAATCTGGCAATCTTATGATTTGCCGGTCGTGCCTCATCTAACCCTAACTCTCTCTCAGTGGCACATCCAGAAAGAATTACTTCTGGCTGAAATTCAAGAAAAGTTTAACCTACCTCTCTTCGTTAAACCAGCTAATTTGGGATCAAGTGTGGGTATCACTAAAGTTATTGAAAACTCTCAACTAGAAAAAGCAATCAGCCGAGCTTTTAGTTATGACCAGAAGATTCTGATCGAAAAAGCCATTACTGGGCGAGAAATAGAATGCAGCGTCCTTGGAAACGACCATCCGCGGGCTTCCTTGCCTGGAGAAATAATCCCCTCCCGGGAATTCTATGACTACCAGGATAAATACTTGGAAAACAAAGCCCAGCTTATTGTTCCGGCTGAACTTTCACCAGAAAAAGTTAAGGAAATTCAAAATTTGTCAGTTAAAGCTTTTCAAGCTATTGAAGGCCAAGGGATGGCTCGAGTAGATTTCTTCCTAGAAAAGGAAAGTCATCAAGTTTACCTCAATGAAATTAATACAATACCTGGATTTACCGCTATTAGTATGTATCCCCGATTATGGGAAGTCTCTGGAATTCCTTATAGTCAGCTTCTGGAAGAATTAATTCAGCTAGGTTTCGAGCGTTTTCAAAAACGATTTATTACTCCAACCGATCCCAAGTCCAGAAATTCTGACTTCCCCAATAAAGACAACAAATGAATCGTATTTCAAAAAAATTATCAAGGATTTTAGGCATAGATTTCGGGGATAAACACTTGGGCCTAGCTATCAGTGATCCTCTCCAAATAACTGCTCAATATTTAGGTAAATATCTCCGCCGCTCTAAAGAAAAAGACAAACAATATTTCCTTGGTCTCTTAAAAAAATTTAATATTAGTGAAATCGTTGTGGGTTTACCTTTAGAGATGGATGGTCAAACCGGTTTTCAAGCTAAAAAAACAAAAGAATTTGCCCATTGGTTGGAAAAAATCTTGGGGAGACCAGTCATTCTCTGGGATGAACGCCTTACCACCAAGCAAGCCCAATCTCTCCTTTATGAACAGAAAGTTGACTCCCGCCAGAGAAAAAAATACGAAGATGGACTAGCGGCTACCTTAATTCTGGCCAATTATCTGGAAAGCAAACGTTCTCATGGAACCAGAAATTAAAGTTTTGCTGGTCTCTCTTACTCTTGTAACAAAAAACAAACTCAGCCTGCTTAAAGAAAAACTATGAGCAAATCCTTTTCAGGCAACTTATTGAAAATAATTAAAATTGGTTTAGTTGCCATTTTCTGTGCTTTCTTGATATTCACCATTTGGTTGTTAATTGAATATACTCGTTATCCTCCCTCCTCCCCTCAAGAGATAATCATTGATATTCCCAAAGGAACTAGTGTCATCACCTTAGCTCATCAACTTAAAAGCAAAGGTATTATCACCAATGCCTTTGTCTTCCGATTAATGTATCAAGTCTACTATCAAAATACACCAATAAAAGCGGGCGAATATAAAATTAACACCCCTATCTCCATCAAAGACCTCCTGCGACTTTTGACCAGTGGCCAGATTTACCTCCACTCAGTGACCATTCCTGAAGGTCTGACACGTTTTGAAATAGCCTTGCTTTTGGAAAAGAAATTGGGATTTTTCTCGGCTGATAAATTCATAACCGCCACAGAGATATCATCCCTGATTGAAGACCTCGATCCTCAAGCACCTAATCTGGAAGGCTATCTTTTTCCCGAAACTTACTCTTTTCCCAAAGGAACTTCTCCTCAAAATGTGGTTCGGACAATGGTTAACCAATTCCGCCGAGTTTTCACGGCTACTTGGCAAACTAGAGCCTCTCAATTGGGCTTTTCAATTAGAGAAATAGTTATCTTGGCTTCTTTAATCGAAAAAGAAACCTCCCAACCTGAAGAAAGAAAGCTCATTTCAGCCGTTTTTCATAATCGTCTAAAGAAAAAAATGAAACTTGATTGCGATCCCACCATTATTTATGCTCTTAAACTCCAAGGAAAATATAAGGGTCGACTGGGTTGGAAAGATCTAAAGTTAGACTCTCCCTATAATACCTATCTCTATCCTGGTTTACCTCCCGGCCCCATCGCCAACCCAGGTCGAGCCGCCCTCGAGGCAGCCCTTTATCCGGCCAAGGTGGATTATCTCTATTTTGTCTCCCGAAATGACGGTACTCATATTTTCAGTCGAACTCTTCAAGAACACAACAAAAATGTTTATCTTTACCAAAAAAGAAGAAATCGTTCTTCAGGCCGCCATTAATCAGGCTAAAAAAAATCTATCTACTCGAGGCAAGCGGGTTTCATAAAAGTGGAAAATTTACTTTGATTCTGGTATAGTAATCTCTTATAAAAAACGGAATCTGGCCTTAATCAACAAGAGCCGTATCCGAACTAAGGAGGTCACATGAAAACTCAAAAATTCTTGACGACAGTTTTAACCACCTTACTTATTGCTCTCCTTATCTTTACTCCAGCATTAATGGCTCAAAAAAAGGACGAGAAGAAGCAGGAGAAGAAAAACGTCATTATAATTCCCAAGGAAGTTAAAACGATTTTCCAGGAAGGTATGACATCTCGGCAGCCTCGACTCGATATCCCTTTTAAGTTCATTGATCATTATTATCTTCCTGCCCGAGAAAACATTCATAGTATCTTCCTTTTCTCTATAAAAAATGCGGACCTTGGATTTGCGCCTATTGCCGGAGAGCCGACTGGAGAAACTCAACAACAAAAAGAGGAACAAAAAACCGGCGAATCTGCCTTTGAAGCCACGCCGGCCAAACTGGTAGCTCGGGGGCATATCTTTCTCCAATTCAACAAACTCGTCAATAATCAGCCCGG
>QMPV01000075.1 GCA_003648765.1 Candidatus Aminicenantota bacterium
AAAATATCAACAACTTTTGAGGTTGGGGTCAAAATCAGACTTAAAGCCATTCTTAGAGGGTAATGAGGCTAATTTATTGTTATTATTATTATAGATAATCAAAGTGTCTGACACCCTTTACATGACACCCTTTACACTGAAAAATGTCTGACACCCTTTATACTGTTACACTCAAGGTATACTCAAGGTGTCAGACACCCTATGGAGGACATGGATAAAGATTGTCTGACACCATGAAGATATATTGACACCCTGGAGAGATATATTTAGAAGTTGACTTTACCCATAAAAAGGCAAAGGGTGTCTGACACCTTGAGTATTGACTGATACCTTGATTATTGACACCCTGAGTAGCTTGAGGACTTATCAGTACCATGAATTAAAGAGGCAAAAAGGGCTCTAAGGATAATTCTTGGAAACTAAAATAAGGTTAACTACTTGTTATTATGAGAATTACTGTGGTTAGTCCCCGACCGACACCTCCACGGATCCTCCACTGCGATCTAAAGACAAAGGGGAAGGTCGACCGGCCTTCCCCTTTTTTTGAGAATCAGGAGCCGATCAAACCCGTAATCCCCGGAGTCTCTGTTTCACTAATTTCTCGGGCGAAAACAAATTCTCCTGGGACATCTCTTTTAATTTCCGGGAAAGCTCGGTCAGATTTTCCTCCGCCTTTTTACTAATTTCCCTCATTTTCTGCTGCCACTTAGACCACGTTTCCTGACTGACCTTCCGGGTTTCTTTACTCCAGCGAGAAAGATGTTCCCGGAAACGGGGTTTCACCTCCCAGTTGAACCAGGCTCCAAAGGAACCTTTCTCCTCAGCCACTTCAACTTCGACCTTTTTCAATTTTTTGTCTCTCAGAAATTCTATCTCAATTTTCTCTCCCTCTTCCTTGCCTTGAACAATCCGACTCAGCTCCTCAACTTTTTCTACCCGACGGCCATCGGCGCGAAGAATAACATCACCAACTTTAAGGCCCGCCTCATCGGCCGGACTGCCCTCCTCTACCCGACTCACCAGCAGACCCCGACCTTCTTTCACGCCAAAGTAAGCCGAGAGTTCCCGGGTTAATTCCTGGAGGTAAAGACCGATATAGCGCCGGCTTTTCCAGGTCCATTTTAAGGTGGGCGGCGGAAATTCAGGCCAGGATTGAGGAAACCAGCGACTTAATTTTCTCTCGGATTCACGACGGAAGTCTTCTTCGGGATACTCTCCCAGCCGAAGCTCAATTTCCTTCTCCTGGCCCCGGCGACGCAGACGAAGCTTGACCACCTCGCCCGGGTCTCGCAATTGAATTAAAGTAGCCAGTTCTCGGGTAGAATTGACCTGCCGGCCGTCGACTTCCAGAATGACATCGCCTTTTTCCAGACCGGCTAGCTCAGCCGGGGAGTCCTTCTCTACCTCGTATATTTCCACCTCTCCTGCTTCGTTTTCTATCACCCGTACTCCCATCCAGCCTCGGACGACTCGCCCCTTGTCTTTTATCTTCCGGGCCACCTTAACGGCTATCTCCACCGGTACGGCTAAAGCCATCCCGGAGGCTGGTGCCTGGGCTCGAGAGACGACATAACCTGAGCCAACTAATTCTTTTTCCCTGAATTCAAAAACAACTGGCTGTTCATCAAAATAAATCCCGCGCAACACTCCTACTAGCCGACCCTTTTTATCTATCACCGGACTACCACTGGAACCTGGGAAAACCCAGATATTCAACCGCAGACGATCCTCAGTCACCGAGCTGACTATACCTTGAGTGACAGCGGGCTTGTTTTCTGGTGAAAGGCCCACGACTCCGATCCAAGAGCCAGGTCCTAAGTAATCTGATTTACCTTTTTTAATTGGCGGTAATTTAACTTGGGATTTAATTAAAGCGAGATTAGAAAGTGGATCAAAACCAACCAATTCAGCTTTGGTCCGCCGCCCCTGAGTATCAACCACATAAATTTTTTTCTTTCCGGGAGTAATCAGGGCCGTGGTCAGAATATACCCTTCTTCAATCACTACACCGGTGGCCACTTTCCGGGTGGCGTTGAAAGATTCAACCCGGACCACCGAAGGAGCAACTTTCTTCACCAGAGTCTGGATTTCCTCCCCCTGAAGGGAAGGAGTCCAGAGAGCCCCGACCACCAGCCAACAGATACCCCAAATAAATATCCAGGTATAACCTATCTGGCGATGGATCTCTCGTTGCCGATCAATCATGATGTCCCTCCTTTAATACATAATTGGTCTTCCAGGGGTAGCGGCAATCGGCTCCAATATATAAATAGTGTTTTGCTGAGGCCAGGAGGAAAATTCATGGGTATACAGCACCGGCTCAATCAGGGGAACAACTTCAGAAGTAGAACTTGGCCAGCTGAATTTTTCGACCGAGCCAGGCCGCTCTGGTGAAACCCTTTGAAATGCCTGAGGAGAGGGAGAAACTAACCAGAAAACCAGCCACAAAGCGGCCGCAGCTGTGGCCAAAGATCCCCCCAGAATAATAGTCAATCGCTTCTTTCTGGCTTGTTTAGCTTGGCGGGCCTGATAGCGTTCCCATAATTTTTCCTCAAAATCAGGGGGAGCTTTCACCCGTGGAAATTGATTAAGTAGCTTTAATTCCTTCATGGTTTTTTTCTCCCTCGGTTGATTGGCTGGCCCCCCAATCGGCTACCTTAGCCAGTTCTTTTTTTAGACGATTCCTACCCCGGCTGATCCGGGCTTTAACTGTTCCCAAAGGCAAGCGCAGAATTTGGGCGATTTCTTCCTGGGAAAAACCTTCCAAATCTTTAAGAATCAAAGGAATCCGATACCGGGGAGCTAAGCGATTCAAAGCCGCCCGAACCGTCCGAATCAACTCGTCTTTTTCCGGCGAATTATAAGTTGGCTCTTTTTCAATGAAAATATCCTTGACGTCATCAAAAGAAACTGTATCCATCTTCTTCATTCTTCTTAACTCTGTTTTGGCTAAATTCGATGCAATCGTATAAATCCAAGAAGCCAGGGGGGCGATTGGTCGATATTTATGGGCTTTAAAGAAAACCCGCAGAAATGTCTCCTGAGCCAGATCAACGGCTTTTTCATAATCTCCGGTAAGCTGCCAAAGATAGTTAACCACCCGATCTTTATAACGTCGGACAACCTCTCGAAAAGCCTGTTCATCTTTCCGCTGCAGGCGGGCCATCAATTCTTGCTCATCCATCCTGTTCACCATAAATAACCTTTAGAAATAAAAAATAGTTGCTCTAGCTAATTCCTTTCTCAGATAGCTCAATTCTTGAATCATGGGAATCTGGGGTTAAGTCTTCATCCTGGATCTTTGACAGCCAGAAAACCCCTCCCCAAGAAAAAGCTAGGGGCTAAACGGCTTAGAATTTTATTTCCCTTTCTATTAGCCTCTTTAACTCTTTCCCTTGACCCTGGCGAGAAATGGTTAGGGGAAGGAGTTTTGAGATTAAACTAGCTAAAAAATGACAGAAAATTTTGTTATTCAAAGGTGCCCAGTAAAGACCTAACCCCAAATTCCTTCCTTCCTTGCTTTCTTCTTTCTGTTAGCCCGGCCGGTTCTAAATCTTAGCCCCACCTGACTCTACTCCTCCTCCAGCTCTATCAAAGGCCGGTCGGCATCCACCAGTTCGCCTACGGAGACAAGAATTTTTTTGACTCGACCGGCCTGGGCGGCTTTGATTTCATTCTCCATTTTCATAGCTTCCACCACCGCCAGCGTCTGATTTTCCCGAACGGCCTCTCCTTCCTGGACATTGATCTTAATCACCTTGCCCGGCATCGGCGCTTTGACCTTCAGCTTATCACCCACGGCTCCTGCCTGGTCAGCCTGGCTATATTCCAAATCCTGAGTGGGTCGGCCCAGCGACCACAGCTCTCCCTGGACATAACAAAGGTAACCATTATCCACCGGAACTACATGGAGAGTATAAGACTTACCCTCAAGAATAAGAGAAACACAATTTTCGGAAATCCAGTGGGCGTCCACCACAACTTTGGCTTCCCCCAGGTCTATCTCCCAGCCCTGGGAGGTTTTCTCTATAGCCACTGGAATTCGCTTCTGGTCAACCATAAACTCAAAATTCATGGTTTAAGACCTCCTTCCCAGGCGCCAGGGCCCCAAAGTTTGCCAGGGAGAAAGGAAATCCTGGCCGGCTGACATCAGCTGAGTGGGTCTCTTTCTCTCTCTCCCCTGTTTCATTTCTCTTAAGGCGGCTCCGATAAGGGCCAGACGCTGTCCTTCCGGAGACGGTGGACGGGGCCGCCATTCGGAAAAATACCGGGGAATGAAATGAGTCGAGATCTTTCCCTCAAGAAAGGCCGGATGCTGTACCACCTCTCTTAGGAAAGGAATAGTGGTTTTAATCCCCAGGATAACATAATCCTCGAGAGCCTTTTTCATGCGGGCGCAAGCCTGGTCTCTGGTTTCACCCCAGGTAATCAATTTGGCCAGAATCGGGTCATAATAAATCGGTACTTCAAAACCGGCATAGACGCCACCATCATGGCGGATACCCGGACCCACGGGTTCCCGCAGATAAATAATCCGCCCTGAAGAAGGCAGAAAATTTTTGGCCGGGTCTTCGGCATAAATCCGGCACTCGAGAGCATGTCCCCGCTGGTTGATTTCTTCCTGGGAAAAACTTAGCCTTTGGCCGGCGGCGATTCTTATTTGTTGATGAACCAGATCGATGCCTGTGGTCAGCTCCGTCACCGGGTGTTCCACCTGGAGACGGGCGTTGACTTCCAGAAAATAAAAGTTTTTATCTTTATCCAGTAAAAATTCAACCGTGCCGGCATTGGTGTAACCCACAGCCTGCATGACTTTTTTGGCCGCCTCCCCCATGCGGAAACGCAGGTCATCATCTAGAGCCAGAGATGGAGTCTCCTCAACAATCTTCTGGTGGCGGCGCTGAATGGAGCATTCCCGTTCAAAAAGATGGACAATATTTCCCTCATGGTCAGCCAGCACCTGGAACTCTACATGCCGGGGTTCTTCCAGATATTTTTCTAGATAGACCGCTTCATCACCAAAGGCGGCTTTGGCTTCCCGCTGACCCGCTTCCAAAGCCGGCAGTAAATCTTCTTCCTGGTAGACAATCCGCATGCCCTTGCCCCCACCGCCAGCTGAGGCTTTGATCATGACCGGATAACCTATCTCCTGGGCAGCCTGCCGATAATCTTCCAAATTGGGGAAGGATTTTTTCATGCCCGGAATAATTGGCACTCCAACCTCTTCCACTACCTGACGGGCCCGGATTTTATCGCCCACCAGGGCCATAGCCTTGGAGTCGGGCCCGATAAACACCAGGCCGGCTTCTTCACAGAGGCGGACAAATTCGGGATTTTCCGCCAAAAAACCGTAACCGGGGTGAATAGCCTCGGCCCCGGTGTGGTGAGCCGCCTCCACCAGCCGCTCCATATTTAAATAACTCTCGAGAGCCGGCGCCGGTCCGATGAAGACCGCCTCATCAGCCACCTGAACATGGAGAGCCCCCCGGTCCGCCTCAGAATAAACAGCCACTGTGGCCACGCCCAGTTCCCGGCAGGCTCGCATAATCCGCACGGCTATTTCCCCTCGGTTGGCCACCAATATCTTGCTAAACATCCCGCCTCTCCTTAATTATGAAACTTCATCCGAGTCCATTTTAATCGCCCAGCGGGGCGGACGCTTCTCCAGAAAAGCAGCCATACCCTCCTGACCCTCCTGGCTGACCCTCAACTCAGCAATCATCCGGGCGGTAAATTCTTTGGCTTCCTCCAGAGACATACCCGGCACTTTAAACAGAAGTTCTTTACAGCTAGCCATAGCCCGGGGACCTGAGGAAAGAAGCAAATTGGCCATCTCCCGACCTCTTTTTCTCAACTCCTCCGCCGGCACAACCTCATTGACCAGACCGATCTCCAGCGCCCGCTCAGCCGAAATTCTCTCCCCGGTTAAAAAATAACGTCGGGCCTGAGCTTCACCGATCCGCCGGATAACATAAGGTGAAATAGCCGCCGGCACCAAACCGATTTTCACCTCGCTCAAGCCAAAGCGGGCTTTTTCTGAAGCCACCACCACATCACAGGCACAGGCAAAACCAACCCCGCCCCCGATAGCCGCCCCGTTTACCAGGGCCAGCACCGGCTTGGGGAGGGCGTAGATCTGGTGCAACAGGGCCGCCACCCGGCGGGATTCATCCAAATTCTGGTCAAAAGAAAAATTAATGATTTCCCGCATCCAGTTCAAATCAGCCCCGGCGCAAAAGGACTTGCCCTCGCCGGTAAGTATCACTACTCGAACGGACTCATCGGCCACAGCCTGCTGAAAGGCCCGGTGCATCTCATTAATCATCTGAATGTTAAAAGCATTATGAACCTCGGGTCGGTTTAAAACAAGAAAAAGCACCGCCTTTTCCTGAATAACCTTAATTGTTTGATAGTCTGTCTCTTTCATAATTACATCCTGAAAATGCCCATCTTATAATCCGGGATGGGGGCGTTCAAGCTCATGGCAATGCCTAAGGCCAGAGCTTCTCTTGTTTCCAGAGGGTCCAGGATGCCGTCATCCCAGAGACGAGCGGTACTGTAGTAAGCACTGGCTTCATGCTCATATTTCTCGAGAATCGGGCGGATAAACTCCTGCTCTTCCTCTGGCGTCATGGCCTGGCCCTGCTGGGCGAGACGTTTCTTTTTCACAGTCAACAAAACATGAGCCGCCTGCTCGCCGCCCATAACACTGATGCGGGCGTTGGGCCACATCCATAACAGGCGGGGGCCGTAAGCCCGGCCACACATAGCGTAGTTGCCAGCTCCATAGGAACCACCGATAATCACTGTAAATTTGGGCACCTCGGCATTGGCCACGGCGTGAACCAGCTTGGCCCCATCCTTGGCGATGCCACCATGTTCATACTCTTTGCCAACAATAAAGCCCGTGATATTCTGAAGAAAAATTAAAGGAATCTTGCGCATAGCGCATAAAGTAACAAAATGAGCCCCTTTGAGCGAACTTTCCGAAAAAAGCACCCCGTTATTGGCTAAAATCCCCACTGGATAGCCCATAATCCGGGCAAAACCGCAGACAAGAGTCTGGCCGTAAAGTTCTTTAAACTCCTGAAAGCGGCTGCCATCCACCAGCCGGGCGATTATTTCCTTGATATTAAATGGTTTGCGCAAATCGGTGGGGACAATTCCATAGATTTCTTCAGGGTCATAATAAGGGTCTTCCGGCGGAGCTATATCCAGGGGAAACTTGGCCGGTCGGTCCAGTGTTTCAATGATATTGCGGGCGATCTGCAAAGCATGTTCATCATTTAAAGCATAGTAATCCGATACCCCTGAAATACGGCAATGGACATCCGCCCCGCCCAGTTCTTCATCAGTAACATCGACCCCTGTGGCGGCTTTAACCAGGGGCGGACCACCGATAAAAATGGTGCCCTGCTGGCGGACAATTACGGTTTCATCACTCATGGCCGGCACATAAGCTCCGCCAGCGGTACAGGAACCCATGACCACCGAGATTTGGGGAATACCCAGGGCCGACATCCGGGCTTGATTGTAAAATATCCGGCCGAAATGTTCCTTATCCGGAAAAGTTCCGGCCTGGTGGGGCAGAAAAATTCCGCCTGAATCCACCAGGTAAATACAGGGCAGTCGATTCTCCAGCGCTACCTCCTGAGCCCGGACATGTTTTTTAATGGTCATGGGGAAATATGTCCCCCCTTTGACGGTAGCATCATTGGCCACCACCAGGACTTCCCGACCGTGGACGACACCGATACCGGTGACCAGGCCCGCTCCGGGCGCCTGATTGTCATACATGTCGTAGGCCGCCAGAGGGCTTAATTCCAGAAAAGGTGTGTTGCGGTCAAATAACTTCTCTAGCCTCTCCCGCACTAGAAGTTTTCCCCGGGATTTATGCAATTCACGATATTTTGGGGGACCCCCGGCCTGAACACGGGCTAACCTTTCTTTATAGGTGGCCACCAGTTGTTTCATATGCTCATAATTTCGCCGAAATTCTTCACTTTTGGTATCAATTTGACTTTTCAGACGAAACATTGCCCCTCCTTTCTGGCCCAGACCCCCGGGGTATTTTAACGGATATTTTAATTAAGTTACTCATTGCCTTCATCATAAACCAGGCTCAACTTTCTCTTCAAGAGAGAAATGACCAGAGAATGTTTTTGTTTTTTCTTTCCTGAGTTCACTCATAAGGCCCGGCTGAAACCCCTTAGGAAAACAACCTTCATCTCTGGGAAAAAGACCCTTAACCCCAATCTTCTCAAGTGATTGACTCAAAGACTTGAGCTGAACCAGACAATTCATTTCTCCCCCCGCGGACTTTTTCTCAGAAAGCCTCTTTTTAAGTCCATCATCTTCTCTTCCTGACCCTCCCAGTGATGATGTCAAATGGAGAAAAGAATAACCTTTTATCTTTCAACCAAAGAGAATTTACTTTATCAATTTCTTCTGTTCCCTCCAATTTTTTTCTTAGAGAAAATTTTTTGAGTCAATTTGGCTTATTTGTTTTCTCAGAGAAAATAAAATTTAGTTTCTTTTCTTAGAGAACATTTTTTCTTCTGCTGGGTCCTCCATCTCAAGAAAAATGGTTTCATTCGGGCACAAATTTATACCCGTAGCAAATTATTCCTGCCTGGCCTTCCTCATAAATTTTACGAAATTCAAGTTTTACGGGTAACCCCACCCGCAATTCATCAAAGGAACAATCCACAATCTGAGATGTGAGGCGGACGCCATCCTCGAGCTCGGCAATGCCGACAGCATAGGGAGCCAGGTCAGTGAATTGATGAGGGGGAACCCGGATGATAGTGTAAGTCAGTAGCTTACCCCGCTCAGCCAAACGGGTGGGCGAAAATTTCCGGGAACCACAAAGAGCACAAACTTGGCGGGGGGGAAAATAGACTTGCCCACACGCCTGGCATTTAGCCGCTTCCAGGCGATATCTTTGAGGAATTTCTCGCCAATATTTAGCTGGTGTCGGCATGATACCCTCCTTAATCTTCCCTGGCTAAAATATGAACAACCGAACTGCCGCCGGTCCCACCCATATTCTGAGTCAACCCGAGGCGGGCCCCTTTAACCTGTCGCTGTCCGGCTTCACCTCGGAGTTGTCTGACTATTTCCACTATTTGAGCCACACCCGTGGCCCCCACGGGATGACCTTTGGCCTTCAGCCCACCACTGGGATTAACCGGCATCTTACCTTCTAGGCTGGTCCAGCCAGCTTCAGTGGCCCGACCGCCCTCTCCTTTATCCACCATCCCCAAGGCTTCGAGCACACAAATTTCAGCAATGGTAAAACAATCATGGACTTCCAGCACGTCAATATCGGCCGGGGTCTTGTCAGCCATTTGGTAAGCTTGTTTGGCGGCCTGATAAGTGGCCTCCAACCAGGTAATATCTTTCCTTTGGGCTAAAGCGATACTATCGGTGGCCTGGCCCGAACCGATAATTTTCACCACAGGTTTACCCAGTGAACGGGCCATTTCCACTGGACAAAGAATAGCTGCGGCTGCTCCATCGGTTATGGGGGAACAATCAAGTATCCGCAGTGGGTCAGCCACCAGCACCGAATTTAAAACACCTTCCACGGTAATTTCAAAGGGGAATTGAGCCACGGGATTCATTGCCCCATGACGATGATTCTTGACTGCCACCAGGGCCAGTTGTTCCCGGGTAGTGCCATACTTTTCCATGTGGGCTCGGGCAATTAAAGCATATAAGCCGGGAAAAGTCAGGCCGTGATAGCCTTCATACTCCTGGTCAGCCGCTGTTCCCAGGGCGTAAGTGGCCTCGCTGCCGGTGACATCGGTCATTTTTTCCACTCCCCCGACCAGAACTACATCACTCATTCCTGAGGCGACTTCAATAAAACCCAGCCTCACGGCGGCTCCCCCGGAAGCACAAGCTGTTTCAATCCGAGTAGCCGGGATGGGCGTGTGACCTAAATAATCGGCCAATAAGGAGCTGATATGTTCCTGGCCGACAAACAGGCCGGAGGACATGGAGCCGATATACATTGAATCCAACTTATCTACGCCAGCATCATCCAAAGCCGCCAAAGCAGCCTCCACAAAAATTTGCCGCAGGGATTTATCCCAAAGCTCTCCCCATTTCTTATTTAAGCCAACACCGAGAATAGCCACTTCTCTCATCCTCGCCTCCTTCACTCGGCTTTAATGATCTTTCGTCGGTACTTGGCGTAAGTACCATAATCAAGATAAAATTTCCGTTTCTCCAGGAGATACCGGGTCTTGGGGGCTAAATCTCTGACCTCATCGATTCGGGAGGTGACTTTAAAAATGAAAGCATCACTACCAGCTCCAGACCCGAAGGAGACCATAAAGATTAAATCTCCTGGCTGGGCTTCATCTAGAATAGCTGTCAATCCCAGAGGAGAAGAACCTGAATAGGTGTTACCCAGCTTATTAACCAACAAACCGGTGGTCAGCTGGTCCCGGGAAAAACCCAGCAATCGCCCTGCTTTTAGAGGAAATTTGCCGTTGGGTTGATGAAAAACCGCATATTTGAAATCCGCGGGTTTCAGACCGCTCTTTTCCAGAATACCCTGTCCGGCGCTGACGATATGTTTGAAATAGGCTGGTTCACCGGTGAAACGACCACCATGGCGAGGATAATATTGATGCTCCCGCCGCCAGAAGTCAGGTGTATCAGTCATAAAAGTGTGAGTGTAGAGAATTTCTGCCAGCAAATCCTTCCGGCCGAAAATAAAGGAGGCCGCCCCGGCTGCAGCTGAGTACTCCAAGGCATCCCCGGGAGCTCCCTGAGAAGTGTCAGCTCCCACAGCTAAGGCATACTCTACTTCACCGGCCTTAACCAGACTTTGGGCGACGAACATGCCTTCGGTGCCCGCCTTGCAGGCGAATTCATAGTCAGCGGTATGGGCCACAGGGGTGGCGCCAATAGCTTCCGCCAGGATAGTCCCACTGGGTTTGACGGCATAAGGATGTGATTCTGAACCTACATAGACAGCGCCAATCTGGGAGGGATCAATCTGGGCTCTTTTGAGAGCGTTTTTGGTGGCTTCCACAGCCATGGTCACCGTATCTTGATCAGG
>QMPV01000076.1 GCA_003648765.1 Candidatus Aminicenantota bacterium
GCCTTTTTGGCTATTAAACCTAATAAAAGAGGGGGAAGACGGAGCAAAAGAACATCTCCCTTTTTCACTCGACGTAAGACCCACCTACTCCAGAAAGTGTAGATTGACCAAGCTAAAAGACGCCCCAAATGATGACGGGTAAAATTCGTTCGGTACCGGCGAATAGTGACTGAGTCTTTTGTTTCCTTTTGCCAAAGTTTGAAGCGATATTTTAGGTGATGGGGGGGGCGGGGAATGGTAGTGATAATCTCAGTTGAATAGCCTTGATCGGCTAAATAGGTGGCCAGCTCATCCATTAAAATAGGCGCACTCCCAAATTCCGGCAGATAGTACATAGTGAAAATCCAGATCTTCATCGGCTCTATCCCCTTGAATCACTCTCTCCTTGGCGAACAATTAATCCCACAAAAACAGCTGCTGGGAGGAAGAACAACAAATCCACTCCATAAAAAGCAGCTGTTGATTCAAACAAACTGCGAGAGGTTAAAAAACCCAAAAGACAAATAGCTTCGATCAAATAAGGTTGATCCTTCAAGGAAAACTCATTGAGGCGCCTCATCAGATTTTCTTGAAAGATTATTACCCAAGTTTTCACCACTGCGGCGACAAAAAATAAGGTCGCCACTACCCCACCATGGAGCATGGCGTGGATATAAGAATTGTGGATATGTCGAGAATTTAATAGAAGACGATCAGTATGAAATCCCCAGCCCAACAGAGGTGACTGTTTAATATATTCCAGAGCCTGCTTCCAAGTAAACTCCCGACCCGTGAGAGTAAACAACATAGCTAATCTCTCTTGGGCGCGCCATTTATATCCTACTACATACAAAAGATAGGCTACTACCGGTCCCATAAATAAAAATTGCCAACGGAGCTGCCACATCAGGACAAATAAGAGTGAACTAACTGCCAATCCCAGCAGAGCGGTCCTTGACTGACTTTGAGCTAATAAATACAAGCCCGGAATTATTAATCCGAACCAAAAATAACGCTTGGCTCCCTTATTGTAAAAAAAGCGCACCGAAGCCACTGTTAAAGTAATCAAGGCTAGTCGGCCTACGCCATTGGCTCTCACCACTCCTAACCCAAAAGGTAGGGAATAAAACATCTGTCTCATTTGCCCCATAAAACCAATCCGCCACATCTCTGGAAAAAACATAACAGTTAAACCAATGGCGACTACATAATTAATCCAAATCATTTTCTTCAATATGGAAAGAGCCTCATCCTGGTTAAGCACTAAAGCCAAGGCAAAGACAGGCGCTAAATACATCCCGCCCCAATACAAAGAAATTGCTTTATTAGGTGAAATCAGAGAAGTCAAAACTCCGGTTAAACCATAAGCCAAGAACAAACCTAAGGGAGAGGAAAATGAGGGTAACCTTTCCCGACGAAAAATAAACCATAAAACACTTAAATACAAAGAAAGTAAAGGGAAAAACGCTCTAACTCCCTGAAATAAAGCTAGAGGAGAAGAAAACATAGCTGAAGTTACATTGTAAAGCCCCGAATACATGCCCCCCCAGATTAATAACCAAAGCAAAATATATAAATTCATTTAAACGCTTCCTTATCTTTTCCGGCTCTCGTCAAAATCAACTTTAAGTTTAACACATTCCTGGTAGTAATCGGCCATTCTCTTGCCTAGTTTTTCCCAGAGATAAACTTCGATTACTCTCTGGCGAGCTGCTTCACCCATCTTCACCCGGAGTTCGGGTTCACTCCATAACTTCTCTAAAGCCTCTTTGATTTGCTGCGTGAGAATCTTTGGGGAAGAAGGAGGTATTTTAATGCCCCACTCTTGGTGGATATGAAAGCCTGGACCAGCTGTATCAAGGCATATTACCGGTTTGCCACAAGCCATGGCTTCAATCACTACAGCTCCTCCCCCATCCCGGAAACTCGGGAACAAAAAAACATCAACTTTTTTCATTTCAGTCAATAATTGAGGCCGAGGCAACCAAGAAATAAAGGTCACTCCTCGAGTGATACCTAATTCTTCTGCCAATCGAATTAATTTTTTCTCCTCGGGGCCAGAACCGATGATTTTCAATTTAGCCTCTGGATGGACTTCTCTAAATAGAGCAAAAGCTCGCAAACCTAAGGAAAATCCTTTGAGACGATGTAACCGACCGGCCATCAAGATGGTGAATCCTCGTCTTCGAGTGGGCTTCATCGGAAGCTTTCTTACATCTTGAGAATCAATGCCATTGACTGGAAATAATCGGACCTTGTTGTGGTACTTAGCAGGAATTTTAGTTTTGGTTTCATGATTACAAACTAGAATAAAACAGGCTCTGGCGACACATCGATGCCAGATGAATTGTTGCCGACTGAGCCACTGGGCCAGCTGGCGGGTCTTTTCGGCCAACTTCCCCCCAAAAGAAAATTCTTTTAAGAGGGGCTTAGGTGTTTGTTGCCCACCTCCCACTGGTCCCCAGATAAATTTCAAGGGAAGAAAAGCCCCCATGAAACTGGGAATCCAATAATTGCCGAAAGTAAGATGATGAACTAGATGAAAATTATATCGACGATGAAGTTCCCGGGCTTTCACCCAGGCCAGAAATTGCCAGAGATAATAATAGAACCGTTGAGCAAATTCAATTTTATAAAATAATTTTCTCAGGTTGAAAGGAAGTTGGACAAACACAATGTTTAAATTCTTGATTTTGGAGACAGTTTCCTGATCCAAAGCCTCTAGAACAGCTGCCTGATTGTAAGCTTCAGTAATCACCCACACCTGGTGATGGCGACTGATCTGTTCCACCATTTTCCAACCGAATAAATCTTCTCCTGGATGTAACGTTTTCGAAGATGACGGGTTAAAAGCATAAGCTGAAATTAAAATCCGCACGCCCTATTCTCCTGAAAAAATTAATTTTAAAGAAAGAAAAACTCCCCAAAGATTGCCCACGGCCCGAATAAAAAATTCTGGTCGAGCCTGGCTTAAAGCTAACCATAGACTCATTTTTCCTCTCATAATGAGACCTAAATAACATCGCCACAAAGATAATTCCTTGTGCTTCTGGACAAAATAAACTCGATTAATAACTTCCCTGACGCCAAAAACAAATGGCTTTCCCCGACCTGACTCTGCCGGAAAGTGATAATATTTAGCTCGGGCGATAATCATTAATTTATATTTTTTTCCCAAAGAATAGCTAAAATCCAAATCTTCCAAATAACCATAACCTGAAAAGAATTCATCAAAACGATGGTTAGCAATTAATTCTTTACGCCAGACAGCAGCGGTCGAAGGTAACCACTCCACAGCAGTGTTACCGGTGACTGTTCCGATCAAAGTTTGAAACCCCGAAGACAACACTCTTCCTCTTCTTTGGCTATAGAGTCCCAATCTTTCTACCAAAGGCAGATGTTTGAGTGTTCTAAACTCTAAAGGAGGATGATTAATAAGATTAAATCCCATCCCGGCCACTTCATCCCTGGCTAAAGAATAAATGGCTCTCTCCATTTCCTCTACAGCTGTCACTTCTAGGACTACATCATCGTCCAAAAAACCTACCCAATCTATTTCGGGAGCCAACTTGGCTAGACCAAAATTCCTCTGTCTAGCGGTTGAAGGGGGCTGAAAATAATAATAATCTATGGGCAGTCCCCGAAACGATTGCTCAGCTAACCCCTCTTTCTGAGGTGACTTACTACTATCAACAATAATCACTTGGTCCACGGGCTTAGTTTGATTGGCTAAAGAATTTAAAAGACGTTTTAACTCGCCCGGCCGATCTTTCGTGGCGACAATAAAAGCAATTTTAGCCATTATTTAAAAACCTAGAAACCAAATTCCGGACTTCTGACTGGAATTTGTCTGTCGAGAAATTGAAAGCCTGAGCTTTCAGATGAACTCTTAGCTCTTTCTGGAGCTGATAATTGCTAAGCACAGTAGTGATCTTTTCCACAGCTTCAACTGGACTATTATAAATTAACCAAGGATGATTGACTATTTCTGTCTGGCCACCTTCAGCTGGAACCCACACTAGACACCCACTTTTTACCATTTCGGCAATAGCAATTCCAAAGGGCTCAAAGGCTCTCCCATGAAGACCAAATTTATGCTGCCTAAGCAACTCAAATTTAAGTTCTCCATAAAGGGGGCCTTCCCAGAATAACCATTCTGGATAAGTGGCTACTTTTAGTTTCAATTTCTTCAAATAATAACTTCTTTCAGCTCCTCCAATAAGATGCAAATGCAGGGATTTATTGCTTAGACGCTCCCGAACGGCCTTGACAATTTCGATCATTTCATCAATTTTCTTCTCGGGAGTAATGCGTCCCAAAATAATAAAGCCTTCTTCTCTATCTTCCCAGGGAGTTTCTCCTTCTGGAGTCACCACAGGAGGATAAATTACCTCCGCTTCCAGATTAAAATATTGCTTCAAAACTTTCTGAGTCCACTTTGAATTAGCCACAGTCAAGTTCTTTCTCCAACCTGAAGTAGTTCGGGATAACCACTGGGCTAGCTTCAAATAAATCACTCGCCACAGGGGGAATTCATAAATCACTTTGGCCCACCAATTTGAGGAAGGATGAAATTTCCTTCTCAATTGATCTGAAAAAGAAAAGTCAGCAATAAACTGAATACCTTTTTTCTTAAAATCCAAGATATTATAAGTAGAGATCAAGACATCAAATTGAGGAGCCAACTTTTGAGAAGTTCGAACCAAAGGAATCGAACGGTAGGCGTCCAATTGATTAAACAGAAAAGGCCAGGGCGATAATTCTATTTTTCTTACCTCCCCATCTCGGAGAGAAGTTCCGTAAGCTTTATTCAATTTAGGTAAATCGATTTTCCCTTGAGTTAACAAAGTAACTTCATATTCTTTTTTTAATGCTTCTGCTATCCAGAGCGGAGGGGCTTCTGACCCACCACCTGGGCGAAGTCTGGGATGAATAATAAGGACTTTTTTCATAGAATTTAAACTGACAGTTTCTCTTAAATATTAGCCCCTACTTCCTTGACTGTCTATGTAATTATTGAAGAAACAGTTTCTCCATTACGCATTTTCTCGCTTATATGTCAATAATTGGGCCCATAGCCAACGCCGTTCTTGAGGCGTAAAAGATAAACAAGCATGGCCCCCAAAGTAGATAAAAACCACAATTATTGCCCAATAAAAAGGTTGATTAACTAAGCCCACCAAGAGACCGCCAATTAAAATTAAGATTATGCTTAACAAAATTGGTCCCAGTCTTGTTTTCTTCATGGCCGCCAAATCAATGTGACTTTCTCGCGCTGAAAAAAACAATAAACTTACTGCTTCAAGACTGCTCCGGAGTGTCCAAGCCCAGGCAGCTCCAAGAAGGCCATAATATTTGATTAAAAAATAGCTTAAGGGCAAATAAAATAAAAGTTCGACCAAATAAATCTTCCCTGGTATATCCACCCGACCAGTCCCTTGAAGATGAGAAAGAGGCACCAGAGCTAAAGCATTGAGGAAGACACCCAAAGTTAAAATCTGTAAAGGACCCGCACTTTTTTGGGGAAAATCCTGCCCTATCCAAAGCTTTAAAATAAAAGGAGCCAAAAAGACTAAAAGAATTACTGCCCCCCCTAAAATATAAGTCAAGTATTTAATTGAACTTAAAAACATCCCTCTAATCCTCTCCCAAGCCTGGAGCCCTTGGAGAGCGCTAAAAGAAGGAAAAAGGGTTAAAACGAGACTAGCGGGAATTATGCCTAGTTTGGAAACTAGCTCAAAAGGTACCGTATAGTAACTAACTGCCTGAATATTAATTAGAGAACCCAGAAAAAATCGGTCAATATAATTCAAAAATGGAGTAATGATATAAGAGACCGTCACCCAACCCCCAAAGATAAAGAGTGTTTTCAGTATTTCTCGCTTAAACAATACTTTTTTCTTCAATTGAGGCAAAATCCGGAAGCAAAGTCCTGCCCAGGCTCCTAAGGTTAACAAGCGTGCTCCGGCGATAACTAAAACAATACCCACTAGGTTCCAACCTAATAAGGCCCCAACCAAAGGCAAAATGTAGTTGGCCGTACTGGAAGGAATTTTCACCAAGTTGACCAAATCGAATCGTTGAAAAGCTTCAATCAATCCCCGACAAGAAGCAGACATAATGACCACAGGTAAAGAAAGGGCAATAATTAAAAAACTAAATTTGGCTTCGCCTACCAAATGGGGAGGAATCTTGAGAATATTTTCTACCAGATAAGTAGTCACAATCATAACAATGAGCATTCCCCCTAGGCCAATGACCCCTTGGGAAATAATGGTTGTCCAGAAATAATCAGCAATTTTCTGGTCTTCCCCCCGACCTCTAAACTCGGCCGCAAATTTAGTCGTGGCCCGCGACAAACCCAGGTTAAAGACATTAAAATAGCCAAATACAATCCAAATAAGAGCCAGAATGCCAAACCGTTGGGTACCCAAAAGCCTTATTAAAAAGGGTATAGTGAACACACCCACCAGAAGAGGAATCCCATAGCCTAGTAAATTGTAAAAAGTATTTCTAGCTACTGCAGAAGCCTCTTTCTCCGCCGCTCTCCAAGACATAGCTAAATTAGGATAGCAGGAGAATCTATAGTTTGACAAATTTTAGTGGCTTTCTCTTGAAGCCGGCTGGATAACCTTTCTTGACAGGTTCGGAAACCTGAAGCTATACTTCTTATGAAAGAGGCAAACAATGACTCAATTAGAAAAAGCCTTGCGCGGAGAAATCACTCCTCAAATGGAGATTGTGGCCAAGGAAGAAAAAATAGCTTTGGAAGAATTGGTGGGCCTAATAGCTGCCGGCCGAGTCGTTATTCCTTACAATAAGGTTCAAAGAAAAATTCGAGTTGTCGGGATAGGAGAAAAACTCCGGACTAAGGTTAATGTTAACATTGGAACTTCTGAAGATTTCCCTCAAACTGAAGAAGAGCTGAAGAAGGTATCCATTTGTTTGAAATACGGAACCGATACCATTATGGACCTTAGTACTGGAGGAAACATCAAAGAAACTCGGCAGGCCATTCTGCAAAAGGCCCCCTTTCCTTTAGGAACAGTCCCTATCTATGAAGCTGCCATCAAAGCCATTGAAAAACGGGGTTCTATAGTGGAAATGACTGTTGAAGACATTTTTGAAGTTATCGAAGCTCAAGCTGAAGAAGGTGTTGACTTCATGACTGTCCACGTCGGATTAACTTCAAGAGCAGTTGAACTCCTGAAAAGACAAGGTCGAGTGGCTGATATCGTTTCCCGGGGAGGGGCCTTTCATTTAGCCTGGATTCTTCACCATGGAAAAGAAAATCCTCTCTATCAACATTTTGATCGCCTTTTGGAAATCGCCCGGCGGCATGATGTAACTTTAAGTCTAGGCGATGGTCTCCGACCTGGAGCTATAGCTGATGCCACAGATCGCCCTCAAATCGAAGAGTTGATAACTTTGGGAGAACTGGTCCAAAGAGCCAGGGAGGCTGGGGTGCAAGTAATGGTCGAAGGTCCTGGACACGTACCCCTCGACCAAATTGAAATGAATATCAAACTCCAAAAACGACTTTGCCAGGGAGCACCTTTTTACGTTCTCGGACCTCTTGTAACTGATATTGCCCCTGGTTATGACCATATTGTTTCAGCCATCGGTGGAGCCTTGGCAGCTGCAGCTGGAGCTGACTTTCTCTGTTACGTTACTCCGAGTGAACATCTTGGCTTGCCTAGTCCTGATGACGTTCGCGAAGGGCTGATTGCGGCTAAGATTGCTGCTCATGCCGCCGATCTAGTCAAAGGCGTCCCTGGGGCTTGGGAAAAAGATTTAAAACTCTCGCAAGCTCGTAAAAAATTAGATTGGTCAGCCCAAAGAAAGCTAGTCATTGACCCTTTAAAATTCGATGAAATTCGTCAAGAACGCCAGACTACTTCCACTGCCTGTTCGATGTGCGGAGAGTTCTGTGCCATGAAGATTGTCAGCGAATTTCTCGATGGAGGGAGCCCTGGGGATGTCCGCCGAGGCTAAACCACCAGGTAAACTCCTCTTTGGCACAGCTGGAATACCTTCTTTTTTAAAAAACGTTTCTACCTCCCAGGCTATCGAAACTATTGCTCAACTGGGCTTGGATTGTTTTGAAATTGAACTAGTCAAAAGTCACTGGTTGAACAGTCAGGCGGCTGAAGAAATTAATCGGACAGCTAAAAAACATGGCATAAAACTCAGTCTTCACGCTTCTTACTTTATCAATCTTAATTCGCCGGATAAAGGAAAACGATTGGCCAGTATGGAGCGCCTTCTTTCCGCGGTTCGATGGGCAGAAAAATGCGGGGCTGAATCCGTTGTTTTCCATTGCGGGTATTATGGCCAAAGCTCTCCTCAAGAAGCCTTTCGCCAGATTAAATCAGCCCTCCAAGAGATAGTTTCAATAATTAAAATTGAAAATTCTCCTGTGATTTTACGACCTGAAACCATGGGCCGTCGCTCTCAATTCGGCACCCTGGAAGAAATTCTATTTCTCTGTCGAGAGGTAGAAGGTCTTCAACCCTGTCTGGATTTCTCTCATATTCATGCCCGAGAAGGCAAAGTAAATAGTTACGCCGAGTTCCAGCGATTACTTTTAAAAGTTAAGAAAAAATTAGGCCCTGAAATCCTCCAGCACCTCCATCTCCACCTGGCAGGAGTCCTCTATAATGAGCAAGGCGAAATAAAACATATTAACCTTGAGGAGTCAGACTTTCGTTTTGATGAATGGATCCAAGCTCTCCAAGACCTAAATGTCGGGGGTACAGTTATTTGTGAAAGCCCTGACCAATCCTATGATGCTTTGTTACTCCAGAAGTTATATCAGGGTGAATGGAGGGCCGAAGAAAAAAGATTTTTTGAAGCCCATTTCAAACCTGAGTAAATAGTCATAAATTTTGACTAATTCTCTTTTGGGTAATTTTAGGCAGAGGAGAAAAAGATGAGTTCTTTATCTTTTTATATTGTGGATGTCTTTGGTTCTAAGAAATATACCGGCAATCCTCTGGCCGTGGTTTTAAGTTCCCCCGACCTTCCTTCAGAACAAATGCAACAAATTGCCTTGGAAATGAACTATTCGGAAACAACCTTTATTCTGGCTTCTTCTCCCCAAGAAAAAGGCTTTCCGGTCAGAATTTTTACCCCCACTAAAGAAGTCCCCTTTGCTGGTCATCCCACTCTAGGTACTGCTTTTATTATTAAAAAAATTTTCAACTATCAAAAGACACCGATTTTACTTCATCTCCAGGTAGGTGTTATTCCTGTTTATTCTGAAAAAAATAAAGAAGGCCAAGAGATTCTCTGGATGCAGCAATTAGCTCCTCAGTTTGGACAAAGTTATCCCCCCGCTCCCATCGCCACAGCTCTTAATCTCTCTTCTACTGATATCGATACCCACCTGCCGGTCCAAGAAGTATCCACCGGCTTGCCTTTCCTCATCGTTCCCCTTAAATCACTCAGGGCCCTCAAAAGTGCTTGTCTGCAAAGAGAGCTCTTTTATCCGGTAGTCCAAAAAGGTCAAGCTCGGGCTCTCCTTCTCTTCTGTCCTGAGTCCTATTCAGGCCAGAGCCACATCAGCGTTCGCGTGTTTGCTGACTATTATGGAGTTCCTGAAGATCCAGCTACTGGTTCAGCCAACGGATGTTTAGCCGGTTACTTAGTCCGCCACCGATATTTTGGTTCAGCCAATCTCAATATTAAGGTTGATCAAGGCTATGAAATCAACCGCCCTTCACTCCTTTACCTTCGAGCTTCAGAAAAAGCCCAGGGAGAGATCGAGGTGGAAGTAGGCGGCCTGACCTTTTTAATTGCCCGCGGGGAACTCGTCTAATTTTAAACCGAAACATCTTAAGAAAACTTCGCGGTCAAAGAAAGAATTATTCTGGGTCCCGAATTTCTTCACCTCTAACTTTGAACTTCCCTACTTTTCGGTTCACTTGAGTCTAATAGCCCCTCCTGTCCAAGGTCCTTTTTCCCAGAATCAAGCTAGAAAACGCTTCAATAGATAAACTTTAACTAGCTATAAATCTCAGTTCAAATCTCAACTTTAAGCAATCGCTTCGATCCTGTCTTTTCATCCTTATTATTCTATGGAAACAAAAAAAATTTTTTCTCTTTTTATAATTTCAAAAAACGATTGAAATTTTAATGATTGTTATTCTATTAGATTGGCCCTAGCTTGGTCATAAGCCCGATATTGGTCAAAAATAGACGGTGGAAAGTTTGGGAGTCCAGTCACCAAGATTTTTTATAAGGCATCTTCCAGTCAAAAATTCTTTGGAGAATCATTTTTTTAAATCCGAGCTTGACATAACAAAATTTTTTATTTATATATTCCCTCCCATTTTATTCGGAGGATAGAAAGATGGCCCAAGCAAGAAGAACTCAAAACACTGTTTGGACAACAAGTTCACTCCTTAACATAGATAGCTTAATACTACTTAGCATATTAGGTGGGGAAGCCTACGGGGGAAGTCAATCTAATTTTTCTTAAGTAAGCCACATTCCCTGATTCCCATCTAAAATCCTTCCCTTAACTTTATCCCCAAATTTTATCCCCTAGATCAAAACCTCGTAGGTGAAAACCAGGAAAATGAAGCAAAGGATAATTTTTGTCTCAAATTTTACCGTAGGGGGAGAATTATGAAAATCACTGGTGCTCAAATTGTCATCAAAACTCTAAAAAAAGAAGGTGTAAATGTATTATTTGGATTTCCTGGGGGAGCGGTTATTCCTATTTTTGACGAACTTTATCGCCACAAGAAAAATTTCAGAATATTCCTTCCCCGACATGAGCAAGGTGGTGCTCACGCCGCCGATGGTTATGCCAGAGTTACCGGAAAAGTAGGAGTTTTAATTGTCACTTCAGGTCCTGGGGCAACAAATACAATCACGGGCATAGCCACCGCTTATATGGATTCCGTTCCTTTGGTGGTGATTACCGGTCAAGTACCAACTTATTTAATTGGTTCTGACGCTTTCCAAGAAGTGGACGTTGTTGGCCTTACTACTCCAATTACCAAGGCAAACTTTTTAGTCAAAAATGTAGATGAGCTGGCTTTTACGCTCAAATTA
>QMPV01000077.1 GCA_003648765.1 Candidatus Aminicenantota bacterium
AAACGAGTCCTGCCGCTGATGATCGAACTGGCTCAAAACAGCCAGAACCCCAAAATCCAACAGCAGGCCATTTTCTGGTTGGGCCAACGCCGGGAGCCGGAGACCAAAGAGGCCCTTTTTAAACTATACGAGACTCTCACCGACACCAAGACCAAAGAAAGGGTTATCTTCTCCCTAGTGCAATCCCGAGATAAAACCACCCGGAAAAAACTTCTCTCGCTTCTGCGGAAAGAAAAGGATGAACGCCTCAGGGAACAACTGATTTTCTGGTTGGGAAATGTTCGTGACCCTGAAATAACCACAGCTTTACTCAAACTTTTTGATGAATCGCAGGACCCCAAACTCAAAGAACGCCTCCTCCGCAGCCTCAGCCTTAATGCCAGCCAGGATAAAAGGATAAAGGAAAAATTTATCTCGATTATCAAAAACAGTCGGGATACCCGCCTGCGAGAAATCGCCGTCCTGCAACTCAGTCATGTCGGAGGCCAGGAGATTATCCCTCTCTTCCGTAACCTTTATTTCGAGCTCACCCCGGAGGAAACAAAACTCAAGAGGTATATCATTTTTGCTCTGGGGAATCTGATCAAGTATCACCAGGCCAACCAAGCCCTGATTGAAATTGCCCGGCAGGAAAAGGACCCTCATCTACTTAAAAATATTATCTTCTCCCTGCGGCGCTCCAAGAATAAAGAAGCCGTCAAGTTCCTGGAAGAAATAATCAATCGCTGAAAAAACAAGGTGAAGATCTGAGACTAAAAACTAAAAACAACTGACACCAAAAACAAACTTACAACTCCAGTTCCTGGCGAAGTTCAGTTATTATCTGCCGGAGAGGCGGTACTGAGAACCACTCCCGGCCGGTAATTTCATTACAACAAGCCTGGTAAAGTCCCTCTACCAGTTTCTTCATCTTGGGGGAAAGAGGCGGGGGAGAAGATTTAACCAGTTCCTTCCAGCGTTGCGCATCCTGCTTTTTGGCCGCCTCCACTTCCTTAAACCAGGGAGTCCGCCGGTAATAAATCCGGGCGGCTTCTTTACTCACCGGAATGCCATCAAAGGTGAACCGGCATTCATCAGGTGTACCCAGCACATCCACCAACATTAAATTCCTCTCCTCATCAAAGGCGAATTCGACTTTGCCGTCTTCATGGCTCAACCCCAGTCGCTCCACTTCCTCGGTAATCAGACGATTAACCAACAGAACCGTTTCCTGGATACGTTCCACTTCTTTATCACTCAGCCCGGCAATTTGCTGGGCCTCTTCCCAGCTGAGGTACCGGTCGGTAGCCTCCAGTTTAGTGGAGACATCCAGAATAGGCTGAGCCAACTTTTCCCCGGGCTCAGGGAAATGATCCAACCCAATATCACTGGGTTTTAATTTTCCCTCCCGCAGTCGTTTAAATACACTGGAACCCGGCGGAAGAGAATTGCGATAAATCACTTCCAGCGGGATAAGGAAGTTTGCCTTCTCGGTTTGATAAAGGGAATAATCATAACCTCCGGCCGTCGGAGTGGGTTCAAGCACCCGGACCAACTTAACCTCCATCACCCCGGCCGGCTGACCAATCTCATCCAGCTTAGCCGGATGGTCATTAGCCACCAGGCCGTAATAATGAGTAGGCACGCCGAGTTTTTCCAATTTTTCAAAAAAGTAAGCCCCCAGCAAACATAACGCCTGCCCTTTCTGGGCAATGTGGTCGGGCATTTCCCCCCAGTCGAAGACAGAGTAGCGGTCGGAAAAAATAAATCGTCCCCGTCCACTCCGCTCCGGAGTCGGTTTTTCCAAAACGACCAAATCTTTAACACTCCCCATGACTTTCTCCTTTGGAAATTTCACGGTTATTAAAAAGAAGAATCGCCAGCTTGTCAATCCTGAATGACATCTAGGAGAAGAAATAAGTTGTATTAACACAATCTGCCTTCTTATAAAAAGGCAGTTGCGAGGGAGATGTTTCTATTTAATTTGAGAGGCAGGCACTTGAAGAAAGATTTGAATAAAGGTGAAGACCTGGCTAAGTTTTTATTAAAGGCAGAAGGCAAACACATGCCCCAGTTTTCTATTTAACCCGCCATTTGCCTTCCTTCATATTGGCAAGCAGGAGGGGAATCTGGCTGACGACATGACTCCTCCCGCAAACAGCAAAAACCCGTTCTCTTCTCTTCAACTCAGCCAGGAGGGCTTGGGCCATATGGCGGTTACGAAATTTCTGCAGATAACGATGAATCTGAACCAGGAACTTACCTTTTTGGCTGTTATAAAAATAAAAAGAAGGAATACACCGCCAATTTTCTAATTCAGGGAAGATAAAACCCAGCATTTTTTCCAGTTCAATGAGATTAAGGGGATAGACATCAAAGCCCTTTATCCGGGAGAGTTCAGTAAGAAGTTTCTCATAAAAAATTCCTTCTTCCTCCTGGAGACCACTCTTCTCCTGGTCACAACTTCCCGGAGCACATAATAAATCTTAATATGGCCGGGGAAAAAATAATGGGATAAGAAAACAGCCTGACGAGCCAGACTCAGGTCCAGACACTTTAACTTAATCCCATCTTGAGCCGCCAGAAAACTGATCAAACCCTGTTCTCCATACCGGCGGATCGATTCTTGAAGAGTGGCGGCCGGGGGCCATTTCTTGCCTTCACAAAAAGCCAGGGTGGGTTGGAACTCTTCCCAATATTTTATAATCTGACCTATCTGGGGATCATCCGGAGAATTAATGTGAAATATCCCGCAATAGAGTAATTCCCCCCGCGGAGTTTTTAATTCCAGGTAAAATGGTTTTTCGTGTGGAGGGAGGTAGTAAAAATTATCCTGACTAAACAAATTCACCCAGCGCACACAGCCTGTTTGAAAAACAATACCCAGGAAGATGAAGATAAAGAAGTAACCCCTCCGTTTTGGCTGGAGTTGAAAGCGCTTTGCCGAAGACATCACCTCTCCCTCCCCGAAGAGTTTCCCCTCATTTAAAATCACTGCAAATATCAGGCCAATTAATAAAAAACAACATTTCTCCAGGGTAAATCTGGCCCCCTAGGCAAATTCTCTCCAAAATTCTGTAAAAAATTTTTATTATTTTTAAAAATTTTTAATTTTCTTTACCGGGAAAAAATTCCAGCTGTAACTCTGGAGAGTATGTCAGCAGAGTATTTTATTACTCGACCTTAAAATTCGCCTTTTATGAAACTGGCTCATCCACAAAAAACAAGTTTCTCCAGATGCCTCTCACTAAAACAGCCTTCTCTCGAGCCTGTTTTAGTGAGCCATTATTTCTTTTTAAGGGGAAAAAGCGAATAAGCCGGGGGCTCCACTCCATGGAGGTGACGGACAAAATAATCCCATCGCTTGCGGGTGAAATAATCTCCATAAACACCTCGATAACCATGATGAGTATTAGGTAAGATCAATAAATCAAAATCTTTATTCTGCTTGATGAGAGCATCAACCAGCCGGAGAGTGGCTACCGGATTAACATTCTCATCCATCTCGCCATGGACAAGTAACAATTTTCCTTTCAGACGACCGGCTGAGGTGATATTGGATTGTTCTTCATAATAAGGACCTACGGGATAGCCCATATATTGTTCCGGCCACCAGGCTTTAGCCAACCGGTGATCATGGTTGCCTGAAGAGGCTACGCCGACTTTATAAAAATCCGGCCAATTAAGCATCGCCCGGACCGTGTCGTAACCGCCGGCGGAGTGACCATAAAGGCCAACCCGCTCCAGGTCTAGATAATTATATTTCTCGGCCAATTGCTGAAGAGCCGTCACGTGGTCCAGACAACCTCCCCCCAGATTATGATAAGAGAAATCGTGGAATTTTTTAGAACGCCGGGCCGTGCCTCGGCCATCAATGGTGACACAGACAAACTGCAATTCAGCCAAGGCTGTCTGGCTATGATATAAAGCCCGGGCAAAGGTCTTCGGGGTAGCGACCGCCTGGGGGCCGGTGTAAACAGCTTCAATGACCGGGTATTTTCGGTGGGGATTGAAATTAGTCGGTCGCCAAAGAAGACCATAAATATCGGTTTGACCATCCGCTGCTTTCACTACGAATGGTTCAGGAAACTGCCAGCCGAGGGATAGCAAGTCCTTGATATCGGTGGTTTCTAATTTTAAAATAATCTTACCATCTTTAAGTCGACGGACCACAGTTCTGGTCGGAAAGTCAACCCGAGAGAAACGGTCAACGAAATATTTTTTATCCGGGGAGAGGAAAATCTCATGGTAAGCCGGTTCAGGAGTCAAATTCAGAAGACCACTCCCGTCAAGATTAACCCGATAGAGATGAACGAGATACGGGTCTTCACCCTTTTCCCGACCCACAGCAGTAAAATAAATTGTTTCGGCTTCTTCATCCACATGAATAATATTCAACACAACATATTCTCCATGGGTTAATTGGCGCAGTAATCGACCGGTTGACCACTCATAAAGATACAAATGATTCCAGCCATCCCGTTCGGAAGTTAAAAGAAGCAGCTCTTTCTGGGGTAGAAATCGATAATGGGAAAGGGCAGTCTCAACCATAGTCGGGTTTTCATCCCGGGCTACTTGCCTCACCCGACCGGTGGCGGCTTCTATTTCATAAATACTCACCCCTTTATAGCCCCGGTCAAACACCCGGGCGTGGAGTCGCTGACTATCAGCCAGCCAGGAGGCTTGGAGGCCGATAAAATGAGGGATGGGTGGCAGGTCAACCCTAATTTCCTTTCTGTTGGTCACATTAAAGATAACGGGAATATAACGAATAACTTTTTCTTCTCCCGGCAAAGCCCGGTAATAAGAATACAATTTGGCCCGGAAACCTTCGTTGACCGATTGCAAAAGATACATTTTTTGACCCTGGCGAAAATCCACTATTTGAGTGAAGATTTTTTTTGAATCAGGCGACCAGCGGACAAAAAAATGGCTGGGTTTTACGCCGTCCTCGCCCTCAATTAAATCATTCCAACCCAAATAGGTGGCGTATTCGTAGAACTTTTTACCCCGGTGACTTAATTTTATCACCCGCCCCGTTTTGGTAGAACGGACGTAAAGATTATAATCCCGGGCGAAAGCTATCCACTGTCCATCTGGAGATTTTTCTTCAAGTGTCTCTTCTTTCTTTTCCTTCTCTTTAGGCCGTGAAGTCAGGGTGTAGTCCTTCAGGTTAAGTGTCCAAATCTGTTTTTCGACTTCAAATTCAATCTGATTAGAATTAATAAATTTAATGGAATCAAAAGGTAACTCTTTCCGACTAAATTTTTTTCGCAATTTTAGGGACAGGAGCTCAGCCAGTCGCTCATGGTTAAAAACCTCCCTCTTAACGGCTTTCTCCGGGTCAACTAAATAAAAAGTCTTTCCCTGCCTGGTGTTAACCTGATACCAGAAAGAAGAAGTTTTCTTAATCCATTTAGGTACAACACCTTCTCCGTAAACCTTCTGGCGGAGATGGCGCGGCAAAAAAGATTCCGCCCGTTGATAATCAGCCCTGGTTATGGTCAAGGAAGAGGAAGACTGACAAGTGACCCAAAAAGGGATAAGGCCAAAAATTAATAACCAAGGAAAAAATTTTATCTTGCCCACTCTCATTCTTACCTCCAGAAAAAACGATAAAAGAAAAAAAGATAAAGAGAAATAATCTTCATTTTCGCTCTATTATATAAAATCTGATATTTTTGGTCTAAACTTTTACTCGTTAATTGACGACCACAGTTGAGAGGCAATTCTTGACCTTTGACCTGGAGAACAGGACAGGCTAATTGATAAGAAAATTAGACCAAGGGGAAAGGTGAAACCCTCCCAATTATCCATGGTGAAAGGGTGAAGACATGACCTCAACGATGAAGATTTGGGTGGCCCGACTGGTGAAAAGTGAAGACACGCTCCAATTATTCTTTGTTTACTCTCAAAGCAATGAAAGAGCCTTCGCCCCAACCAGATTTTATCTCCTCGACTTGCTGGAGGGTTTCTAATGGAGTAAAAAGCGTCTGGTAAAATTCAGGTGATGACCAGCCGGGCCCGCTCAACAAGGCGGCCACTTCCGAGGGTGTAAATAACTTGGCCTCCCGAAAAAAACGACTTTCTTGCTGCCGAGCTAAATAAGACTTTCCTAGAGAACTTTCTCTATCGATAAAACCCAAGACCAAAACACCGCCCTTCTTCAACACTCGTTTGGCCTCGCGAAAAAACAAAGCCACATCACTGAGAAAACAAAGTGTAGTCACGGCTAACAGAAAATCAAACCGACTATTCAAAAAAGGGAGATGTTCCGCTTCTCCCTGGACCACAACCACCCCTCTTCTTCGGGCCAATTGTAACATACCTCGAGCGGGGTCCAACCCCAGTTTTATTCCCAGGGGGGCGGCAAAGCGACCTGAACCCACTCCGACTTCCAGCCCTATCCCCTCAGGGGGAAGTAAACGCTGAATGAGATTTAACTCACTTTGATAAACATAAGGGAAGCGCTCATACCAGCGGTCATAATCCTCCGGCCAGCGATCAAATGCTCCTCCGCTGGCCATGGTGGATTAATTTACCTCCTGATATTGGTGCCTAGTCAAAATCAAGACTTTAGCCAAAGGTTCTCCTTATCAAAGTTTTTTCCAGCTCTCTCCATCCGGTGGTCAGTTTTCCTGCCCGATCTCCAAACCTTTTTAAAGAAGTTCTAGCCAATTTATCTCCCCCCACTCCACCACTCAAGAAAAAAGGGGACGCTTCTGTCCCCTTTTTCCCACCATAAAATGATTCATTGATGATGTCCAACCTCTAAAGTATTACTTTTTCTAAATTCCTCAGCTTTCCACTATAAATATTTAAACACTTGTTTTGAGTGTTAAGGAGTAGGGTGTTTCATATAAATCATCGCTAAGCTAGTTCAACTTCAAAATTTTCGCAAATAAAATTTATGGCCTTTATACTCCACTTCCACTAATTTTTTCTCCTCGATCAATTTTCTCACCACTGACCAGTCCACTCCAGCTCTATCCAGCAGCTCTTTGACTGACTCTTCCCGCATGGGATGGACAGCTGTTGTACTGAGAAGATCTTCTTCCACCTCACCAGAAAAACCAAAGGCACTGCCTTCATAGCCGATCAAACACTCGGTTTGGATTCCATGATCCACAAAAATCTGATAAGCCTGGGTAACGGCAGTTTCTTCGGGCGGGAGGACCCACTTCTCGGCAGGGGGTCGGATGGGTACAGAGAGGTAACTGAACGCACACTTCAAGCTACTGACAAATTCAGCGGTTTTCTCTAATTCCTTTTCACTATCGTTAATTCCTTTAACCAACATGGTCTCCGTAACCAATTTACCTTCAAAACTCCGGGCAAAAATTTTGATGCCCTCGAGAATCCTTTCTAGCCTCAAGCCACCATGAGGACGATTGGTCCTTTTCCACGCCTCTAAAGTAACTGCATCAACTTTTACTGAAACCCAATCTGCTTTTCCTAATTCCTGCCGGACATCCTCACGCCAAATTAAAGAAGAATTGGTGATAACCCCCACCTTAATTCCCAGGCCCTTGACCAGCTCAATCTCCCGACCTAGATTAATATCCAACGTGGGTTCTCCATCAGGCACAAAGGTAAGATAATCAATTCGCTCACCTCTCGCCAGGAGGTCATTAACTTTTCGGCGAACTGCTGCCGCCACAACTTCTGGTTGGTAAAAAGGAGCTCTTTCCATCTGCATGCGCAGCGTTCGGCCAACTTGGCAATAAACACAGGAATAGGTACATATCTTGGGAGGAATATTATTAATGCCCAGACTTTTTCCCAACCGCCGGGAAGGCACCGGTCCAAAGGCGATATTATCTTCTTTCATTATTACTCCTACTTTAATTATACCAGTTATTTTTTAGACTGGGACTCTTTTATTAACGCCAGAACAATTTCTCTGAGTTCCTGCAGGGTAAATCCGTAACGACGCCTCAGTCTGCCTAACCGCTCATTTAAAGGAACATTTGGGGGAAGCCTCAGTCTTTCCCTGATTTTATTAGCAGAAACTCCTAAGCGAAGTTCAACTTCCGCCAAGGTCATTTGTCCGGTGATCTGGAGAGCTTCTAGTTCGGCTTCATGGGCGCTGAGCCTCTCAGCCGAAAGTTCGACCTTTCTCTCCTCTACGGGTTGAGGAGAACGGATTTCCTTCTGGGAAGCAGAAGTAATTTTTTTGGCCGGAGAATCAATCTCTTCCGATTTTTTCTCAACTTGAGGGGAAGGCAAATATTCATCACTGCTACTGACAACCCCTCGCCGACCTTTCCCCTGCCCATAATTTTCATAAGAAGCATAACTTCGGGGATAAAGTCTCCAGAAAGCAACCACTACCAGAAGCCCTATGACGACTGTGGTCACGAGAGCCCAGGGCCAAGTTCTTTTAAACAGTTGAGAAGCCTTGCCTTTAATCCAACTCCAGCTCAAGATGAGATGAATAATCACTAGGGAAATGAAAGTCAGGGCAAGATAAAAGTGGATATTACCCCATTGATGACGATGAAGCCCCAGAAAATATTTACTGCTTTCAGCCACAGCCGGTCCTTTGGGAATCACCAGGCCTAAAAGTAAGCCGATTAGGACTATACCTAGAAAACAAACAAACAATAAAGTATCAATTAAATACTTCCAATCCGTCCGACTCATGATTACTCCACCTTTTTAATAAATTTTATAATTATGTCCATAATAATGGCTCATTTTTTGCTTTTCTCTGAGTTAGCACCTACCATCATCCTAGGAACTCCGAAAAAGAAGAAGAACTCAACAAGAACCCATCCCTTTTAAAAGAAACCCTGATTATCAAAATATCTACTTCCCTTGCCACGGTTCTTCTAAAAATGAGCCTAATTTTATTCTCCCATCTTAGCATTTTTATCTTTCTTGCTGGGTCATCTTGGCCTTCTTTTTCTCTTGGCCTCTCCTCTGCCTAACTCTAAACCACCCAGATTTCTCATTATTTTTCGCCAGCAGAAAGATTGTTCGTCTTTTTTAACTCAATTTGAAATTTCAATTTTTTCTTCTTTCCATCTCTTTTTAATACCAACCTGCTTCCTCCACCAATTCAGCTAGCAGCTGGACATTTGACCGCGGCGTGTGGGGAGCTACCGAACAAGCTGTACTAAGGATGTAACGGCCGCCCACTTTACCTATGGATAACCGGGTCAAGACATCTTGC
Organism: Candidatus Aminicenantota bacterium; assembly: GCA_003648765.1. Lineage (GTDB taxonomy): Bacteria > Acidobacteriota > Aminicenantia > Aminicenantales > Aminicenantaceae > JdFR-80. Next base: position 9,158 of record QMPV01000077.1, read on the forward strand.
TTAACAGTCTCCCGGTCTCCTTTAAGTAACACGTTGACGGGATCAATATTTCCCTTAATAAAGACTTGCTGGCCAATACGTCGCTTGGCTTCAGCCAGTGTAACATCACCCAAAGGAGGAGGGTCTAAACATTCCAGGCCGGAAACCCCGGTGGCCACCATTAACTCCAAGCGGTCTCTAATGGCTCCACAAGTATGGAGATAGGCAGGCACTCCTTTCTCTCGAATAGCCAGAGCAATTTGTCGTTCGAACGGCAACACAAATTCTCGGTAAAATTTAGGAGAAATAAAAGCTGCTCCGGCAAATGGGGAAGAGATTTTGATGGCATCAACGCCTTTCTTTAGCTGACGCTGAGCAATCTTGATAATCCCGTGAGTAAATCTTTGGAGGATGGCCTTCACTTTATCTGGGGCTTTGATTAAAGAAACCATGGCTTGCTCAAGACCAAATAGATGGAGGTAATAGTCAAATGGTGAGGTGACTTCGCCATGAATGGAGAAGTCTCTCCCTGCTTGAGACTTAACCAAATCGAAAATCCGGTAACTATCTTCTGGGTCAAAATAAAACATTAATCCTTGGGAGACAGGAATATAATCAATCTCTTCTGGAATCAAATCCGGGTCAAATGAAGCTAACTCCGGTGGAGGAGAAGGCCGAGCTGGTTGGTGGAGAGGTAAATCATCAGGAGGAAAGATGGTGCGGTCACCATTCCGCCAGATGACGACTTCTTTCTCTCCCTCGCGCTGGACAGAGCTAATATCTTTTTGCCAATCAGCTTTATGCCCGTGCAAACTGATGAGAATTCCATCAAAAGAATAAAGCTTCCGTAATTCCAATAACCCGGCAGCAAATACTTCAGCTGAGAGCCAAAATTCATGGGGAGAATAGCCTGTCTGGAGAAGCATATGACCGATGCTGAGCTGGCACATCACTGGCACCCGGTCCGGCAATTCCCCTTTCATGGTCCGGGCCATTCGCTCCCAAGATGTCATCTTTTTACCTGGAACTCCTCCTCTTATTTTTTATTTGGGCCGGGGAATATATTCTAAAATAATCCTCAGGGAAAACAAATTCATCTCTTTTTTTTCTCTCGCTTTTGACATCGGGCCTGAAGTGCTGAGCTGTGCCTATTCGCTCAATTAATCTTTCTCACTCTTCTATTAATTTCTAAAAAAGCTCCCCGGAGGACTCTTAAGCCAGAGTCCATTCTTCTTAGAAAATAAAACCATGATTCGCAAACACTGGGAGAAACAAGAGAAATTTAGACCTGATTTTCTTGTTTGACTTCTCTGAGATCAACTTAGATATTATGAATCTTCTGGAAGTAAAAATAAAATCTGAAAGCCTTGGTTTTAGAAATATAATCTTTCTTTTATTCAATTATTCAGAATTAAATTAAAATTTAATAATTAAATATAAGGCAAAAGAAAAGCTGAAATTAATTATAGGCCTCCATTATCTGCTTATCCTCCCGCATCAATTCTCCTGCTAGTTCCTCCATCTTCATCTTGTCCCAGAAAGACAGTTTCTGATGGGCTTCATAGTACTTCAAAGGAATAGGATGGGTGCCGACAATCACAGGAAGTTGATAATACTTTTCGATAAACTCCTTAAACTGTCGGATCCGAGGGCAGGGAGGGTAGCCGACTACTAATCCAGTAGCTAGATGAATAGCCTCGGCCCCATTTTTTTTCATTTCTGCCGGAACATATTCGACATTTCCTCCTGGACAACCTCCGCAATAAGAATAACCTACAATCTCTAGAGGCTCATCGGCTGGGTATCGAGCAAAACCACCCACACGCTCTCTCATGGCCCGAAAA
>QMPV01000078.1 GCA_003648765.1 Candidatus Aminicenantota bacterium
AAAATTATGCGACACCCTTTAGGCAAGTGTCTGACACCAACAAAACATTGCCTACTCTCAGTGTCTAAGGTGAAGCCCTTGCTCCACGAACTTGTTGTCCATCTGAGATTCTCATTAGTACCATGAAGCTCCCGCCGAAGACTGCTTAAATTCAGGTAGATTCAATTATTCGTGCTCACTTATGAAGTTGCGGGGTGTGTCTACTTTTGGGATGAAGACAACTACTCTCTCTAGAGTTATCTCCTCCTCTGGTTGACACTATTTTTAGTGCTTATCTGAAAAAAGGCATTCTAACTGGAATGAATTTTGCTTTTAGAAAAATAAGAAAAAAGAAGTTGATAAAACTAACCATGAATAAACTCGACCGACCAAGGAATAGAGGGAAAAAGAAAAATGGTTTTTCCTTTCTTGAAGTTCTAATTAGTTTCTCCATCAGCCTCTTTATTCTCCTGGGAACAGCCGAAGCTCTCCTTCATGGCTTAAGTGTCAAACGCCGAGTCGACCTTCGGGAAAAGGTAAAACAATTGATAACCACAGAAATTGAAACTCTCCGGACATCTGATTTTCAGGCCGCCGAAATGCAGGCAGGCACTAGCACTGCCTTCATTGAAGACAAAATTTCCGGCCGGCGATATAAGCTAATTAAAACTATCCAACTGAGAGCCCCGGGACTGAAAAGCATTAAACTTATTGCTTTCCCTCAGGATAGTCCGGCCCTCAAAACTGAAATCATTTTTTACATTTCCCAAGACTTGGGTTTTTAACATGAAAAACATCACTTTTGAGGCCAAAGGATTTACCTTACTGGAAGCTTTGCTAAGCCTGGGGATACTTAGCTTCATCCTAGCGGCCAGCTTCCACTTTTTTCATCTCAGCCGAAAACACTTCCTCCAATTGAAACGTCAAGAAGAGATCCACCTTTCCCTGAGGGTAGCCCTGGATAAAATCACCAGAGAACTCCTCACTGAGGGAATAAATCTGAGGCAAGCCGTTTCTCTCCATTTAATAACTCCTCTGGAAATAACGACCAATTCCATTTTAATAAGGTCAGGCGAAGAGAAAATAAAGCCAAAAACAGACCTGGTGGCCGGCCAAACTCTGATTAAACTCAATTGGCCAAGGAAAATCAGCTCCAAAAGAAGTCTTTTATTCCATGACCATCAGAAAGGGGAAATCAAAAAGCTTCGCCAAATAAATCGCAACTCAATTCTCCTGGCTTCCCCACTGCTCCACGGCTACCAGAAAGACCTTACAGCGATAATCCTTTTGCGGGAAATAAAAATATTTTTTGATTCAGCCAAAAACCAGCTCCGCATTAAATTCAATACCAGCTCGCCCCAACCTTTAGCTGAAAACCTCAAAGCAGCTTCTTTCTCCTTCGAAGAAAAAACCAATTTACTAAAAATCAAATTGATTTCCGCTGACCAAAAAGACCGCCCCCTAGAAACAATCATCTTTTTAAAGAATAAAGCCCTTCGCGGAAAAATCTTTGCACAGGAGGTGGGCCAATGTCCATGAAGCGGCCGGAAATTAAAAATTCTTATCGCCTTGAAAGGGGTTCAGCTACTCTATTATGCATCTTTGTCTTTATTTTATTGGCCACCCTCGGCTTGGGGGCTTTGATTAACACTCAGGTTTTTCTCCAAAGCCATCAATATCGCCGCAATCAATGGCTCCGGGAGCTAGCCGCTGAAAACGGGGTTAAGTGGGTTTTGCCTTCTCTAAGAAAATATTTTGACGGATTTTATCCTTTTCTTTTTCTAGAAGAAAATAAAGTCAGGTTTAACTCTCTAAGCAAAGCCTCGTTTCCTCCCGAACAGATGGAAGATCTCCTCGGCCCACTCCCTATCCCCCAGGATGACCAAAGTTTTCGCTTCTTCGGCTGGAAAAGCAAAATTGTCTCTCAACTTGATTCTTTCTATAAAAGCCAGCACTACTGGGTGGCCGAATATGAATTGGTGGTGGAAGGAAAAGGTTACCAAGGTTCTCTTTCCTCTGATTCCTCAGCTCAATTAAGTTTTCAGGTCCGGCTGGGCTGCGGTCGTTTGCCTCTCGCCTGGTTTCCTTTCCTTTACCAGGGTGAACCCTCATCGAGAGAAGCAGAAGAAATTGAAAAGAAAATCAATCTCTTTTCCAGAGAAACCTCTATTTTTAAACCCAGAAAAATAATACTTCCCCCAGATAAACTCGCCACTAAAGAACCCCAAGAATGGTTGGCTGAGAATCTTAAAATTGGAGTTCTCGAACCAGAGGACTTCTCTCGGAGCCGTTTTCGCGAAATATTAGGACTGGAGCCGGCCAATGAAGCAATTCCTCCTGGGGTCTATCTTATCCGAGACGATCTGGGCTTAGGTGGTCTTTTTATCCAAGGCGATGTTGAGGAATTACTCCTGGGAATTGATTCCTCTTATCAAATTATTCAAGTCAAAAAGGAATCATCCTACTGGCAGCTTCGCTTTTCACCGGCCCAGAAAATTACCGAGTTCCAAACACCTCAAGGATTAGAGTCATTTACCCTTTTGCCCCGAGGGATGGTGATTATCAACGGCTCAGTCCAGGCCCTCGGAGCAGGCGTCATCACCCCAGAAAAGAAACTGCTACCCACTCAGGAGAAAATTCCCTGTTTTCTCCAGGGAATAACCCTCACCTTTCTCTGTGCAGAGGAAATAACCATAACCTCTCATCTCTACCAAGAGGGACTTAATTTAGAAGAGCATATTCCCTACCTAAAAGGACAAGAATCTCAGTTAATAATCTGGGCCTGCGGCCAGGAGCTTTTTAGCGGTGAAAAAACTTCGGGAAAGATCCATCTCCAATCCCCGGAAGACCAGGAACTACTCATCCAGGCTCATCTGAAGACAGTTTCTCTTAATACGACAAACAATCCTAGAAAATTAACCACGGTCAATCTAATGGGCAGTCTCCAAACTGACCAATTAAATTTGAAAAGCTCTTCTCTCAACATCTTTCACCAACCCCCCAGGATAAACGATTCATTAGGAGAAGCATTTCCTTTAACTCAACAACCTCTTCTGGCCTTACTTCTTCTGCAACCACAGGAATGGAAGGAGGGGAATTATGATTAGAGCCCTCTCCCCACAACGAAAAGGTTACTCCTTACTTGAACTTCTCCTGGGCCTCCTCATTCTGGGAATTATTACTAGTTTGACCTCTTACTCACTATTAAAAAATTCTCACCGCTATCAACTTCGCCGGGCAGTTTGGAGCATTCAGATGAAATTAAACCAAGCTCGTTATCTAGCAATCCTGAAAAATTCGGCTCTCCGCTGCCATATCCAACCACAAGGAATGTATCTTGAAAAACGTGACCCAGTTTCTCAAGAATGGCTAATGCTCAACTTCTCTGCTTTTTCCGGGGTAAAAGTCAAGGCCAATAACTCCCCTGTCTTTTATCCTCAAGGAACGGTTTCCCCCTTGGCCTCCATCGTCGTTAAGAATGAAGCCGGCTCATTTAAAATAACCGTGGCTATCTCCGGTAGAATCAAAACAACGAAAATTAAATAAATTTTGAAACTTCAGCTATTTGAGTTCTTCTGCTTGAAAAACAATTTTGCCATCAACAATAGTCATTAAAACATCTGTCTTTAAGATGTCATCTGCTGGGATTTTCAATAGATTTTTATTAAATACAGTTATATCCGCCAGTTTCCCTTCTTCTAGAGAACCCCGGATATCGTCCTCAAAACAAGCATAAGCGGCGTTGATCGTGTAAGCCTGGAGAGCTTCGGCCACGGAGATACGCTGTTCCGGGAACCAGCCTTCAGGAGGAGTGCCTTTAATTGTTTTGCGAGTCACAGCTGAATAAATCAAATATTTGGGATGCATATGGTAGTAAGCCACCGTCGTACCCGGCCAATCTGAGCCAAAACAAAGAATGGCTCCATTATCAATTAAGGAGCGAAAAGCATAAGCCCCTCGACAACGCTCATGGCCAATGCGCTCCTCCATCCACCTCATATCATCAGAAAGGTGATAGGGATTAACCTCGGCGATTATCCCCAACTTTTTAAACCGAGAAAAATCCTCCTGTCTGACTACCTGGGCATGAATCACCCGGAAGCCTTTTAAATCAACTCCTTCGGCTTTTAAACGCTCAAAAAGAGTCAGTAACTCAGCTACACCGCGAGTCCCAATAGCATGAACATTGGGCACAAAACCAGCTTCCAGACCTATTTTAATTAGACGATACATCTTCTCCATATTGCCCTGCTTATGTTCGGGGTCATCAGAAGTGTGCCGCCGCCAATGGCCACAATTATTGGGCTGGTCATTATAAGGTTTGAAAAATAGAGCACCATGAGTTCCCATAATGCCATCCACATATCCCTTTAAAGCTCCATAACGCAACCAAAGGTCTTTTTTCTTTGTCTTAGGATGGAGCCCCATAGTGAATCCTTTTTCTTTTAATTCAGCACCTCGAGAGAGATCCGGCCTCAGCCAGACTCGGCAGGTTAACTCTCCTCTTTCTTGGAGCTCAATAAAACGTTGTGTCTGATCAGGAACAGCAATATCGTGAATCTCGACAATCCCAGCCTCACGGAGGGCCTTTAGGGCGGCTCGATTTTCATCAAGAAGGCGCTTATGGGATTTGGGTTTACGGGCTTGCCAGATTTTATCGAAAGCTGGGGACGGCCGCCAGACGATGCCCGTGGGTCGTCCCTCCTTATCTAGCTCCAGGCCTTCCAGCTGACTGTTCTCCAAACCAGCCGCCTGGAGGGCTGCGGTGTTGGCTAACCACATTTTGCGGTCATAACGGCAGAGAAAACAAGGATTATTGGGAGTTAAATCATCGATCATGCTCCGGTGGGGCCGCCAAATACTTTTCTTGTTCTGCTTTTCTTTCTGTCCTTCATCCCCCAGAGCCCATTGTTCATAGGCTCCCCAAAGTCCCTCTGTAATCCACTCTCCTTCATCCAGCAAGTTAACAACTCTTTTTATTTCCTGACGCAAACTGGTTTCATCAGCCACCATCATTAGATTAGCATCATTAATCAAAGCTCCGGCTCGATTAAAATGAACATGAGCATCTATTATGCCTGGTGTAACAAAAGCACCTTGAAGATCAATAACCTGAGTCTTAGAGCCTTTCCACTTCAAGGCTTCTTCATTCGAATCAAGAACTGCCTGAATTTTATTATCGATAATAACCAAAGCTTTGGCTTGAGGATGTTCGGGATTGACTGTGTAAATATCGCCATTCACAAGAATCAAATCAGCAGATTGTCCCTTCTGGGTAGAACAACCCAAATTTAATAACATTAAAATAAAAAAACTAAAACTCACAACCAGGAAAAATTTCCCCCTCATAAAACCTCCTTTAAATTGGCTATAACTTATAAAATTGGCTAAAATTATATTAAATAAAATGAAGAATTGGAAAGAATTTTTCCTTTATTTCCCCAAAAAACCAGAGGAGCCTTAAATGAAGCGGTTAACATCAAAGACAAAGAATAGCTTTTTTCCCTTTTATTTAAAAATAATTTTATCTTTTTTTCTCTTCTTTGGCTTAACTCAGCTTCTCTCTGTGGCTGGTCAAAATCTTAAAGACCAAGTCAAGAGTAAAAATCTGACTTTTAGCCAATGGCTAGTCTTAGGTCCTCACTCCTATCCCCTTCCTCATAGCTTGAAAAAACTGGATAAAGTGGATTTTGGTGAAATCTTCAAATTGGAAAAAACTTCGCTTCCGCAATTTACTCCAGAAAAAGGGACTTCTTTTTTCTGGCCAGATGGGTCAGCTAGTAGATGGCGAATTATTTCTACTGAAAACAATGAAGTTATTCTTCAAGCCCAGCCTGAAGCCCATCAAGTAGGCTATCTAGCTAATTATATTGATGTCAAGCGTTGGGTCTATGCTGAACTTCATCTCGCTTCTCATCATCCCTTCCATGTTTATCTCGATGGTCAACCTCTCTTTTCCAAAGGACTAAAACAAGTAGCTAAAAAAGCTCAAATGGCCATCCCTATCTCTTTAACGCCGGGCAAACATCTTTTACTAATTAAAAGCTTTGCTTTACCTAATGAAAAGAAGAAATGGAGTATTAGTGGATTCCTTTCCGTCCAATCTCCTTATCTTCATCCTCTGCCAGAATTAACCATTTCTCCCAGCCAACGCTTGACCATTCACCATCTCCTGGATCGTCCCCAAGTCAATCAACTTTCCATTTCACCTGATGGAGAAAAGGCTGCTCTTCTTTTCCGACAGATAAAAGCTCCTTCAGACAACTACCGGTGGTGGATTGAAATTTACGACTTAAAAGAGAAAAAACTTATCCAGACTATCTCTCCATCGAGCACAATTTCCCAACTAAAATGGTCGCCCCAAGGCGATCGTTTAGCTTACCTTCTCCAAGAAAAAGGAACAGCTTCTCTTCGCCTTCACGACTTAAGCACCGGCGAAATCATAACCCCTTTAAGTTCAATAAAAAATTTACAAACTTACTTCTGGTTTCCAGATGGGGAGTCAATTCTTTATGTGATTTCTACTAAAGAAAAACCTGACCCCAAAGGTTTGTTCAGATTCCGCCATTTAGCTGACCGCTTGCCCGAAGCTCGGCAAAAATTATCTTTTTTCAGACTCCATCTAACCACTTTAGCCCGTCAACCTCTCCTTCTTGACTCGCCCACTACCTCGGTGGAAGGTCTGAGTCCAAGTGGGGATAAACTGCTTTTGGCCCGAACGGTGGTCAAGGAAACTGAAAGGCCGTTTGCCCAAACAAAATTATATTTATTGAATTTAACTTCACTGGAATGTGAAAAAATCTGGGAGGGAAAATGGTTCACCCACGCCATTTGGTCGCCCGACGCCCGAAAACTTCTTCTGCTCGGAGGCCCTTCTCTAGCTGGCCCCCTAGGCCAAAATGTACCTCCGGGTGTCATTCCCAATGAATATGACACCCAAGCTTATCTTTTTGATCTGGCCACCCAAAAAATAATACCCCTTACCAAAAATTTTGATCCCGCCATCAACAATGCTTTTTGGAATGCGGCCGATAACAATATTTATTTGGTGGCTACTGAAAAATCATATAAAAAACTTTTTTATCTAAATCCCACTACCAGAAAAATTAAGCCACTTTCGCTACCAGTAGAAGTAATTGAAAAATTTTCCTTGGCGACAAATAAACCAGCAGCCCTCTGGGTAGGTTCAAGTTGCCAGAATCCTCAAAAAGTCTATGTAACTTACTTGGACCGACAACAAACAAATCTCCTTTGTTTTCCTGGAAAAGAATTATTCAAACATGTCCAGCTGGGCAAGGTCGAAAATTGGGCATTTAAAACCAAAAAAGGCCAGGTCATCGAAGGAAGAATTTACTATCCTCCTGATTTTGATCCTAATAAACGCTACCCTTGCCTGGTTTATTATTACGGGGGAACATTACCTACCACGCGTGAATTCGGTGGCCGTTATCCCAAAAATCTCTACGCTGCTCACGGCTATGTGGTTTATGTGCTCCAGCCCAGCGGAGCGGTGGGTTTCGGTCAAGCCTTCTCGGCTCTTCATGTGAACGATTGGGGCCAAATTGTGGCTGAAGAAATTATTACTGGGGTCAAACAATTTTTGGCGGCTCATCCTTTTGTCGACCCTTCTCGGGTAGGCTGCTTAGGGGCTTCTTTTGGGGGATTCATGACCATGACCCTTCTTACCAAAACCAATATATTTGCGGCCGCTGTGGCCCACGCTGGGATCAGTCTAATTCCTAGTTATTGGGGACAGGGTTATTGGGGATATGCTTATAGTGCTATAGCTACGGCTAATAGTTATCCGTGGAATAGAAAAGATATTTATGTAGAACGAAGTCCACTATTTAATGCCGACAAAATTACCACCCCTCTCCTTCTTCTCCACGGCTCAGTTGACACTAATGTTCCTCCAGGTGAAAGCACTCAATTATTCACCGCTTTGAGAATTCTAGGCCGGGAAGTAGAATATATTCAAGTTAAAGGGCAAAATCATCAAATCCTGGCTTATAATCAAAGAATACTCTGGACCAAAACCATTCTCGCCTGGTTAGCTAAATGGTTAAAAAAACAGCCTGAATGGTGGAATCATCTCTACCCATCTTCCTAAAATTTCCACGGTCTTTGTGAAAAAGACTGTGGAAAAATGGAGTTTCTTTTCGTCTATCCGCTTGAATTAGTTAATTATCTTGTAAATAGCACAAAATTATGTGCAGAAAAAATTGAAGTAACAACCTCCCCAACCTACTTTCTCCGAAACCCTCAGTAAAAAAAATTAATTGGCGCTCTTTACTTCTCTAACCATCTATAAATAAAGAAAATATCATTTAACTAATAACTACAAAAACAATCAAATATAGTTTACTAACTAATTAACTAACTAACTAACTAACTAACTAACTAACTAACTATCTATCTATCTATCTATCTATCTATCCTAACCTCCTCAATTTTAGAAACACCAAACTTAATCGTGAATCGAAAACTTACCGATAATCATGAAAAAAATCACCAAAAATATATATAAGCCTTTCCCAAAATATACATAAGTCTTTCTAATGAAAGAGAAAATCTGGGTCCTAAAACATAATGATAAATTAATTTTATTTAAATTGGTTTAGGAAATTCTCGCCTCAAGGTGGGCCTGCATTAGAAATTAGAGAAGAAGTATCCTCTTTCCTAATTTAATTTAGCTAAAAATCTTACTCTCTCTTCGCTTTCGCCTCTAGTTACCAGTTAAAAAATAACCCTCACCACAGATATGGCCATTTACGAAATAGCTTTTCTCAAAAAATTAAGAAAGAGGTTAAAACAAGAAAAGCCTTGGGGGTTAAATCTTGTCAGGTTATCTATCGGCTGATTCAACATCATTAATATCATCTGACCAGGCCTCTATTAAGAAGCCCATTTGGCCACAAATTGCTATTCAAACAATATTTCTCTTCTCGATATTTATTATCCCCTTTAGGTTTCCCTCACAACTTGAAATTTAAAATGCGCAGTGGAGTGCTTCTTATGTTTTGAAGATATCACCCGCCTCCTTCAGGACTCTCTCTACTCTCTGATGATTGCCTAATATGACACGTCAGAACTAGCCTTACCGGCGGTACAAATTTGGGTGGACAAATCAAACTTAAATTCTTTCCGTTCAAAAAATAGCCGCAATTAAAACTTAACCTTCAGAAGAAATTGGTTTATTATTAAAATAATTAATCAGTCCGGGAGGAAAAAAATGTTTTTGAATAAGATTCGTCTTATAAAAAATATTTCTAAAGGATTAACGTTTGTTTTAGGAATGTTAATTCTCGTCTCTCTTTCTTCAGCCCAAGAGATTAAAGTTATTAATACTGAAACTTTTGTCTATGTATCTATAACCTATCAAGGTGAATACAGTGAAGTTCCTCAAGCCATTAACATGTTGATGTATAATGCCCGAAGACAAAACATACTGCCCGCTGGCCCAACTTTTGGCCTTTTCCCCTTCTCCCCCCTCGAAGAACAAAAAGACACTCCCCAATGGGAAGTCGGCTTTCCGGTCAATCCTCCAATCAACCCCCAGACTCCTTTACAACTTAAGGAATGGCCGGCCACAAAAGTAGCCGTTATTACCTGTCCTGGCACTCCAACGAAAAAAAGAAAAGCTTACACCGCTCTCTTTAATTGGCTTGAAGAAAACAACTATCAACAAGACGGACCTATAATAGAAAGATACCTCAGCCTACCCGAAGAAACATCTATTTCTCCAGGTAATATAGAAATATGGTTGCCAATAAAAAGAAAAGATTAACCATAAGGGGTGACCTTCTCTCACCAGAAAGATTACTTTAAACAGGAAAAACTCACTACTAGATTCATCTGAAGAGAGGATTTACTTCTTTATACAACTCTCTTATCTTGTTAGAAAATGGCCCGAGAATATATTGACAAATACACCTCTCCTTCAGAAGGAATAATTTTGCCCTTGGATCAATACCGCCAAATTATTGAAAACTCACCAGATATAATCTTTCTAATTGACCCAAAAGGGAATTTTCTCTTTATTAATTCCGCGGCTCAGAAAATCACCGGTTATTCTAAAAGCCAATTATTGGCCAGCAACTTATTTGATTTTATCCACCCCGAAGAGAAAAAGAATCTTCAGCAAAAAATGGCCCAAGCCATGGAATTTCCCGAGGTGATCTTTTTTCCAGTTACTTTCTCTTCGGCCAATAACATTCTCATTCCTCTGGAAATAACTCTGAAACTTTTAAAAATAAATAAAATTCAGACTGAAAATTTTCTGGGAATTGCCCGGGACATTACTGAGCAGAAAAAATGGTCTGAATCTCTCCGAAAAGAGGTGGAAAAGTATGCCACGCTGATCGAAAAAGCCAAAGATGGAATTGTCATTATCCAGGACGGTCTCTGTAAATTTGCCAATAAAGCCGTTGAGGAAATATTCGGCTATTCTCTGAACGAAATTAAACAGAAAAAGTTTTTTGAATGGCTTCCCTCAGAAGAGAAAGAAGTTATTAGAGAAAGACATAGGCTAAGAATGCTCCAAAAAGCCGGTCCTTCTGTTTATGAAACAAAAATTAAGTGCAAAAACGGGGAAATAAAAGACATCGAAATCTCGGCTTCTTTAATTGAATTTGAAGGGCGACCCGCTAATATGGGCATTATTAGAGATGTTACCGAGAGAAAAAAAATTGAAAAAGAACTTCGCGAAGCCAAACAAAAGTTCCAGCATCTGGTAGAAAATGTTAACCATGTAATATTCACTTTGGATCAAAAAGGCAACTTTACATATATAAATCCAGTTTTGGAAAAACATGGCTCTTTTAAGGTGGATTCCTTATTGGGAAAATCTTTTCTTGA
>QMPV01000079.1 GCA_003648765.1 Candidatus Aminicenantota bacterium
AGTTAGAACTGTAGTAGAGGATGTGTTCCGGATTTTGCTCGCCAATACATAAAAAATAAGTTTGGCCTGGCTGGAAGGTGAGCCCTTTTTTAGGCCGCAGAGTCACGGTGTAAATTCCTCGAGGATTTTTAGCCGTGGGGAACCAGCCTTCCGCGATGAAATTATCGTTGGCATCGGCAATGATATGATAGAGATGGCTTTGAGTGAATTTAATTCTGATTTCAAAGGTGACTTTTTGAGGAGAAGCTTCAATAACCCGAATAAACCGGGGCGGGGGCTGTTCTCCATAGTAAAGATGAACTTTTTTCTTTTGAGGCAGGGCACACGAGCTGACCAACCAAACCAGAATTATTGTTATCCCAAAAATAGTACCCTTTTTCATTATAAAATGAATTTAATTTTTGGCCAGATGATTGTCAAGAGGCAGGATAAGAAGAAAAGACCCCTTAGTTTTCCTAAAGAGCTTTAATAAGCTGGCCTTAGAATTTAGAAAGAAAATCAGACAGAAAGATAGAATTTTTTTTGAAGACTCGATTTATAAAAAGAGGAGAATTTTCTAAAAGGCAAGCAAGTTTCTTTTGGCTTTACCCAGCCTCAGGAGAGGGATAATTTGATCTTGAGAGGAGAGGTCTTTAGATAGTTAAAATACTCGGGAAAATGCTGACGAGAATAGCCGGGGAAGTTAAAAAAAGATACAATTTCAATCTTAACATAAATTAAATTTATTATCAATAAATAATAGTAATTAATTAAAAATTATTCTCATTTCAGACCGTTCTTCTGCCTCGGGATGACTTGGCTGAGGAAGTAAAATTAAGATTTAAGGAAGATTTAAGGAAGTTAGGGGGAAAGGAATCAGTTTGTTCCGACTTGGTTGGAACTGATTCCTTCTCAGTAGGCCCCTGCCTCTAGATTTTAAGGATTCTTGATAAATGGGGGGCAGCTACTGGGTCCAACATTTTGGTGTCAGACACCCACAAATATTGTCAGACACCAACAAGTACAGACACCAACAAGTATGGTGTGTCGCATAATTTTTCAGTATCAGACACCCTACGCCTGGGGTGTCAGACACCATACACCTTTGTCATTCCCTGCACCTTGAGACCCTCCACCTGTGTTAGTTATTGGTTCACCAATTTCATTTATTTCCATTTGAATATGTCTCTAAAATGAAAGCTGAAAACCTAGTCCCATTATGAACCTAGCTATCAAAGAATAAAAGGTGGAATCCGAGTCAGGTTGTTTTTAGATGGTTTCGATTTTTAAATTTTAGGGCTTTTCCTAAAATCTTATTTTGATTCCCCCTCGGAGAGAAAGAGAAGTGATATCAAGGGAATTAATAAAGTACAAGACATCACCCCATTCTTCTGCGCCGCTATATTTTTGCCCATAGAGAAAAACTTTTACTCCTTCTTGAGTTTCTCCGCCTGGACCCGTTCCCATGTAAGGTAGATTGGCCCCCTCCTTTAGTTTGGTGGAAAAATCTGTAAATTTGGCCTGTCGGAAGAATATTTCAAACATAAAAAAGGAATTTCTGGAAAGTTCCAGTTCCAGGCCAATCCCCGCGTGGTAACCAAAGGTTTTCATATTGGTTGTTTCATAGAGATGGGCATAGTAATTCCAGCCGCTGAATGGTTGGCTGAAGTTAAATTCCAAATTGTCGTAATAACACCGCAAGCTGCCAAGATAATAGTCGACTCCGGCGGCGAGATTTATGCGGGCTTTATAGAGAAAAGGGGCTGAATAGATGAGACTGGCGTAAAAGGGGACCAAAGAAGTAGTTAGTTCAGGAGTATAAGAAAAGTGACCTTGGAGTGCGGAAGTTTCAGGGAAGCGGAAAACCCCCTTATTTCCGGTTAGAGAACGATTAAGGTAACTACCTCCGATTGCCAAGCCGAAATTGTCATTAGCCATGAGAACCAATTCTACATAAAATTCAAGACCGGTATTAATTTTTTGGGTCGGCTGAATGCTTTGTTTATAAAAATCAGTGGTAGACGTCCAAGCATCGCTGAAACCGCCACCTAAAAGAGTCCCCAGACCCAAGGAAATGGAAATGCTTTGGGCCCTGATTGATAAAGGTAAAAGTAGCAGGAAACTGAGACTAAGCCCCAATATATTTCCCTTTTTTTTCTTCATAGCTGACTCCTCTGTAGATGGAAAGAAGTTATAATATTTTATTTTAATAGTCAAATATCTAAGGAAGAAGCAAACCAAATGAGCCTTCCAGAGAAAATGTGTTTCTGAGGAAAAAGCTGGTGAGATGATGACTATTAATCATCTCGATTATCCTATCTCTTTCCAAGCTGGCCTCCCGTGTTTTTATTCCTAACCTCAGCTTAAAGTAGGCCTTCTTTATTTTTTATCGGGGTTTTGGAGATGATTTTCAGCCCAAAGAGGCTCCCTAGAAACCAGAGAGATTAATTTTGTCTTTTTTTATTATTAGGCTAAAAACAAATGAGTATTTCTTTCTCCCCTTTTATTGACTAAGGGCAGGAGGTTTGTTATATCTTTCCTTCATGCAAAATTTAGGCGTGGGGCAGAAGCACCCCGGTTTTTTCTTTTCTTATCAGCTTTTAACTCCCCGACCAAATTTATTCTCCCTAAAATTTTATATTTAGAATTAATTTAAAGGAGTTGGTTATGATTGGGTCAAGCTTTTTAATTAAAAGAAGAGGCCTTCTGCTTTTATTGATACTTCTTTTGACGTGGCCTTTAGGGCTTTACTCTCAGAATAGAATCACTCCTCCCCAGGAACACTTTGGTTTCAATATTGGAGACGATTATTGTTTAGCTAATTATACCCAGATGGTGGCTTACTGGAAGAAGTTAGCCCAGGAATCGCCGCGGTTAAAACTTACCACTATCGGCCGGACAGCTGAAGGACGGCCTATGATTATGGCCATTATTACTTCCCCTGAAAATCATAAAAATCTTGATCGCTATAAAGAAATTTCCCGCCGCCTGGCTTTAGCGGAAGGTTTGACCGATGAAGAGGCTCGAGCCTTGGCCGCCGAAGGTAAAGCCGTGGTCTGGATAGATGGGGGACTCCACGGCACCGAGGTGCTAGGAGCTCAACACTTGATTGAACTGGTTTATCAAATGGTTAGTCGGAACGACGAGGAGACGCTCCGGATTTTAAATGATGTCATTCTTCTCGTTTGTAATCCCAATCCCGATGGAATGGAGTTGGTTTCCAATTGGTATATGCGCCATTCTGAACCTCAGAAACGCACATTAAGGGGGTTGCCTCGCCTTTACCATAAATATATTGGCCATGATAACAATCGCGATTTTTACATGGTGACCCAACCAGAGACAGAAGCTGTTTGCCGCGTTTTTTATCACGAGTGGTTTCCCCAAATTGTTTACAATCATCATCAAACCGGCCCGGCCGGCACAGTGTTGTTTGCCCCTCCCTTTCGGGATCCCTTTAATTATGTGTATGATCCCCTTATTCCTTTGGGGATAGAACTTGTCGGTACAGCTATGCATGCCCGCTTTGTCGAGGAAGGGAAACCCGGGGCGATTATGCGTTCAGGCGCGCCTTATTCCACCTGGTGGAATGGTGGCCTGCGGACAACAGTTTATTTCCATAATATGATTGGTATTTTAACTGAAACCATCGGTAGTCCCACTCCTATGGAAATCCCCTTCCGACCAGAAAAGCTTCTCCCCCGGAATGACTATCCTTTCCCCATCTGGCCGCAGAAGTGGCATTTCCGACAGTCAGTTGAATATGCCTTGACCGCTGATCGGGCAGTGCTTGATGTGGCCTCTAAACATCGAGAGGAATTCCTTTATAACATTTACCAAATGGGACGCAATTCAATCCTTAAAGGCAGTCGAGATAATTGGACAATAGTTCCGCGTCTTATCCAGGCGGTTCAAGAAGCCATTAAGAAAGATAAAGCAAAAATGGTGGGTTCCGGGAGAAATCGGGGGTATCCCAAGAAATATTTGGAGATGCTTCGGGATCCGGCTAAGCGAGATCCTCGAGGTTATATCATCCCGGCTGACCAAGTAGATTTTTTGACGGCTACCAAATTTGTTAATGCCCTGATTAAAACCGGAATTGTGGTCCATCGGGCCACAAGCTCCTTTGAAGTTCAGGGGAAAACCTATCCGGCCGGTTCCTATGTGATTAAAACAGCTCAGGCTTTTCGCCCTCACCTTCTCTCTATGTTTGAGCCCCAGAATCATCCTGATGACCGCCTTTATCCTGGTGGGCCCCCCAATCCACCTTATGACAGTGCGGGTTGGACACTGGCTTACCAGATGGGAGTGGAGTTTGACCGGATACTGGATGGCTTTGAGGCTCCAGTGGAAAAAATAGAAGGCCTGGCTCAGCCTCCAGCCGGAAAAATTATCGGCAAGGCTAAGGTGGGCTGGTTACTTGATCATCGAATAAATGATGCAGCTCTGGCCGTTAATCGCTTACTTCAAGCTGGGGCCAGAGTAGCTTGGTTGACGAGACCGTATAAAAAAGGTCAAGTGACCTTCCCGCCTGGTTCGATTTTTATTGAGAAGAAAGACAAGCTCCAGCCTTTGCTGGAACAGCTGGCCGCTGAGGTGGGGCTTAATTTTTATGGCGTAGATAGCTTGCCCCAAGGAATGGTCTTGCGGCTTGGCCGGCCTCGTATCGGACTTTGGGATCGCTATGGGGGTTCGATGGCTTCGGGTTGGGTGCGCTGGCTGCTAGAGCAGTATGAATTTGACTTTGAGGTTGTCTTTCCGCCCCGAATGGATGCGGGGAATTTAAAGAAAGATTTTGATGTTTTAATATTCGTTAGCGGAGGTATTCCTCGCTTTAGAGGTACGCAAGATAGGCGATATAGCTTTTTTAGTCCGCCAAAACCAGAAGAGGTGCCTGAGAAATATCGTTCCCGCCTGGGTTCGGTGACCGTCAAGAAAACTATTCCCCAGTTGAAAAAATTTCTCGAGGCCGGCGGAACAATTTTGACCATTGGCAGTTCCACTGACCTCGCTTATCATCTCCATCTTCCTGTGCTGAATGCATTAACCGAGAAGCTACCAGAGGGTGGGGAAAGACCGCTACCCCGGGATAAGTTCTTTATTCCCGGGTCGATTCTTCAAGTTAGAGTGGACAATACCCAACCCCTTGCTTACGGCCTGCCTTCTCACGTGGACGTTTACTTCAATCGCAGTCCAGCTTTTCGACTGGCGCCAGCAGCGACTCTTCAGGGTTTTAAAGGAGTGGCTTGGTTTGATAGTGACCAGCCCCTACGCAGTGGCTGGGCTTGGGGCCAACATTATTTAAAAGATACCTTAGCTGTAGTCGATTGTCCTGTCGGCCAGGGTCGGCTCTACCTCTTTGGACCAGAAATTACCTTCCGTGGCCAACCTCACGCCACTTTTAAATTCCTCTTCAATGGTCTTTTCCTCAGCCACGCCCAGAAAGCACCAAGGCCTTAATTAGAGCGATTTTTAACTTAATTAAGAGTTACCTTTTTCGGCTCGGACTGCCAGAGGGTGAGAAGGGAAGGTTAGGGGAGTTCCCTCTGTCCTTTTTGGAGAGAGAACAGCTTTAAGAAGATCAGATAAGACCAAAGTTTTCCCTAGAAAAGTGGCCAACTGAGGCTGACCTCTTGGCGTGATAAAGTGATTAAGGAAGTTCTTTTTCTACCCAAGAGGGCAACCAGAGATAGTAGAACCCGGGGTGAAGACTATCCCATAAAGGAATAATTTCTTTTTCTTTTTTCAGGAGGGGCCGAAAGTTAGCCAAAGAGTAAATGTTGTTTTTCCGTTTAGGATAATAAGTCAAGGTGACTACCCGGGCTTCCCGGAGTCCGGATAAACGCAGGGCTTCTTTTAAGGCGTCTTTGAAATAGCCGATTTTATCGATCAAGCCTTCGGCCAAGGCCTGTGAGGCGGTGAAAATTCGGCCATCAGCCAGAGACAATAGTTTTTGGCGATTAATTCGTCCCTGTCTTCCTTGGAGAACGACTTCTAAAAATTGTTGATACAACTCATCTATAATATTTTGGAAAAGTCGTTCTTCTTCCTGACTCAGAGGCCGCAAGGGGCTGCCGGAGTCTTTATGACGACCGGATTTAATTACATTGACCTTAATCCCAATTTTCTCCAGGAGGGAGTGGATATCGGGAAACAGAGAGATAACCCCAATACTGCCGGTGATTGTTGAGGGATGGGCAATGATCGAATCGCAAGCTGCGGCAATATAGTAAGCGCCGGAAGTCGCCAGACTCAAAGCTAAAGCCACCACCGGTTTACCTGTGTCCTGGCGAAATCGCTTTATTTCTTCATAAATGATATTGGCCGCCGTGACTTCGCCCCCGGGGGAATCCAAGCGGAGGATAATTGCCCGAATATCCTTGTCCTGACGAGCCTTTTCCAGGCGAGTCGAGACACTGGCGACTAGATTTGTTTCTCGCTGGAAAAGAGAAGGATTAAGATTGGTGCCGATAAAACCACTGACATCCACTACCAAAATTTTATTTTTGGTAGGCCGGGAGACCAAAGTGACTTCTTTCAGTTTTTCCTCACCCAACAGGTCAAAATGAAAATGAGGGGCACAACTCCAGCTAAGCAGAAAAGCTATTCCTAGGAAGACTAGCCAGTTTAAACAAATCGAGGAGCGATAATTCAGAAGTTTTTTTGGCCAGGAGAGAAATCTTTTATTGAGATTCATGTTTTCCTCCTCTTAGTGATATTTTTTATATGGTTTATAGCGGTGTTGGCTACCTGAAGATATGGTACCAGTTTGGCGGTAGATCTGCACCTTTCACTTTCACTCAGGATGAATGGCTCTGATTAATCACTTAATTTCTTCCTAAATTTTACCTATCCTCAAGGTGAAAGTTGAAGACCTGACGGCAAGTTTCCATGGACTCAGACCCTAAACCTATATAATTATAATGTCTCTAAATTGGTTGTCTCTAAATTTGCCTGTTCCTTTGCTCTATATAATGAATGTGGTGATTATTAGAGTGGTTGTAAAGATAATTTTTGGTTTCGTAGAATTTAAAATAGAAAAAAGTGGCCAAACTAGGGGAAAAGATGCATGATTAAAAAGGAAAAATTGAAGAGAAGAGAGGTTGAGTGAAAAAAGGAGTCCAGCAAATATTTTCCCAGATAGTTCCCACCTATGAGTTGATTAATCATCTTTTGACTTGGGGTCTAGATATTCACTGGCGACGTCGGGCGGCCCGTCTGGCTGGCTCTCGGCAAGGAAGCTGTTGGTTAGATATTTGTACTGGCACGGGAGAAATGGCCTTTAATATAGCTAAAGTCTGGGCCAAAAATATCTCTCATAAAGATGCCAAAAGCAATAAATTAGGTAAGAATAGTCCTTCCAGGATTTCTTCCGGGCTATCCTCCTTAAGGTTAACCACTGATGAGAGGAGAAAAAAGAACAATTCCAAGGGGCATCTTCAATCTTTTAGGTCAATTCCGGCCCTGGTAGTCGGGCTTGATTTTTGTTGGGAAATGCTCCATCAGGCTCGCCGCAGCAAAACCTCCAGAATGGCCCTTCCTCTAGTGTTTATTCAGGCTGATGTGAGACATCTGCCTTTTGCGGCGGGAGCTTTGGCGGGTGTCAGTATTTCCTTTGCCACTCGGAATCTTGGTTTGACCCCTGAGACTCTTCTGCCATTTTTCCGGGAGATTTATCGAGTCCTTCGGCCGGGAGGCCTTTTTATTAATTTAGAGACTTCTCAACCTCGTCCGGCCTGGCTAAGGCAATTGTTTCACACTTATGTTCGTTTCGCGGTTAACTCTTTAGGTCGAAAAATATCAGGTTCAAAGGTTGGTTATGCTTATCTGGCTTCCACTATTCCCCGGTTTCTTTCGCCAGAAGAATTAAGTGAAGTTCTTCAGCTGGCCGGTTTTAGCCGGGTTAAAGTGATCAAACTCTGGTTAGGAGTAGCGGCCATCCATCTGGCTTTTAAAGATTATTCAGTTGCCCGAACTTTTGAACTTTTCTCTCAGTAGGGAGAAAATGTTGACCTGAGGGAAAGATTTATTTAATTTAAAGGCTCAGTTAGAAAAAACGATTTTGGATGAGAGTAAGACTTTTGAAAATAATTTGAAAATAGGTATTCAAATGAAGTTATTAAATTATATTGGTTGTTTTGCTTTACTTCTAGCGCTAACCGTCTGCAGTTTTCAAATGAAGGAGGCGGTTACTTCCAGTGAATTGGTCTTGGAGAGAGTTCTAGAGCAGATTCCCTCGGCCCGGTTGATGGACTATGTTCAAACGTTGGCCGGGGAAAAATACGCCGGACGTTTGACCGGCACAATTGAATATCGAGCAGCGGCGCGCTGGTTGGCCGGAAAATTTAAAGAGTTGGGTTTGCAACCCCCGAGCCGGTCTGGAGATTATCTGGTTTCTTTTCCCAATCCTTATACAGTTATTTTTGTGGGCGGTGAACTGGCGTATCTTTATGGACCGAGTTCCCGACCTAAAAAGAGGAAATTTATTTATGAAAAGGAATACTATCCTGGTTCTCAATCAGCTGATGGAGCTATCACGGCGGAGGTAGTCTATGTGGGCTATGGCATCACTGCTCCTGAACTAAACTATGATGATTACCGAGGAGTGAATGTCCGAGGAAAAATTGTCTTTGTGGAGCCAGGAGCGCCGGTTTCATATGAAGACAATCCGGAAGAATGGCCTGATTGGCAAGCTTATGTTTCTCCCCGTTATAAAATCAAGATGGCTGTAGCTCATGGAGCCCGGGGGATGCTTTTTAATCGCCTTGAAATTAACCCCGATATTGATTATGTTCCTGGTTTTCGAGTGGCCCAGGTAGGTGAGGCAGTGACTAAAGTGCTCTTTGCCCGGACAGGACGCACCCATCAAGCTACCCTTCAAAAGATAAAACAGTCACGTCAACCCCAGTCATTTCGGACAAGAAAAAGATTTCGTATTGAAAATTTCAGCGAACACTATCCACGAGGCAAGGGATACAATGTCTTGGGTCTTCTTCCCGGAAACGACCCCTTACTAGCTCAAGAATATATCTTAGTGGGGGCCCACCTTGATGGAGTGGGTTTTTGTTATGAGGTTGTGCCCGGAGCCAATGATAATGCCTCAGGCATAGCTGTTTTGTTGGGAATAGCTGAGGCCTTGACCAAAAGTCAGGTCAAATTGAAAAGGTCCATTCTCTTTGTGGGCTGGGGGGGAACGGAACAAGGTAATCGAGGAGTTGAGTATTATTTGAGCCGGCCCATTGTTTCTCTTAAGAAAACGGTTTTGTATCTTAATTTAGATGAAGTAGGCCGAGGTGAATATTTAAGAGTTAGGGGAGCCCTTGATTATCCCTATCTTTGGAAATATTTTGACCGCCAGAGACTTACACCAAAAGCTGTCCAAGTTTCGCCAACAAATTTGGTCGATCAAGGTTGGCCTCGTCGGGATGCATTGTTTTTTAAAAAGAAGAGAATTCCGGCTCTTGATTTTCAAGTGAGCGGCCGTGAGAGTTTTATTCATACCCCCCAGGATAAACCGGAGAGACTTTCTCCTGAGATATTGGTTCAACTGGTCAAGTGGCTTTCCTTAGGGCTGAAAGAAGCAGCTAACGCAGAAAGTTTACTTCCAAAAGAAAATAATTAAAGCTGTTTTTTTACAACCTTGTTTCTTTAGCTTTTTTGGAACACCAGAGGACATCTGAAGGGATGACTTGGTTTAGAAGAAAAGAGCTTCTTTAGAGTCCATTTCTCTCAGCTTCTGTTTGTTCTCCCACGTAAGGTTACTTTTCCGGAGATCTTTAAAGGGAGGAGCTTAAAGGTGGCTAGGTTTTCAATTAATTTCTTCGGCCTAAAGTTGTTCTTGATTGCTTCTAGGTCTTCAAGGCCACAATCACTTGGGTAAAATGATCTCTTCAGTATGCCTATTTCCTGTCCAGCCAAGCCCAATGTGGATGATGACTTTTTTTATCTAAGCCTATGGTCCAAGTTAGTTGGGTTCAAGTCTTAACCTTTCACCTTTGAGGCCAAAAAAATGGATGTAAGCTCGAGTTAGTAAAATTTCTATCTTATAAGTAAAACAAAGGCGAAAGGTGAAGACCTGCTCTCAAATTTCGCCAGAGGACTTTTGAAGATATAGGACAAAGAAAAAGCAGACCTGGTTCTCGATTACGCCTAGAACTAGCTTCGAAAGGCTTTAACGATACGTTCGAGAGCTTCTTCCAAGAGCCCTCGAGGACAGGCCAGATTGAGTCTTTGAAAGCCTTGTCCTCCTTGACCAAATTTAGGCCCTTCATCGAGCCAGACTTTAGCTTTTCGGAGAAGTTTTTCCTGGAGTTCTTTGTCGGAGAGGTGGAAGGCTCGAAAGTCGAGCCAAGCGAGATAAGTTCCTTCCAGAGGGGTAATTTTTATTTCAGGTAAGTAGTGGCCAAAATATTCTTGCAGAAAAAGGTAGTTTTGGTGGATATAATTGATAACTGCGGTTAACCATTTCTCGCCTTCCCGGTAAGCCACCTCAGTCGCCACAACACCGAAAGTATTGGCCAAGAAGAGACCGGCTTTAAGAAGGGCCTGCTGAAAGCGAGCCCGGAGCCGGTGATTCGGAATAATGGCGTTACCCATTTCCAGGCCAGCAATATTGAAAGTTTTATTGGGAGCAGTGCAAGTGACAGTGATTTCCGCCGCTTCTGATGAA
>QMPV01000080.1 GCA_003648765.1 Candidatus Aminicenantota bacterium
GAGTGGCATCACTGCCTGGTGGGTTGTCTTCGCTGCCAATCAATCTGTCCGGCCAATAAACATATCCTTAACTGGGAAGAAACCAGGGAGCATTTTTCAGAAAAAGAAACTTCAATGATTCTCGATGGTTTAGGAAAAAACGAATTGCCGGCCCTCACGTTGAATAAGCTTGAAAAACTCAGCCTGACGGAATACTTGAAACAGCTGCCCCGCAACCTGGAAGCCGTTTTAAGAAATCAGAAGAAAGTTGGATAAAGGCATTTAAAATTTAACCGGGTATTAAGGATAAAATCATGAAATATGATAAATTCCATATAGGAAAAAAGCTCTTAATGAAGAAAAGATTATTTATCGCAATCTTTCTCTGGTTAATGACTATAAGCCTGATGCTCTCTATCGTTGCTTTAGGAAAGGGACAAAAAGTACTGAAACCCGAACTCGGAAATCCCGAAGTCCATCAGTTGAATGAAAATATTTTGGCTGTAACCGGTCTTTACCATACGGCCATCGATAAAGGATTCACAACCAATGCCGGGATTATTTTTACATCCGGAAGTGTTATCTTCATCGATTCGGGACAAACCTTAGCTTCAGCAAAGTTCCTGTGGGAAACTGCCGTGAAATACATGAAGGACATCGAAAAAACATGCCTCATTCTTACTCATCATCATTCCGATCATGTCTTCGGAATGAGGATTTTTAGGGCAAAAGGAGCGCAGGTTATAGCTCACATAGGAGTTGCCGAAGAACTACGTGGAGATAAGGGGTACTACAAGAAATTCATAGCTGACAGAATGGGTTGGGATTCAAAAAAGGCCGATCAAATCCTTGGACATGTGATCATATATCCTCCTGATAAAAAAATCGAGCAAGACACTGTACTTAACATCGATGGAGATGAAATCCATCTATTGGTTACACCCGGATATGTTCCTGATGAAATATCGGTCTACCATCCTTCATCAAAAACTCTTTTTGCGGGTGATACCGTTTATGAAGGAAGTCCTTTAGCGACTCAGTTCGGTGGGCCGGAGGCATGGAAAATATGGATAGAACATCTTGAGCGTCTGAGAAAACTGGATATCATTAACATTGTTCCTGGCCATGGAAAGATCTGTTCAAAAAGTGAAATTGACCGGAACATCAGTTTTTTAAAGGAAAAATTAAAAAACAAATAACCTGGAGCATGTTCATCATGAAACCGATCAATTTATATCTGCCTTTATTCATGGTTTTTTTTATCGTCCTTAATTATGTTTATCTTGATGGAGCACCCTTCAAAAAAAAAGATGCAAAAAGCTTAAACATTGATTACAAAATCTCGGTAGACCTTGAAAACAAGGAAAAATTTTCTGTAAAGGCCGTAATTTCCGGAATACAAACAGAATCTCTTCTTCTCAGGATGACGGCCAATTACGGCCGCGTTGAAAAGCTCGACGATCTCATCCCGGATATCACTATTTCCTCCAATGGAAGCGAGATCTGCGGCATAGAGAAAATCAATGAATTCCTGTGGGAGATTCCTATAAATTCTTCGGAAATCGAGATCGACTATTCCATAAATACCCGATTCCCATACTCGAGTTTGAATATGGTCAGACTGCCTTATCGGGATGAAAACCACATTTATTTCCCTGCATCCTCTGTTTTCATCCATCCCGATGAGTGGTATCTTGAAGAAAACAGCATCAAGATCGAGAAGATCGGGATCCGTTTTGCTCCGCCGCCGGAATGGGTGGTCGCCACCAGTTGGGGAACAGGTTCCAGAATGATTCACGTTGAACCTCCGGAAATCAATAATCTCAATTCTGGCCTAATAGGTCTTGGGATTTACAGGACGTATTCCACAAGAATAAAAGGCCTGATACTGGAAACCGTCTTTCTAGGCAAAGGTCCTGCCCCTGATGCTGATTTCAACCAAGTGATCATTGAAGCTCTAAATGCATCATACAAAATATTTCAATTTTTTCCTTGTAATAGATTTTTTGTCCTTTTTCATTTCATTTTTGAACGACCCGGTCAAGGAAGCGGAAATTTTCTAGAATGGTCAAGTTGTCTTAATTACAGCCGCCGGTTTAATGACCCTCGATGGTTAGATAAGAAATCCCACATCTTTCACGAAATCTTCCATTTCTGGAACGGAACTGAGGGGCCTCCTTTAAGCAGGGCCCAGGATGACTATTCGCTTATTTGGTTTACAGAGGGAATAACCCGTTATTATCAGTATAAAAACATGGTAGCCGCAGGAATTATAAACGAAAATGAATTATTTAATTTCATGACCGGACAATTCGCAACAACTTATCACAACTCTTTACGAGAGCTTAACCTGGATGAAATTTCCAGACAATATTATTTCAACAAGGACGCCTTTGAACTTACTTACAGCAAAGGATGTTGTGTAGCTTTTGCTCTTGACTTATTGATCAAGAAAATATCATCGGGTCAAAAGAGTTTTGACGATATCCTTAAACTGATGATTAAAAGATACAATTATAAAGACAATGGTCATACCTACTCCCATGAAGAAGTAGAGGAGACAATCAAAGAAGTCCTGGGAGATAATTATTTCCCAAGCTATAAAAAGCTTTACGGAAAAGACTTTGTTCTTGAATTTTATCCAATATTAGATAAGGCCGGCTTAAGCATTCAGAAAAAAAAGGGGCGCCGCTTGTATTTTGGAATACTCAATTTCGGTCCGCCTGGTGGCCCGGTAAAAGTCCTGTCTGTTGACCGAGAAAGTCCTGCTTATGCGGCCGGATTGCGTTCTGGAGACATTCTACTTGAGATAAACGGAAAAAAAATAAAATCTCCTGCTTCAATCAAGGAGTTGGTTAAGCACATTCCAGAAAATGAGCCGGTCAAGCTTACCCTGGAGAGAGATGACAAAAAGCTCAAGATCACAACACCATGGAACTCATATGCAACCGAATTCGTGATTAATAGAGAAGAGGAAAACTTAAAAGATAAATTATGAGAGGAGGAAAACTTAAAAGATGAACTATGATAGAAGGCTTATCTTGGTTGGGTCGATCTGTGGTATTGCTGGATGTATAATCTTTTTAGGTGTTGCCGGGCTTCTTGAACAGTTGTATTGGCAGCCCAAATTTCATTAATTAGTCAAATCTACCGGCGAGTTTCTTTCAATAATGGGAAGCTTTCCTTACAGGCAGATATCTATGGGCAGCCATCTTCTAGGGGCATTCGCTCTTCTTCTTCTTGCCGCAGGCTTTATTGGACTCAACAAAATGCTTTCTTACGACAAAAAAAGAGTGACGGTGACCATTGGCTATACCTTCGGAGTTCTTGCCAGTGTCATTATGGTAGCGATGTCTATAGTCCAGGGAACGACCATGACCAAAATGGGAAAACTATTTCTGGAATCAACCCCCAATCAAGGAGAAATGATCTTATATCTTTATCGTGGACTAAGATACATCGATTACGGTCTGGATATAGCTTTCGACATTTTCTTTTTTTCTGCCTGGATTCTGCTTGGGTACGCTATGCTAAATCATAAATATTTTGGGAAGATTATCGGCTCTATCGGAATAATGTTATTCACAGTAACAGCCACACTTAATCTTTGGGCGGCACCCAATCCTCCTTCCCTCGAACTTTCTCCTGTTTGCTGTCTTTGGATTCTGGTCGTTTACATTCAAGCCTTGAGATCTGCTAAAAAAATATCTTTTAGAAATGACCCAGTAATGTTCTGATAATATCCAAAATGTCTGTCTATTTGTAATATTTTTTGCCTTTTGATTTTTTATAACTTAAAAATTATGAGGAGGAGAATTCATGAGAAGACGATGTGAATGGGCGTCAGAGGATCCACTCTTACAAAACTATCATGACAGAGAATGGGGTGTCCCCGAACATAATGATCAAAAATTATTCGAACTTCTTATCTTAGAAGGAGCACAAGCAGGATTAAGCTGGTCGACTATTTTAAAAAAACGCGAAAACTACAGGAGGGCGTTTGATAAATTCGATGCCAGAAAGATATCTGGATACGACGAAGAGAAAATAAGAGAACTTCTTTCAGACGAAGGAATCATTCGCAACCGACGCAAGATTGAAGCAACTATCCAGAATGCCAGAGCATTCTTGACCATCCAGAAAGAGTTTGGCAGCTTCGATGCTTATATCTGGCAGTTTGTAGGAGGAAAGCCGAAGAAAAATGCCTGGAAAACAATAGAGGAAGTTCCATCACGGTCTCCAGAATCAGAGGCAATGAGCAGGGATTTGATGAAAAGAGGATTTAAATTTGTAGGGCCTACCATTTGCTATGCATTTATGCAGGCAATAGGAATGGTAAATGATCATACGATAGATTGTTTTCGATATAATGAGATATCAAAAAATTATCAAGAATAAAGAGGATAAAATGAGGTATAGGGATATATTGAAAGTACTTGCACCCTGTGGGTTGAACTGTTACAAGTGTTTTGCCTATAAAGATGGAGAGATAAGAAAGGTGAGCCTGAAGCTTAAGGAACTCATGGGTTCATTTGATAAATATGCAGAGAGATTCTCAAAATTTCTTCCTGTATTTGAAAATTATCCTGCCTTTAAAGAATTGCTCATCTATTTAACCGAAGGTGACTGCAAGGGATGTCGAGAGGGCACATGTAAATATCCGGATTGTGGGGTAATAGAATATTATAAGAAGAAAGGGATTGACTTCTGTTTTCAATGTGATGAATTTCCATGTAATAAGACCAATTTCGATCCTGACCTCAAGAGAAGATGGATCAAGATGAACAAGAGAATGCAGGAAGTGGGTGTTGAGGCATATTTTGCAGAAACCAGAAATAGGCCCCGATATATACATGGAGAAAGAGATTTTCCTTGATGGATACTATAATGCGTTCGCTATGACCACAGGCCCCTGCAGATTTTGCCGAAGTTGTGATACCACAAAGCCCTGCAAATATCCTCACCAAGCACGTCCGGCGAACTTCAGACATATGGAAAATGTTGACGAATCCTGAACTTAGCAGATTATTGACCCGTGGCATCATGATCAGCAATGGACCGGGAAGACGGTTGTCGGAGAGGAAGATTTTGGGCCGGCAGCGAGGATAGACAAGCAATCCATTCTCCAAATGTCCCTTCAATGGTTTGATTACTGGCTGAAAGGGAAAGATTCACCAATTGTTGAGGAATCCCCGGCCAGGATCTTCATTATGGGAAAGAATGAATGGCGCGAAGCTTCCTGTTTTCCCTTGGCTGCGACACACAGTCAGTGCTGGTATTTATCCAGTAAAAAGGGAGCTAGATCTATCAATGGAGACGGTGTTCTCTCTTTCATTCAGCAAAAGGGAGGATCGGACTTTGACAGTTATATTTTTGATCCAATGGATCCTGTCCCGACGAAGGGAGGTGTGAATTTCCATTTTTTCAGGAATAACCTGGGTATAATGGATCAGCGTTCCGTAGAAGAGAGAAAGGATGTTTTAGTCTATACTTCTGATCCTTTTCCCCAGGATGTGGAAATAATCGGGCCGATAAAAGTCGTTCTTTTTGTGTCGACGGAAGGGAAAGACACGGATTTCACGGCCAAGCTTGTCGAGGTTCGAAAGGATGGTTATGCGCGGATCATCGAAGATGGAATTTTAAGGCTTGGTTATCGAAATTCTCGTCGGAAGTTTGAGCCAGTTGAACCGGGTCGGATTTATAAAATTACCATAGATCTGGGGGCAACTGCTATCCTTTTGAAAAGAGGGCATCGTTTGCGATTGGAAGTATCCAGCAGTAATTTTCCCAAGTATACGCGTAATCCTAATACAGGCGAAAACCCGCTGGAGGCCAGTTTTTTCAGGAAAGTCCGACAAAAAGTATTCCACAATGAAAAATATCCTTCTCATCTCATTCTTACTGTGTTGAATAAAGAATAATCCTTTTTTCTTTGGTATCAGTAATAATCTCCTCCAGGAAAAACAACCACTATTTTTCTTCCTTTCCTGGCTTGATAAGTGCTGGATTACAATTTGATACGGGGAAAATTCAGTTATACTTGCCATGAAAAAAAATATGAGCTGAAAGATAAATACAGACGGTTCCGATGGCCAAAATGGAGTAATTTTATTAATCAAAGACTTCAGATGATGCTAATAAGAAAGAATATATATTCTGTCGAAATACAGCATAGCCAAGGGGGCTCAGATAGTAAAGTCAAACACGGAGGGGTTTACTATCGTAAATAACTTTTTCTTTCAATTTGTTTTTTTCTTTGTAAAGAGTTTACGAAGACTCCTTCTAAAATGAATAATTACGAATGATACTATACACTAGCGTCAATAACTTTTATACATTATTAGGGAAAGAAGAAACGAAATGAGAATTGGAGGATTGGCGATAAGTAAGATTTTGAATATGAGTTAATCAGAGCATTTCCAGCGGTTTAGATTTGATTAATTTTGCTGTTTTTTATTAGCCATTAAAGTTAGAATTTTTATTTGTTTTGTTCTCTTGAGTTTTTTTTCTGAACTGAGATGGGGTCATGCCTGTATATTTTTTAAAAGCGCGGTTAAAGACAGATTTGGAATTAAATCCTACTTCGTAGGCAATTTCAAGGATTGAAGTTTCGTGAGCATCAGATTCCAGCAATTTTCTTTTAGCTTCCTCAATCCGATTGCTATTAATTAAATCATTGAAGTTCTTTTGTAACTTTTCGTTTATCACTTGAGACAGGTGATGGGTAGGAATGGAAAGAGTTTTTGAAAGTTTTCTTAATGTGATATTTTCTTCCATAAAAATTTTATCTTTTTCTAACACCTCAATGATTTTCTTTAAGTATTCATCTTTTTTTTCCGGAGATAATGTTGAAGATTTATATTTCTTGGAAGGTGTGGCTATAAGTTTTTTGACTTTAAGGAAATAAATAGAGCTGCCAAGAAATATAATCGTTAGAGTTAGTAGCAGGTAAAACATTGAAGTTTGTGTGAAAGGCTTTATTATATTTAAATAGACAGCCTCATGCTGAGGATTCCAAACCCCATCGCTATTACAGGCGGTGATTAAGAAAGCATAACGACCTGTTTTCAACTTTCGGTAGGTAACCCTTCTATCTTTGCCAGGTTGGATTTCAGTCCAATCTTTATCGTAGTTTTCCAATTTATAACGGAATTTTATTTTGTGAGGGGATATAAAGCTTAGCGCGACGAAATATATAGAAACAGAATTCTTAGGGGATAGAACCATTTCATTTGTTGCAGAGATTATTTTATTTTCATCAACAGTTATCCCCTCAACCACTATTTTTGGGGGTGTTTTGTTAATCAATATATTTTGAGGATCGATCATGCCCAGTCCACCCATGGTTGTGAACCAAAGGAGGCCATCACTACTTTTTAAAACAGAATACTGTGAATATTTTACACATTCAGATGAGGGGAGACCATCTGATGTGTCATAGTATTTATAGTCAAGCTTTTTCTTTTGTTTATCAAAAATTAAACTCAAATCTTTTTTGGTAGTCTGAATTATGCCTTTGTCAGTAGTTAACCAAATGTCATTTTGGCTATCTTCCAATATATTAGCAATTATATTGCTAGGTAGGCCATTAGAGATGTTGATGTAAGATGGACTTTGATCTTTAACTCTAATTAATCCTCCTCCTTCAGTCCCTACCCACAGGACTCCTGAAGAATCCGGAACAATAGATAGGATCGGCAAGCTGGATATGTTGCTGTTCAATAAAAAAGTTTCAAATCGTTTATTAATAAAATAGGCAAGTCCTTTTCCCGTTCCAATCCAAATTTTCCCCTCGTTGTCTTCATTAATACAGAGAATTATATTGCTTGGCAAACCTTGTTCGGTCGTATAGTTGATAAATTTTTCCTCAACAAAGATTGAGAGCCCAAACCTCGTCCCAATCCAGAGATTTCCATTTGAATCGGAGAATACTGTTCGTACTAAATCGCTAATAAGACCGTCTGATTTAGAAAATCTTTTTACACGACCACTGCTTTCATATTTATACAGTCCTCCTCCGTAGCTTCCAATCCAGATATTTCCATTGTTATCCTGACACATAGCTCTTATTGATTCACTTGAATTGATTTTTTCCTTGAGAATCAAAGAAAAATTGTTTTTTGCAGCATTATAAAGATTTATGTCTCCATTGGCAAAGCTAATCCAAATCTTTTTCTCTGCATCTTCAAATAGAGATAATGGGACATTGTGGGAAAGTCCTTCTTGTTGGGTATAACTAATAAATTTTCCGGCTCTGAACATTTTGATCCCTTTACCAATAGTAGCTATCCATATAGAATGTTCTGGGTCGTTCATAATGTCTGTCACGGGAAAATTTTCCAATATTGTTTCTATCTTATAGCGATTATTCTGGTCTGGGTATATAATTTGTAAGCCATCATGAGAACCCACCCAAATATTTCCCCAACGATCGCTGTTAATCGAATTTATCCATTGGTTAGTTAAACCATTGTCCATTCCGATTATGTTTAGAACTTGATTGTTTTTAATAATAAACAAGCCTTTGTTCGATCCTATCCAGATCAATCCTTTTCTGTCTTGATAGATTTCAGAAATAATTGCTTCGTTAAAGGAGTTGTCTATCTTTATTTTCTCTAACTTGTCGTTTTTTAATATATATAGCCCTCCAAATGTACCGACCCACAGAGCTCCTGTGTCGTCTTCAAACAAAGCGCTAATTCTTGTATTGGTAAGACCGGAATCTGAATCATATTTTGTAAAAATATTATTTTTATAACTACACAGTCCGTTATCAGGTGTGCCAATCCAGATATTTCCAGTGCTGTCTTTAAAAATTACAGTCACATAATTACTAATCAAGCCATTTTCGGTAGTATAAAGTTTAAATTTATTATTTTGGTAATGAAGGAGACCCCCTCCTTCGGTGCCTATCCATAGAGAACCGTCTTTGTCAGCAAGGAGACAAGTAATTCGATTTGTTCTAAATTGAGGGATGTTACTTGAGTTGAAAATGAAGAATTTGACGCCATTAAAGCGAACCAGGCCCTCATTAGTTGCCAACCATAAGTATCCGCAAGTTGTCTGCGTTATTGCATTTATATTATTACTGGGGAGCCCCTCGCGTTCTCCCCATTCATTTATGATGTTATAATGATGAATGTTTGTTCTTGGGTAAGTTAAGGATGTTAGGAAAATGGTGAAGAAAATAATTATCAGAAAAAAAGATAAGATTGTATTGAAAATATAAGCTTTTTTTCTCATTTTAATTACCGTCTAGTTGAGCTAGCTTTATTTAGATAACTTTAAATATGTAAACTAACATGGTTGTCAGAATAAGTTGTAAATATGATGAAGACTCTTTAAATTTGATTTTAAAAGCTGTTTGTCTAAAAAGTGAATCATTATTCATACTGATGAGTCAAACGAGGGCTGATATCTTTTCTTTTACTCCAATAACTGAATTACTTTTATAGGAATATTATAAAATATTTATGTGCCTTTTCAATTATAAAATTTATTTTATGTTCCGTAAAGAATAAAAGTAGACATTAGGGGAATGGAGAGGATTGGGACTCTCATGGTAGAACCGAAAAAGAAGAGGAGGTTTTACTATGGGAGAACAGTTTCACAAAAGGCATACTAAGGAATTTGTGGAAGGAGTCTTGGAGGCTTTTAATGACCATCGCCTAAATGAAGAGAAGGCCTGTGAGTTACTAGGAGTCCCCAGGACCCAACTCTATAAGTTAAGGAAGATGTGGCTCCAAGCTATTCTGGCTGGTAAGCCATTTATAATAAGGCAGAAAAACTAACCCTGCGCCTGGATTTCGCCTGGGGAAAGAGTAGCTCAGGTTTCTATTTTACCGCCGCTGAGGCTTTTTGACTTAAGGATTTGCGACCTTAACCTAGGCAATTTTTTGGCGAGTTCTGGCCAGACATTAATTAAATTAATTAAAATTAGCTCGGGATAAACAAAAAATGGGGACAACTATGTGTGCTCAAAAAAACTTGGGACACCAAAAAACTTGGGACACAATACATATTTACCCTATTTTTTCGTAAAATTGATGATGTTATAC
>QMPV01000081.1 GCA_003648765.1 Candidatus Aminicenantota bacterium
GCCTTAATGCCAGCCAAGACAAAAGGATAAAGGAAAAATTTATCTCGATTATCAAAAACAGTCGGGATATCTGCCTGCGAGAAATCGCCGTCCTGCAGCTCAGTCATGTCGGAGGCCAGAAGATTATCCCTCTCTTCCGGAACCTTTATTTCGAGCTCACCCCGGAAGAAACAAAACTCAAGAGGTATATCATTTTTGCTCTGGGCAATCTGATCAAGTATCGCCAGGCCAACCAGGCCCTGATTGAAATTGCCCGGCAGGAAAAGGACCCTCATCTACTTAAAAATATTATCTTCTCCCGGCGGCGCTCCAAGAATAAAGAAGCCGTCAAGTTCCTGGAAGAAATAATCAATCGCTGAAAGGACTCTTGTTAATTCGATGCCCCAACTAGAGAAGAAAAATTTAAATCATCTGTCTTTAAATCCACATCAACTAAAGGTCGAGAAGCGGCATCAAATAAACAAAAATAGAGCCGGGGCAATAAATAAAACTGACATCAGAGCCAGATGAGGGTAGGGCTTGAAATTTAAAGAAATAGAGTGTGATGAACGATAGCCGGCTTGGTTAAGGGAGCCGGAATTAGGACTATCCTCCCGCCAGTCGGAGTTTTAATTGAACTATCTTTTTTATGTCAATTCTAATGCTAAAGTTTTAACATTTTAACAGGGTGTCTGACACCAATCCTGGGTACGGTGTCTAACACCTACACAGTCTCTTAGAACCACCTAGTATTAGTGTCTGACCCCGATTTTCGACACCGATTTTCACGCGGTGTCTGACATCCATCCAATAAAAGTGTCTGGCAAAATATCTCGGTTGACACAATATTTCGGTTAACACGGCGTCTGGCACCATATGCCGGATTCTATGGGCCCTAAAGAACTCGGCCGTGAGTAACACTGCGTCTGACACCAAGAACTGATACCAAGAACTTGCTTGATTTTTAACACCATACCTGCCCCCCAATTGGCAGTAAAAATTTGACTAAAGAGATTTAAATGGTAAAATAAAGCATACTTGATTGAGGGATTTTAATAACCTGAATCACTCACGAATTAAAAATACCGGAGAAGCATGGCCTACCTCCTGGGGACATGCATAAAAAACTGGGGACGCTATACATATTACCCACTTTCAATTTTTTCTTTCAATTTTTTCAAAAAAAACGTTAACGCCCTATCATTTTTTCATTCACCATGAATTAAAAAGCTTAATTTAATTCCAGTTGCTCATTTTGCCGATAAAACCCGATTTTTGGGGGGCAAAAATCGCAAATAAGACCTTCATTTAAGGGGTATTTTAGGGTTATTTTGTTTATTATCAATTAGTTAGTGAGGCTCGACCCCAAATTAAAACCATTAAAAACAGCACCCCCAATTAAAACCCAGCCAAATTAATAACCTAAACAGCCTCTTGGCTTACAGTTTTAAGAACATCCATTCCTTAGAATAAGGCACGCTACCCATTAACACGCCTTTTTTCCTGGTAACTAAAAGGCAATCACTAGGGTTATAACCAAATCCGTTAAGGGGATCGAAAAGTCCGGGTTCAACACTAAAGGTCATGCCTTCTTCTAAGACTGTTTCATCTCCCAAAGCAATAAATGGAGGCTGATGCCCTTCCATCCCCTGCCCATGAGCCACTCGCTGGTAGAGTAATCGCTGGATGTCTTTTCCTTGCTCCACTTGAAATTTATGGACTTTGTAAGCCACTTCAGCACAGGTTACGCCGGCTTTTGATTCTCTTTCTTGAATTCGCACAGCTTCAGTCACTACCTCCCACACCTTTTCCCGCCAATCATCCCAGGGGTAAAGCTGGAAGTAACGATACAGTTCACCACCATAGCCACCGATGGTGACGATGCCCGCAATCTGAAGAGCGTCGCCTTTTTTTATTTTATTGTGGTGGAATTGATTGGGATGGGGATAGGCTGTACCTCGCCCCGTACGACAGCCGATTCTTACCCGAATTCCTACGGCATTATGGGGACGGCCATCGCGCTTGATATCCTGCATGATTAAGTTGGTTCCGTACTCTTCGCAAGCTTTGGCCACTTCAAAATCGGTGGCATCAGTGCCCCGGGTGAGAAGGTAATCCCGGCCAAAAGCATGAATCTGACTAAAGTAGTTCATAGCTCGTTGAATAAGAGCAATTTCCTCTGGAGTCTTGACCATACGCATCTTTAAACAAATGTCACTAATATCAACCACCTTGGCCTTGGGTAACACTTTCTTGAACTTTTTCATCCGCGATGGAGTAAATTCGGAATCAAAACCAAATGTTTTATCCGCATAGCCTTTTTTCTTCATCCCCTCGAGGAACCACTCAAAAAGATCAACCCGGTGACCTTTAACCACCTTCCCCTTATCAGGATAGCCACCCTTAGCATGGGGATAATCATAATAATAATTCATCTCGGTACACCACCAAGATTTAACCAATTCATTGTCAAGCCCTGGACTAAACCAGTAGATGACATCCTCCTCAGCCACGGGAAAAACGCACCAGCATGGCCGCTCGGTCTTGGTTAAAAAACAGCCCGAAAAATAAGTCATATTCCAGCTATCTTCGATCACAATAACGTCAACACCCCGTTCGCCCACTCTCTCCTTCAGGCGTTTAACCGTCTTCTTGTACCAGCTTAAAGGAAGACGATCAACTCCTTTGGGGGCTGGTTGAGGATGATCAGGGTCTTTCACCAGAAGTTTTGCTGAGTCTCCTTTGATGTTTTCTTTTTTAAGCGGTGGAGAAACTGAAGGGAACGATGACTTGGTTAATCCAGCCCCAAAAAAGCCCAGGCTTAGATTACGCAAGAAACTCCGCCTTGACCATTTCATAAACGCCTCCTTTTAATTAAATATTAAATTTAAATAATTGCTTGACAAACTTTCAGCTCCATAGGAAAAAATCTATATTGATGAATAATCATCAGAAGAAATAAATAATAACTAGGCAAATAAATCGAATGATTCATGCATCTGATCTCATCTTTTTTATATTGATCGGAAACATTAACAACTCTCCTACCCAGGATTCACTCAGATTGTTCTATTGTCTTTTCAAAGGGATTGGGGCAGTTAACCACCAGCAAAACTACCTTTCTAGCCGTGTTATTTACCCAATTGTGGGGTATCTCCGATGAAAAGTGAGCGCTATCTCCAGGGAACAATTCATGGTGGCCATCTCTCAAAATTAAGGTTAAGATTCCTTCTAGAACGTAAATGAACTCTTCTCCTTGATGAGAATAAAAAGATACGTCCTTTCTTTTTTTCACCCCGGGCAGCAGCTCAACTATTCTTGGAAAAAGGCGCTTTCCCTCCAGTTTTCCACTAAGAAGGTAGTTTATAAAATGACAACCTTGATCATATTGAATAAGCTGCTTCTCATAACTTCTGGTTATTTCCCCATGAGGTTTCAAAGGAAAAGCAAAGAAATACGTAATGTCGACACCAAGAGCCTTGGCAATTCTCTCCAATGCATCCACCGCCACCGTGGTTAGCCCCCTCTCTAGTTGAGATAAAAAACCGATCGATAAATCAGTTTTACCACTTAATTCTTTAAGGGTCATGTTATGCTCTTGTCTTAACCTTTTGATCTTCTGACCGAGATTATTGGCCATGATTCATCACCTCTTTTAATAATTTTTTTCTCCCCGCCTAAACTTATATCTTAATAGAAATGAAATTGCAAACCACAATTGGCGGTACTGTTAACCTCCGTGAAACTATTTTATTAATATGAATTTAAAGATAATTTTAGACTCTATAAAACTTCTTAAAATTGATTGTTCCCAGGCCGATCTCGAATAGATCAGGAAATTTATCGAGGCCACAGAGCAAATAGAAAAAATCAAAATGGTCTCCATCTATTGTCGCCTTCCCTCTTTTCCTCCATTATTTCAAGATAGACGCCCATTTTAACTCTAAAGATCATTTTAACTTTAGAGATCTCCATTTTAGCGATCATTCAAGTAATTCATTCTGAAGCTAGGCCGCTCTTTCCCTTAGCTATTGACCTATCATTTGCGCTCTTTGGACCCATAGCTTTTTAAATTGGCTTTAACTCCAATTACCTTGGCCCAGGAGGTAAATGAGTGAGCAAATACCTCACTATCAGCATCCGTAGATGCAGCGATGTTCCCTTGCCCTCTTGAAGACCGTGGTTTCGATTGGGATAAGCCATGTAATCAAAAGACTTGCCTAACTCAATAAGACGGTCGACTAACCCTTCCGTTATTTGGATATGGGTGTTGGTCTCGCCAGTGCCATGAATGATGAGGAGGTGTCCCTTTAGCCCTTCAGCATAGTTGATCGGTGCTGATTTACGGTAGCCCTCGGGATTTTCGGCCGGAGTCCGCATGTATATTTCCTGAAACCAGGCATTATAGAGATGCGGTTGGGGCTTGGGCGCAACGGCTATCCCGACGTGATAAATTTCTGGCTTTCTGAACATCGCATTGAGAGTGTTTGAGCCACCTCCACTCCAACCCCAAATACCTACTCGGGATAAATCCACATAAGGCCTGGTTCGGGCTAATTCTAACAGGCCAGCAGCCTGCTCCTCAGTGGAGAGCGGACCGAGACTTCCAAACACTGCCCGTCGCCACGCCGCCCCTTTTGGCGCCGGCGTTCCTCGGTTATCCATCGACACAACGATATAACCGAGGTCAGCTATTACTCGATGAAAAATATTCCTAGTGGACCACCTATCTAATACCGTTTGAGCGTGCGGCTCCCCATACACCCAAACGAAGACTGGATATTTTCGAGAAGAATCGAAATCGCGGGGCTTTATCATCCAGGCATCCATCACCACACCGTTACCAATATCGAGTTTAAGAAATTCCACGGGGCGAACAATTAATGATTTAACTTTGTCGCGGAGTTTCTTATTATCTTCAATTACCCGAACCACTTTGTGCTTGGGCAATTCTACCAGTTCGATAACCGGAGGAGTATCAAATGTTGAGTAAGTGTGGAAGGCCCATTTCGCGTCTGGAGATAAATCGTAATGGTGGGTTCCTGGTTGGCTCTCAGGCGTAACCCTCTCTGCTTGAGCTTGCCCATCAAGACGCACACGATAAAGATACCGCTGGGTCGCATTGTCGGGAGAGGCATAATAGTAAAACCAGCCTCCTGCTTCATCCACTGCAACTCGTTCAATGATATCAACTCCCTTAGGCGTTAATACAGCTTGTTCTTTTCCATCTCTTGAGTAAAGATAAGCTCGGCGCCAGCCATCTTTCTCGCTTAACACAATGAACTCCTGTCCATTTTTAATCCACTCTAATCCTAAATTTACCCCGTAACTGGCTACCACCCAAGCAGGATCTGATTCTTGATAAATGCAAGTAACCTTCCTCGTATGGATATCAGCGAGAAAAAATTCCCGTTTATCTCGGCCCCGACTTAATTTTTCGATTAACAATTCCCGGGAATTCCTGAGCCACCCGACTTGGCCAAGATAAAACCCTTCAGGGGGTGAAGGGATGTTAAGCCAACGTGTTGGGCCTCCGTTGGCGTTAACAACCCCAACTCTTAAAGATGGAATTGTCTCCCCTATCCGAGCATAGCGTACATACTTTACCTCAGGATAGGTCGGATCGCCGGGAATAAGCATCGGGCGCAAGCGGACTTGGGAGGAATCAGCCTGGACATATGCTACCCACTTCGAATCAGGACTCCAGACTGGTCGCATGTTACTAATTGTATCTACCACGCCATCTGTAGTGAGAGGCATTGTCCAGGAAGTCCTGAGATCATAAACATACAGGTTTTCTTTGTCGCTATAAAGAAAGCGCCTGCCGTCGGGAGAAATACTGTTTTCCAGAGAAAACCAACCGGGACTAACCCCAGCCACCACTCTTTTTAGATTCCCGGATTCTAATTCAAGTATCCAGTAATCAACTACCCTATTCTCGCCTTCATTTCTGGTGGTTGACAATAAAACCCAGTTTCCATCGGGTGAAAACGTATACCTGTCAACGGAAAGGGGTTCACTTGCACCCTGAGGGGTGAGCTGTGAGGGCGAGGCCAAGACACTTCTCTGCCCAGTAGCCACATCATAGCGAACCAACGCCTGGGCATTAGAGCCCTTAACAGCCTCGAAAACTGTATATCCTGAGCTATCCGGAAGCCACACCCCTCTCCAAGTCCTGACTCTAAACTCCCCTCGCTCATAGATGGCCCGCAAATGTGCTTCGGCTTCAGGTGGAATCTGCCCCCAAATTTGGGAAGGCAGTATAATAGAAAGACATATCATACTGACAAGAAAAATCACCTGGGGAATCTTTTGGTTAGACATGGCTTACCCTCCTTTAGATTAATTCAGGAACGAAATTTAAATCTCATCTTATAAATTACCCTCAACAACTAAATCAGCTTCCCATTCATCTAAGAGAATTCTTATCAAAATTTTGCTTATAACTATTATGATTTATAACTATATATTATTAGTATTAGTAATCATTCATCAGAATTAATAAGTTTTTTCTTCAATGGACGACTAAAGCCGCGCTGCCGATATTCATCTAACAACGATTTAAGTTTATTAGCTATTTCAGGATATTTAGCCCTTAGATCAAACTTTTCTCCTCGGTCATTTTCCAAATCATAAAGCTCGCCTTGGGGCATCTTCTCGTTGGGGGCAATAAATTTCCATTTTCCCTGGCGAATGGCCAAATGGCCATTTCGATCCTGAAAAACAAGAGCCTCATGAAGAGATCTTCCTTCTGGGTTTCCAAAAAAAGCAGGCAGGATATTCCAACTGTCTTCACCGGCATTATCAGGAAGGGGTTCACCAATTAAAGCGGCGAAGGTTGCCAATAGATCGACCAGGCTAATAAGCTCCTTAGAAACTCCTCCCGGCTTAACTTTTCCCGGCCAACGGACGATAAAGGGCACTCGATGACCTCCTTCCCAAATATCCCCTTTGAATCCCCGGAAGTCTAAACTTGATTTGTGACCATTTGCCCCTTTCCTAGCTCCATTATCACTGGTAATAATTAATAGAGTATCTTCTTTAATTCCTCTTTTTTTGAGATGGGCATCAATTTCTCCAACCACCCAATCAACCAGAACGACCAGATCTCCTCGGGGGCCTTCCTTACTTTTCCCCTTAATAAAATCGGGAACAAGCCAGGGAACATGGGGAGAGTTAGTAGAGAGAATAAGAAATAGGGGACGATTTCGGTGCTTCCTGAGATGGGTATCGATTACTTTTTTTGCTTGTTGAGCGAAGACTACGTCAATTTCTTCTTCCGACCAATCGTCGGCCATCGGTCCAGGAATAAAACCTGGCAGCCCTCTCCATTCTTCCTTGCTCATCCTGCTAGGCACTTGGAGCAACTCATCATTTTCAATAAAACAATAAGGAGGATCACTGCTGCTGCATCCGGCTGTTCCAAAGAAATAATCAAAGCCTAAGCAAGTTGGTCCGCCTTCAACTGGTTTGGTAAAATCAATTCGCCATTGAATATTTTCATCAACTTGGAAAGGATTCCCCTGAGTATAGAAATTTTCAGCCTTACTTCCATCCTTTGTAGTCCACTTTAGACCAAGATGCCATTTGCCAATGTAATAAGTGCCATATTCTCTTTTACGAAGAAGGGAGGCAAGAGTCATCCTTGAAGGCTCAATTAAAGGAGGTTCATAAGGCATAAGCACGCCTCTTTTGAGACGCGTTCGCCAGGAATACCTACCTGTAAGAAGACTGTAACGAGTAGGGGTGCAGAGCGCCGCAGGAGAATGAGCATCTATAAACCTGAGCCCTTCGGCAGCAACTCTATCCATATTAGGGGTTGGAATTAGAGAATCGGGATTATAACAACTTAGGTCTCCAATCCCCATGTCATCAGCCATAATAATCATTATGTGAGGCAGTTTACGCTTGGGTGGACTTGCTTTAATCCGCTTGGTTAATTCTGAATTTAAATTTAAGCTCCCCAAAGATAATCCAAAACCGAGAGATTTAAGAAATTGGCGCCTATTCATTTGTAATTTCCTAAATCTATATATAATATTATATATACTAGGCAAACAATTCCAAAACCATGATAGCCCTGATTGGGATAAAGGGTTTCATAAAGGTTGTTTGACACCGTAAAAAAGGCATTGCGAGTCTTTTTACTCCTTCAAGGCTCATTCCATGTGTTCCTAGATTAAAACTCCAGTCTTAGGTAACTCTCCTTATTTTTCCATCACGTTTCTGGGAATTCTTACTCACTCTCGCTAACTGTTGAATATCCATAAACTGAGCAATTCTTTTTCATTCTTCTTTTCTTTTTTAATTTTTTTAGTCCAACTTCAACGCCCAAATTTATTGTCCAAATCAACAGCTTAATTTTTCTCTAAATCGTTGCCTCAATTCTTACCTTCTCTCCATTTAACTTTGTCCATCGGCTTTCATATCAGGAAAAAATTTTGTAAGTTCTTGGGGGGAAGGTTTTTTCGTCAACAGGCTAACCCCAAAAAGGCTTAAAAGCGAGACTGGCAACGCAAAAAAGAGAATTGGAATTCCAAAAGGATCACCTTCGATAACTTTCTCGGGCGGTAAAACTTCCACTAAGATTCGCATCAAAATAGCCACAAACGCCCCGGAAAGAATCGAGGCCAAACCTCCGGCTCTGGTGGCTCTTTTCCAGGTTAAGGCTGCCAGCAAGGCGGGCGTTATGGACACTCCATAAATGGTGTAAGCAAAAACAGCGGTTTCTAAAACAGAAGTCATCCTGACTGCCAGGAAGAAGGCAATTACGCCGATAAAGAGAACAAAAATTCGTTGTAAAGCAACAATGAACTTCTGAGAAGCATTTTTATTAATAAAACGTTGATACAAATCTCGGATGATATTGGTTGAGGAGGACAAAAGATAATTCATACTGGTTGAAATAACCACCGCACAAACCGCCCCTAATAATAGGACTCCAATAAGAGGAGGGACCAGTTGCCGGGCCGCTAAAATAATCACCTTTCCTCCCTCTTTAGGGATGCTTAAATCAATCTGCCCCTGAAGTTGACTATAAGCAAAAACAGCTATCGCTACGGCTACTGACTCAACAAAAATAACACCTAATACCCAGAAAATAACCGCTTTTTTAGCTTCTCTGGCCGAGCGAGCGCTGTAGAATTTTTGATACATGCTTTGCACCCCCATTAAGAGGAGAAAGGTTGCCAGAAAATAACCAATAACTTTAATTGTTGGATGTGCCCCAAATTGATCATTAATAAGCGTAAAGTAGCGAGCATCGAGTTTTGACTCAAGACCTGACCATCCTCCCGCCCTAAAATACAGAAAAGGAAGAGAAAGCAAACACGCTAAGACAATAACAATGCCGTTCGGGAGATCGGTATAAATAACAGCCAACATTCCGGCCGAAGCAGTGAACAGAAGAACAAAAATAGCGGTCAAGAGCATGCCTCTAAATTCAGAAACCGCTCCATCTGTAGCCACATTTAAAATAAATCCACCTGCAACAAACTGATAGGAAATAGTGGCCGTAAACGAAATAATAATTGTCAACGAACCGATTATTCGGGCGAGAGGTCCATATCTTTCTTCGAGAATATCCCCGATAGTATACTGGCCGAATGTCCTTACTTTCCCGGCAATAAAATAAATTAAAATAATTCCCAGAAAGGCTCCAGCGGGTAACCAAATGGCTGAAAAACCCGCTTTGGAAGCTAATTCGGCCCCCGCAATAAAAGTACCCGAGCCAATCCAGGTACAAATCAAAGTAAAAACCATCACCCAAGTTTTAACCGAACGACCAGCCACCATAAAC
>QMPV01000082.1 GCA_003648765.1 Candidatus Aminicenantota bacterium
AGTGGATATTTGATCAATTAGAAAAAGGGATCGACTGGGACAAACATTGATGCCTTTGAGCCGAATGGTGTGGCCTTTAATGTTGATTTCTCGCAAATACTTGAAAAACGGGTTGAGGATGGATAAGGCAAGGACACTGTCGCTAATTGTAGACGAGCTCAGAATTCTTCCCAAGTTGGCAGAAAATTAGGCTTCCAGTTTTCTACTCGAGCTTAAGGGGCAAAGGGCAACTATTGTTTACTGACGCGCAAATTTCATTAAAAAGTACCGCAAACTCGCCTTTCTCCTTAAGGAAAACTTTAATAAAACCAAATCAAGCCTACGGCTCATAAGTGACATATTATTGGTATAAATTTATTAATCAGCCAGTTTTATTAGCCTTTTAATTCGCCAACTAAAAAAGCTGATCTTGGTAGAGAAAATTCGTGCGAATTGGCCGGATTGAGCAGGCTTACATGGCGCTGGCAGCCTTCACTCCACTGGTAAACTTGGTCCTAGCTTCAATTGCAATACCCCTCCCTGGATTAGTAATTGGCTAGGTACTAACCTTTATTCGTCAGGAGGCTATTCAACAATAATATAAGGGCGTCAATAACAAGATCAAAGTTATTAAACGGAGAGCATATGGCTTCCATCACCTGCGTTACTTCTACTTAAAGATCATGCAAGCTTTTACCAACTAACCGGGAGATGATCCTTTTACCTAAATTTTTATCTAAATTTCACAGCAATTACCCTATTGAATTTTCAACCATACTCCCATAATTTCATACGCTCAATTCTTATTGTCTAATCCCTCAGACAGTTTCCATTAAATTCTTTATTTATCATACTCTTGCCTCGTTACAATAGGCACATATCCAACTTCCAACCCCGAAGGAGGTTTCACTAACAAAGCAGAATCCAGTCTAACAAGTTGACCCCGCGTGGGGGGCGCCATGTAATCCCG
This sequence comes from Candidatus Aminicenantota bacterium, assembly GCA_003648765.1. Classification (GTDB taxonomy): domain Bacteria; phylum Acidobacteriota; class Aminicenantia; order Aminicenantales; family Aminicenantaceae; genus JdFR-80. The sequence continues at coordinate 950 of QMPV01000082.1, forward strand.
GTCAATAGGCCAGCTGGCATGGATCATCTCCACCAGAGCCTGGAGTCTGGCCTTTTTCTCTTCGCTCCAGTGATACTGCTGGAAAGCAGGCTGGTCAATAAATCGGTACCAGTAATAGGTCACAACCGAACCGTCAACCAGTTTCACCTTGAATGGACCCCGTGTTGGTCCCGGTGTAGTCCAGGCTCCTTTCTTTGGCGAGGTATAAGGCTTCCCTGGTTCAGCCAGCTTGAATTTTTTCTGTAAAAGCCCAGTTTCTGACGGAACCTCTGATTCTGGTATTGCTATATATTTACCTCCGACATATTTATAATATTGAGGAAAAACACCATTTTTAAATCCATCCTTTCTTTGCCATTCCACTCCCCAGACATTTCCTTCAAAAATCCGGGTACTCATGACCTCATTTACACCCACGATTTCTTTGCCAGCCATATCATAGCGAATCCGACGGGTAGAGAGCTTAGGACGCCAGGCTCCCCGCTCATCGAATTTGCCCGAGCAAAAGCCACCTTTATCCCGCCAAACTTTGAAGGCATCATATAGGGCAAATTTAGAATAATAAGTTACATCTTGAACCAGGATGGCCTGACCTTTTTCATCCACCGGGAATTGCAACTTTGGTAGCTTGGCATAGAGCACACCCTTCGCGTCGCGCGCTTCAAAACGTGGAACGGTGTTAATTTCCATCGCCCCACCGCCAGCAATACCAGGTCGTGCATCCAGGCCGCGGCCAAAGAGAAAGGGATAATTGAACAACTTTCCAATCTTACTCCAAGTCTCGGGAATAAAAGCTGCGATTGGTCCCTTAAAATTTTCGCTGCTAAGAAAGCAGGTCCACCATTGCTCGCCAGTGGGCATATCGTCTGTTGTTGGCTCAGTAAACGGTAGAGCCATCCAGGCATAGCCTAAGAATTCGCCGTTGGGATTTCCTTCAAAAGTAAGCCCATCTGGAGGGATTAACAGACGATTGCTTATCTGAGCTATGCCTAGCCGATCATCAGGTAGAGCTTCGTCAGAGTAAAAAAATGACCACCCTGGTGAACCAATTTCATAATCATAACACTGAGGAGTGCCATTCATGCTGAATTTTGGGGGACCATAGCGAAAGTGATTGCCTGCCCAGTAGCCAATACCACCTTCAATTGTCTGAAAAACCGAGCTAAAGGTAGGTCCCCGTCGTTTCCATTTACGGGCCAGAGTTCCCTCCGGACAGAGTGGTTTGTCTTTGTTGTCAGAATTGTCAGGTAAAATCCATGTGCTGGGCAGCCCTATCTGAAAACCTGCCAATGGCTCTTCAATAAGCGGCCAAACAGCTGCATAAAATCCCATGCCGGCAGTGTATGATGGTTGAGAGGGCCGGGGTTCATGGCTAAAGCTGATATATCCATGAAGCCCTCTTGGCAACTGACCAGTCCTGTTTTTGTCTTCGGTTTTGACCAATAACGGAAACAACACAAATAAAAAAACAAGCCAGGCAGGAATCGGTATAAAATATTTTTTTCTTGTCATGATTCACCTCCTTTTTTATCCGTCTTATAAAATTTATTTTAATTTTTTATAAATTTAATTTCCCTGCCATTTTATGGAGTGAAGGATAAGGATCTATTTGCTCCAGCCTCTTCAACTCGTCTGCCACTGAAACCCGTCTCCTCTTAACAACGTTCCTTTCTTCAGGTTCATCTTTTCTAATGAGTTACACATAACCATCCCTGGAAAAAGTGGTTATTCCTTATTCTCATTTAACAACAACCATCTCGGCGAGTCCAATATTTCGGATTGTAAGTGAAACACTGGTAATAATAAAAGCCAGCCAAGTGATGGTTTTTTCTGAAAACTTTATTTCCCTTGCGATCCAATCATAACTGGGAAGCTCCGAAACGCTGATAGTTGAACCATCACAGAAAACCAACATTCCCGACCTTACCGCATCTTTAAGACTTGGTCGTCCAAAAATCCTTTTCCATCATCAAGCCAGTGGGCAGGTCCAAATCTCTCTGGCTAAAACTCCTGGCTGGCAAATATTCTTTCTAAAGTCAACCACCTCTCTGAGTTTTCTCTCTGACCAGCAGGAAACGATAACAAAGCGGTTGGTATCATCAAAAGGAAGCTCAAGATTATTACGCTTGAAACACAAACAATTAGATGATTTAGACTTTGCTTTTTATTCCTGATTTTCATTTTTACCTCCATCTTAATTATTATAAAAAATAACTTTTATTTATCAAAAATAAGCCAAGCTTTTAAAAATGAAGCATTTTTCTATAATGATGTGATGTAAGCAAAAAATAGGGGGCATATCCGAAAACAGAGCTTTCAAGCCAAGTAGATTTAAAGCCGATTAATTTGCCAAAAATTAACTATACTATAACTATACTATACTTCGAGTCGCACTCAGAGAATTGGAAACAGGCGCTGAATAAGGCCTTATGAAAGAACTTACAGAAGAAGTAAGGAAATATCCGCTAAAGCTGATTAGTGAAATTGGTAGCCAGGCTACTTTAACCAAATTTATGGCAAAGCTCTCCATTCTAGGGATCGAACAGATCTTCTGCACCTATGATAATCCCAGGGGAATGCGGAGACTGAGTGGATGATGCGAACGCTTAAAGAGAAGTTTCTCTGGTTGAATGAATTTACGAGCTACGAGCTGGCTAAGGCAGCCATCGACCGATTTGATTGAGCATGATTTCAACTAGCTGTATGGGCACTCAACCAGCTCGCCTTTATGAGATAAGTCATGAACTAAGGGTTGGCCAAAACAAATAAGCTTGAGCAATCAACATCTGTTTCTCAAAGCTTAAAAAACTTTCTTGACTTTCAAATGTTACTACAATAAAAGGATAAAATTGGAGAAGAAATAAAATGAGAAAATATCTCCTGGCATTTTTGATTATGTTTTTAGGCGTCTTTTCTTTTTTAAGCGCTGGACCTTTTGGAGAGAAGCTGCTCAGCTACTGGAGCTTTGATTTACTTGAGCAAGGGAAGGCGAAGGAAGAAGTGAAAGCTGTTCTGGATTCAGTCAGTGGGAACTACCGTGTGGTGAGTGGAGTAAAAGGTAAAGCGCTCATCTTTGATGGCTACACGACTTACCTGGTTCATCCGGCGGAGAAGGTTCCGGAGCTAAGATCGGATTTTACCATTACGGCCTGGATAGCGCTGGGTGCTTATCCCTGGAACTGGGCACCGATTATTGCTCAGGAGAATACCATTAGTCTGAATTCCAATCTTGACAGCTACTACTGGCCGTATGACATTTTGGTTAATTCTCCCAAGGACGGATTTTACTTTGGCGTTTCGCCGGAAGGTTATCTGGGTTTTATGTTGGGGACGAACAAAGGATGGGTAATTTGCAAGAGTGAGGAGAAACTGCCCTTAAGAAAATGGGTCCACGTAGCGGCTGTTTTTAGAAGACAGACGGGAATAGAGCTATACATCAATGGGAAAAAGGAAGGCGAAAAGGCTGGAAGGTATTTGTTTTTTCAGGCTAAGGAAGAACCGCTGCGTATTGGTATGAACCGGGAGAAGAGAGAGCCTGCTTATCCGGTGAGACCATTTGCCACGCTGGCATGCTGGTACTCTTTTGATGGGATGATGGACGAAATAAAAATACTGGGTGAAGCTCTGCCAAAGGAGGAGATAGCCAGTTCTTTTCGAGCGGAGTTACCGAAGAATGAGCCAGAACTTCCGGCGAGGATTATGCCTTCAGGACCGGAGGGTCCGGGTAAATTTGGTGCTTACTATACAACTTTAAACTATTATCCTGAATGGGATCGGCTCTGGCCAGTAGCTAAAGATGCCGATGTAGTGGTGCAGTTTGACAATTCTCCGGTTAGAGTAGTTTTCTGGCGTGGCACAAGGTATTCGCCAGTTTGGGTCATGGATAAAATGTACTGGATGGCTGACCAAAGCATTGAAAACTTCACGGATCAGGATGGCTGTCAGGAACACATGCTTGATTATCAATGTCAGTTTTCTCACGTGAGAATTGTAGAAAACACAGAGGCAAGGGTGGTGGTCCACTGGAGGTATTCCCCGGTTTCGGCAAATGGGGCTCGTTCCCAAGTTGATCCCATTTCTGGCTGGCCAGATTGGGTGGATGAGTATTATACCTTTTATCCTGATCAAGTGGGAGTCCGAAAAGTCATTCTCCATACAAAAGCTGACGAAATCATCGATTATCCTCATCCCGATAATATCATTCCTCTTTGTCATCCTGGCCAGACTCCAGAGGATGTGATTGATTTAAGGGCTTTAACACTTATGAATCTGAAAGGAAAGACAAAAACATATGACTGGCATTCAGGTCCACCAAAGATTGACAACGAAAAAGGTGAATATTTGCACTTCGGAGATCAACCGGAAGAAAAGCCGATCGTGCTTATGATTAATTTTAAATCAAGATACAAACCATATGAAATCTTTGAAACAGGTTGTCGAGTAAGAATCTACGGCATAGAATATCGTGGCGGAATATCTCATTTTCCCTGGTGGAACCACTGGCCGGTTGCTCAAATTCCTTCTGACGGTAGATATTGCCTAGCCCCTGATCGTGCATCTCATTTTTGCTTAGCCTGGTCAGATCCACCTCCTCATAAAGGAGAAGCAAATACCTTTTGGTGGGCCTGGATATATGGCGCAACAGACAAACCAGTAGAAAGCCTGCTTCCCCTTGCTAAATCCTGGATTAATCCTCCGGAAATGAAAGTTATTTCTCAGGGGTATAAAAGTTCTGGATATGATATGACCCAAAGAGCCTATGTTATTTCGAAAGTGGTGAAAAAAGTCCGGCCTCTTTCATTGGAACTAGTCCCAGCGGCAAACGCAACTCTCTATAACCCTGCAATTTACATTAAAAACTGGGGAGAAAGCAAACTTTTGCTAAAAAGTGGCCAGGAAACTTTGACCAGGAACAAATATAGAGCTGGCTATGTACGCCGTCCGGAAAGAACAGATCTTGTAATCTGGCTCAAGATGGAGGCCAAAAAGCCTGTAAAAATTACTGTTGTGCCCGAATAAAAATAAAAGGAGGTAGATTATGTCAGGTTTAAGGAGAAGAGATTTTATTAAAATTGCGGGCAGTGCCATGGCCACTGGAGCTTTCATCGATTTTTTAGGGAATCCATTGGTAAGTAACGTAAACAAAAAGAAACGCCCCAATGTAATCCTAATCCTGGTTGATGATCTGGGGTACGGAGACTTATCTTGTCACGGCAACCCAGTAGTAAAAACACCCAATATTGATCATCTCTATCATCAATCAGCCCGCCTGACCAATTTTCATGTCGATCCCACTTGCTCTCCGACCCGGGCCTCTCTTCTTACCGGGCGATATTCAAGTCGAGCAGGGGTCTGGCATACAATCATGGGTCGATCAATTTTACCCAAAGATGAAGTGACTATGGCTGAAATATTTTCCAGAAATGGCTATAAAACTGGCATATTTGGCAAGTGGCACCTAGGAGATAATGCCCCTTTTCGGGCTTGTGATCGTGGTTTTGCTGAATCGCTCGTTTTGGGTGGCGGAGCTATTGGTAATACTCCCGACTATTGGGATAACGATTACTTTGATGACTTTTACTCTCACAATGGGACCTGGGAAAAGCAATCCGGCTATTGTACAGATGTGTTTTTTAAAGCGGCGATGAATTTCATTGAAGGAGTAGCCGGCCAACCTTTCTTTTGCTATCTGCCCACCAATGTTGTTCACTGGCCTCATAATGTTGCCGAAGATTATACTAAGCCTTATCGCGGCCTTGTTCCCGACACAAGAGCCACTTTCTACGGTATGCTGTCTAATCTTGATGAGAATATAGGCAAACTACTTCAATTCTTGAAAGCTAAAGGTCTAGACAAAGATACAATTCTTATCTTCATGAGCGATAATGGAACATCGTTCGGGGCGGAGTTTGATAGACAAGGATTTGTCACCAAAGGATACAATGCAGGGATGAGAAGTCATAAAGGATCAGTCTATGAAGGAGGACACCGCGTTCCTTGCTTCATCCGCTGGCCAGGAGGAGGAATCCCTTCAGGTAGAGACATCCAAGGCTTGGCAGCTCATATTGATATTCTCCCCACTCTAATCGATCTTTGTGGCCTTGATGTAGAAAAGGATCTAATCTTTGACGGTCTCCCGCTAAGTCCTTTCCTTAAAGACAATAATTATAAGTGGCCGGAACGGACTTTAATTATCCATAATCAGAGAGTCGACATTCCTATAAAGGGAAAAGACTACGTGGTTATGACCTCGATCTGGAGACTTGTCAACGGTAAGGAGCTCTATAATATCCGTGAAGATCCCGGTCAGCATCGAGATCTCTCGAAGCAATATCCTGAGGTAGTCAAGAAGCTAAATGAGGATTATGAGCAGTGGTGGAACGATATCTCCAGACGTTTTAACGAATACATTTGGATTCCAGTCGGTACTGATAAAGAAAATCCTGTTAAACTGACAACTCATGATATTCATGGTCAGGTGTGTTGGGATCAGAGACATGTGAGAAGAAATTCACGTTGTGACGGTTTTTGGACCATTGAGATCGTAAGAGACGGGGTTTACGTTATAGAAGTAAGTCGATGGCCTAAAGAGTCCGGTCTTTCCCTTTGGGAGGCTCCGGAAGGAGCAAAAGTATTCAGGCCTACCCATGCTCGATTAAAAATAGGCTGCTACGATTTCACACTGCCTGTTCACGAAGATGACAAGTCGGTAAAATTTACGTTGCGCCTTTCGAAGCAGCAGACACGACTTCAAGCCTGGCTTATCAATGACATTGAAAATGGACAAACCAACAGTGCTTTTTATGTTTACCTAAGACGGAAAGATTAACAGCAAGATATATTCTTAAATAAATCTCAGATTTTAGCAGCTTTTAATGTAAATAAAAGGAGATTAAGAATGCGAAAAGAAACGATGTCTCCTCGAGAACGATGGCTTTCGGTTATAAATCGTCAAAAACCCGATCGAGTACCGATGGATTATTGGGGCACTGATGAAGTAACAATGAACCTGATGAAGCATCTAGGTTGTCAGACTAAAAGAGAGACCCTCGAAAGGCTTCATATTGATTTTGTGGTAAGGATTGATCCCCTTTATTATCTTGGACCTTCTCTTCCAGCAAGTTTTGACGATGCTAGAATTGTGATCGATTATATTGGTCCTCCCTTATCGCCAGGTTTTGATGTGTTCGGTCGCCGTTATGAGAAAATAGCTTTTCATACGGGAGTTTATGAAGAATGTGTTAACAACCCACTCGCCAATTTCAATTCGATTGAAGAAATAGAACGAAATTATACGTGGCCAAGTCCTGATTGGTGGGATTTCAAGTCTCTTCCGGAGCAGATAAAAAATTTCAAATTGTATCCAATCCAAGGAGGAGGATCTGAGCCGTTCTTAATCTATAAGGATCTTCGAGGTCAGGAACAGGCATTTGTGGACCTTATTGAGAATCCAGAAATGGTTCACTACTGCCTTGATAAGCTTTTTGATCTAGCTTACGAAATTACTCGTCGAATTCTTGAAGCTATCCCAGAAGATATTATGCTCACTTATGTAGCAGAGGATATGGGTGCACAAAATGATTTGATGTTTTCGCCGGCTCAAATTAGGGAATTCTTAATACCAGGAATGAAACGAATTATTGACCTCTCTCATCAAGCGGGAGCCTTCGTTTTTCATCACAATGATGGCAGTATCCGGAAGATCATTCCGGATATGATTGAAGCGGGAATCGATATACTAAATCCGATTCAGTGGCGGTGTGCTGGCATGGATAGGGAAGAATTAAAAAGGGATTTTGGAGAGAAAATTGTCTTTCACGGAGGCGTAGACAACCAATATACACTTCCTTTTGGAACAGTTAAGGAAGTGCAAAAGGAGGTAGAAGATAATTTGCGCATTCTAGGAGAAGGAGGGGGATACATTCTATCCCCCTGCCACAATATTCAGCCGATCACTCCAGTCGAAAATATAATTGCCCTTTACGAGACCGGTTATAATTTGGGCTGGCAATAAAAATTTCCGAAATAGTTTTTAAGAAGCTGTAAATTTATTAGAAAATAACAAAAGAAAAGATTTATAACATTTTAAAAAATCAAAAAAAGGATAGACAAAAAAGGAGGTAAGGGCAATGGTACTCCTCAAAGAAATATTTGAGGCTCTGGCTGAAGGGGATGCAAAAAAAGTAAAGAACCTTGTTGAGCAAGCACTAACCCAAGGAATATCTCCCAAGGAAATTTTAGATAAAGCCCTGATTCCAGGGATGAGAGAAGTTGGAGAGAAATTTAAGAAGGGCGAATACTTTATCCCTGAAGTTTTAATAGCCGCCAAGGCTATGAATACGGGAATTGATCTCTTGAGGCCCTTCTTTAATCAGGTTGAAGTTGAATACGCTGGTAAAGTTCTCATAGGAACAGTATCAGGTGATATCCATGATATAGGAAAGAATCTAGTTGCCACAATGCTGAGGGGCGCTGGATTTCAAATAATCGATTTGGGCGTGGACGTTTCTCCAGAAATGTTTGTCGAAAAAGCTAAGAGTGAGAATGTAGATATAGTAGCTATGTCAGCCTTATTAACAACGACAATGTTATCAATGAAAGACACTATCTATGCAATTAAGGAAGCAGGCTTAAGAGATAAAGTAAAAATTTTGGTAGGAGGTGCTCCTGTAACACTGAAATATGCAGAGAAGATAGGAGCAGATGGATATGCTCCTGA
>QMPV01000083.1 GCA_003648765.1 Candidatus Aminicenantota bacterium
AGAAATACAATCAGGATGAGAGTATTCATGGTATTTTAGTTCAGCTTCCCTTGCCGGCCCAGATCAATGAGAAGAGAATCATTAACGCCATCGATCCGGATAAGGATGTTGATGGATTTCATCCGATTAATATGGGACGTCTTCTCATTGGTGGCAGTGAAGTCAAATTCCCTCCCTGTACGCCGGCGGGGATTGTCGAGATGTTGCAGCGGGCCGGGGTGCCCACCGAAGGCGCCGAAGCAGTTGTTGTCGGGCGCTCAAATATCGTTGGTAAGCCAGTGGCGGTCATGCTAATGCAGAAGAATCCCCGGGCTAATGCCACCGTAACGGTAGCCCATACCCGGACGCGCGACCTGGCCGCCCATTGCCGTCGAGCCGATATCCTGATTGTGGCTGCCGGAGTACCCGGGCTGGTTAAACCTGAATGGATCAAGCCAGGTGCCTGTGTTATCGATGTTGGCGTTAATCGTGTCGGCTGGAAAATTAGTAAGAAGACGGGACGGAAAATCGCTATTCTTAAAGGTGATGTTGATTTTGAAGCGGCCAAAGAAATAGCTGGCTGGATAACCCCGGTGCCCGGAGGCGTGGGGCCCATGACTATCGCTATGTTGATGCGCAATACTTTAAATTCTTTGAAATATAAACTGGGAATATCTTAGGCCTCTGGTATAAAAATTTATCTAGCCGAAGTTCTAAGAACAGGCTCCCAGTGGTCGTTTACCCACCGGAGGATATATTTTGCAGCTGTATTTGTCAATTTTTTCAAAGAGGGTAATCGAGATTCGGTGAGGCTGAGATTGTTGTATTTATGGAGAAATAGGGGTTCAAGAGCAATATCGATTATATCAAAGTTGGAGTTGAAAATAATATAAAAGCCAAATTGGACTATGTGGGGAATTTCACTCCATGGGAAGAAATAGACACGCAGTCGGTTTTCACTAAAAACATCGATGTCCACAAAAGCATAAGTCTGAATTAATTTTTTGAAATAAGGTGGTTTGCGGAAGCGAAGGCAGGCCTGGGGGTGGCCCAGAGGAGTATTATCAGCGATATATCTTTTTAAGAAATCGGCTCTATAAGTATATTCGGGCTCAATCCGATTTGGAGGTGTTATCCCTGAGTATCCTACTAAAGGTAAGGCTACAAGTATTCCATCTCCATTGAGAAGATTATGGGTACCACTGAACACAATCTCTTGTTTTCCATTATTATCCAGATCACAGACAATGATCCGACTGATATGCCCAGGATTAACAAATTCGCCTAAGATACGTCCATCAATAGTGAGAGTCATCACTAGAGACACAAAGCGGACACGATGTCGCCAGGCGGTCACGATGAGCCATGACCCATCAGAGCGGTGGCAAAAAATGTTGGCAATTGGTTGAAAATCTTTAAAAAAACGAAGCCCCTGAAAACTCAGATTAACTTTGATCTCTTTTGACCATATTTCTTTACCTTTATGGTCAAAGAGAGTCAGAGTATATTGTTTAGTAAGGAAATTGAATGGAGCAGCGATGACTTCATTGAAACCGTCATTATTAATATCAGCGAAAGAAATTCTGGGATTGAGAGTCCAGCCTTCTTTTTTAATAAGAGTATGCCAGCCAGCATAGCTCCATAAGGTTTCTCCTTTGTAATTTTTAAGATTGACCATCTTGCCGAAGATTTCATAAGTCACGGGATTGGGAGAAGCGGATTTGGTGGAGGTGATTAAGTAAATAAAGAGAGGGATAAGTATGAGTACCAGGAGGATTACTGTAACCAATGAAAGTCGCCGGAGTGGAGAGGAAATTTTGCTGGATTTCAATTTTACCCGGCGATTGAGATTAGTTTTTTTCAGCCATTCCTCGAGTTCATCGATTTCTACAAAGACACTTCGACCTTTAGAGCCACCTACCCGGTGCAAAGGAAATCCTAATTCTTTTTCCCAGCGGTAAATATTGCGTGGGCTAGTCTTAAGGTATTCGGCAATGGCTTTGAGTCCAATAATTCTTTTTGGAAGTTTATTATCCTCTTCCATGGCCCATTGTTTTTTATTATATAAGAAAAAATAATATTATTTAAGAAAAAATAAAGTTAATAAGAAAAATAAATTTAATTTATATAGGGCTAGTTAGAAAGGGTTAATTTTTTGGTTGCGATGGAAAAGATAGAGTAAAAAAGCTCCTCTCGACTCTCTCCTGACGTGGTAAGCTGATGGGGGGATGGAGAGAAAGAAAATTTAGCCCAGAATTTGTCAGCCTTATTAGGGAAAGAAACTAACTAATCCAGGAGATTTTTGGGTAGGATTTACTTGGTTAAAGGGGGATTAGTTTTCAAAGCAAGGCGAGTGGAAAATGCCAGGGAGTAAGTTGACTCTTAGAGTGAGGCAAGTGAACTAACTTTTGAGCTAGCCATACCTTATTTTAAACTCACCATTTCTCTTTAAGGTGGAGGTTTAACCCTAAACTGGAGATGAGTTTGAGGCCATATTAGGAGCCATCGAAGGAACTTTGGCTGGTACCAGCATAAGAACTGGAATCCCAGTTTAAGGCCATATTAGGAGCCATCGAAGGGAATCATTGCCAGTCCTCAAGGCTTTAAGTTTGCAATTTTATATTTAACTATATAGATACTGCCGTCTGGGTCAGTTTTGGTGGCGTAGAGAATGTCTTTCTCCAGCCATTCGGGATGAAGGTCGGCCGGCAGGTAGAAGCAGTCAAGGTAGTGTCCTTCAAAATCAAAGACATCGTAGAGGCGGCCCTTTTTTGGGTCCACTGTGGAAGTTTTAACCCAGATTCGCTCCGGCCAGGCAATAATTGTTTGGATGTCGTTTTTGTATTTTTTTGGCGGAGCCTTGTGCTTTTTAATGAATTCTTTTTCTATAGCTGAAAGTTTATGTTTGACGCGCTGGTAGGGACGAGTGAAAATAAATTTAACCTGACCCTGCTCTAGGTCTACCACTGAGATGCGATATTCCTGGGAAGAGTTGATAAATAATAATCGGCCGTCAGGCGATAGTTCCGTGATGGCCGGCTCCCAGTTCATGGCTCCGCCACCGGCGATAAGGAAGCGTTTAAAGGAAAAGGAGAAGATCTCGCGGAGATTTTTAGTTTCAGGCGAAAAAAGACAGATTTTTTTGATAATGTTATGAAGCCGGGATTTTCTTTCCTTTAAAGGAGGCCATTTTTCAATGGCGAAAAGAGGCTGGTTATCCTTAAGTCCGCAGAAAAAATTAATAGAAGGGAGGGACCTTATTTCTTTTAACAGCCTTCCTTCCAGGTCGATAATAAAAAGTTTCTGCTGAAGATAGTCTAAAACCCAAATTTTGTCACCCTGCAAGTGAATGTGAATATATTTACTGATTTCTCCCGGACCCTGGCCGTGAGTCAGGAGTGAGCCCAGAAAACGTCCTTCGGGGGAGAATTTAAAGAGGGCACCTTCGTCGGTCTTGAAAATAGAACCGTCTGAGGCGACGGCCACTCGGCCGGGAAAAGAGAAGAAGAATTGGCTCTGCCCTTCGTCGCTAATCGAGAGCAGTTTGATCAGTTCCAGCTGACGACCGGCCCAATGACCACTGCGTGGAGTGGCAGGATTTTTGATTATCGGTTGGGCCCAGAGAATTTGTCCCCAAGATAGCCCGAGTAGAACCAGGAGAATGAAGAGCATTTTTTTCTTCATTTTTCCCCCTTCGTTTAAATGATATTAAATTATTCTGGGTTGAGCAAGAAAATGGTCCGGCCTTGAAAGCTTGGAGTGAAATCTGGGTTGGTGTTCAAGTTAAATTCGAGGCCAGATAATCATAGAGAGAGACTCTCTTTACTCATGGTTATCCAGCCTCAGAGGAGAAATGAAGTTCTTGTCTTTGTTCTACTGAAAGAATGTTTTTCAACTTCGCCTACCGGAGTGGCAGCATTTTCAAAACTGCGAAGGTCAATAAAGGAGACTCACCTTATCCTGAAGTTTTAACTAAAAACACAGACTGGGCACCTTGAAGGAGATAAGATAACCTCTGTGTTAATCGTGGCCTCAATCAGGGTTTCGGTCATTTTTCCCCACCATCAAGATGTCACTATCAAGGTGTCAGACACTTTTTCCTATAGACACTTTTTATTCCGGCAGCCATCCTTTATCCTGGTCAAGGCCATCAAAGTTTTAGGCATGCAGTTGGTTCATGGGAGTAATGAGGCAACCCCAACTCACCCAACTCAGCCACCTCAACGTATCTCCTATTACTATGAACCGGCAATGCTTACGCCTGGAGAAACAGGTTTGGTTTGAGATGGAGGTTCGGGAGGGCCCACAAGTATTATAGAAAAATGAAGAGGAATAAAGGCGACACTTGCCTCCCGGGTTTAATTTAATTAGCATAAAGAAGAGGTAGGAAGAAAGGGAACGCCATGAAAAATAAAGAAATAGCGGCCATTTTTAATCGAATCGCCGATGCTTTAGAAATTAAAGGAGAGTCGGGTTTTCGGGTGCTGGCCTACCGGAAAGCCGCTCGCGTGATAGAAGAATTACCTCAGCCGATTGAAGAAATTGCTGCCGAAAAGAAACTTGATGACATTCCCGGAGTGGGCAAAGGCATAGCCCAGAAGATTGATGAGTATCTTCGGACTGGAGGAATGAAGAAGTTGGACGAGGCTTTGGCCGGGATTCCTGAAGGGCTGTTGGAGTTGCTGAATATTCCCAACTTGGGCGGTAAGACCATTCATTTAGCCTATAAAGAATTGGGAGTTAAAAACCTGGAAGATTTGAAGAAGGTGATTGCTGATGGTTCTCTAGCCCGACTTTACGGGATGGGCGAGAAAAAGGTGGAAAATATCAAGAAGGGAATTGATATTTACGAGCATGCTCAGGAAAGAATCCCCATTGCTGAGGCCCTGACCATAGTGGAAGCTGTTATTGATTATTTAAAGCAGTCTCCGGGAATTAAGCGGATTTCTCCCGCTGGTTCTCTGCGCCGGATGAGGGAAACAGTAGGCGATATTGATATTTTAGCCACCGGCGATGATGGGGTGGCGATTATTGAATATTTTACTCATTATCCTGGAGTGACTCGTGTTCTGGCCGCTGGCAGCACCAAAGGTTCGATTCTGGTCGAGGCGGAATCAGGGGAACGCCAGGTTGATTTACGCATTGTCCCGGAGGACTCCTACGGAGCCGCTCTCCAGTATTTTACCGGTTCTAAAGCGCATAATATTAAACTGCGCTCGTTAGCCAAGGAGAGAGGGTTGAAAATCTCTGAATATGGAGTTTTTAGAGGGGAAGAAAAGATTGCCGGGAGGACAGAAGAAGAAGTATATGAAGTTCTGGGGTTGCCTTTTATTCCTCCCGAAATGAGAGAAGACAGAGGAGAAGTGGAACTGGCTTTAGAGAAGAAATTACCTCAGATTGTTGACTTGGTTGATATTAAGGGAGATCTGCACGTTCACAGTCAATGGAGCGATGGTCTGCTGACTTTGGAGGAATTGGTGGAGGAGGCTCAGGCGTTGGGCTATGAATATTTGGCCATCTGTGACCATTCCCAGTCAGTGCGTTACGCCAACGGCCTTTCTCCCGAAAGACTAGAGAAACAGATAGCTGAAATTGACCGTCTCAACCAGAGCCTGAAAGGTTTCCAGCTGCTCAAGGGAACGGAAGTTGATATTCTGGCTGACGGTTCACTGGATTTTCCCGATGAGCTATTAGAGAAACTGGATTTTGTTGTGGCCGCCATTCATTCCGGGTTCCGAAAGAACGTGACCGAAAGGATGATCAAAGCCATGCATAATCCTCTGGTCACAACTATCGCTCATCCTTCGGGACGGCTGATTTCTAAAAGAGAGGGTTATGAGGTTGATTTGGATAAGGTTTTAGCTAAAGCGGCCCAGTTGGGGGTGGCCATGGAGCTGAATGCTTACTATGACCGGCTGGATTTAAATGAGTTTTATTTAAAGAAAGCCCAAGAGATAGGCGTAACTATTACCATTGGTACCGACACTCACCATTGGGGCGGCTTAAAAATGATGCGCTTTGGCGTGGGGGTGGCCCGCCGCGCCTGGTTGGTGAAAGAGGATATTTTGAATTGTTTTTCCCTGGAGGAGTTGAAAAAGCGATTGCAGGAGTGGCGGAAAGAAAGAAGGAGATTAATTGGAGCCGCCGGGTAAGGCTATTTTCTTGATTGGAGAAAGACAGAGAGAGGAAAAAAGAGAAGTAACGGAGAAGAAAGAAGGAAGAAAGAAGGAAAGAGAAGAAAGGAAAAGAAAAGGTAAGATAAGATTAAAATAGGATAGAAGAGGATGAGATAATTAAAGTAATGCTATAATTTTAAACAAGCTACGTGTGGAAAAACAGAAAAAAGCTGCCTGGGAGGAGGAAAAAGTTTAAGCTTCAAAATTAATGGATAAGGTTACTAAGAAGCATTTTCTGGATAATTTTCTTTAATATTGATTATGTTTTTATCATCTCTGCAGAGAAAGATGAGCCCAGCGAAGCCCTAGAAAATCAAAGCGGGCAAGTTGATAGAAAGTAAAGAATGGGAAAAATCGAGACAGACCGTTCCAAAGGGAAGAAGTTCAATAAACATTTTGAAATAGAGAGATTAATGGAGCTGGAATGAAAATTTTCACTGTGGGTCACTCGACTCGCTCCTGGCCTGAGTTTCTTCAATTGCTCCAGAAATATGCCATCTCCCTGGTGATTGATGTCCGGGCCTTTCCCTCAAGCCAGCGCTTTCCCCATTTTAATCGGGAGTATCTGGCCCGGGAGTTGTTTGGGGCGGGTATTTCTTACTGGTGGTTAGGCCGGGAGTTAGGGGGCTATCGCCGCCGGGAGGAAGGCCTGGGGGAGAATTCCCCCAATAAAGGCTGGCAGCGGGAAGGTTACCGGATTTATGCTGATTATATGTTAAGTGAGCCTTTTGCCGCGGCCGTTGACCAGGTTATTCAGGCTGCTTCGCGTCAAACCGCCACCTTGCTTTGTGCCGAGAGATTGTACTTCCGTTGTCACCGCCAATTGATTGCTGACTATCTTACCTGGAAAGGTCAGGAAGTCTGGCATATTGAAGATCTAACCGTAGTTAAGCGACATGTTCTCCATCGTCTGGCTCGGGAGGAAGAGGGCCGCTTAATTTATCCTCCTCCCCAACTTCCCTTGATTGAGAAGGACTCAGTTGAAAAAGATTAATTAAGGCCTGGTTATAGTTGACAACAAGTAAATATTTCTTTTGGCCAATTTTCTTAACCTAGCTAATTAAGGACGAGCAGTTTTTAATGTTTGTGAAAACTAACCCTGAATTGTTGTTTAGATTTCCTGGAGTGAAGAATGACTCATTTCTTCTGCAACTTTAGTAATTAGCGTGGCTTCAGAAGAAGCAGTTTCACGAGATCTAGAGTTGCCTGACTTCGGAATTCTTTTTGAGGGCCTTCTCTTATTAGGATTTTTCTGCTGGCATGAGGCCAACTGATTTCTGAAAGAGAAAGGTAACAGCTCTCTGAGCTTTTTGGCCTGCTCCAGATATATGAGCCTTCCTTGAGAGTGGATGAAGTTTTTGACGAGAAAGAAGAAGTTGGTAGCTGGTTATTGCCGTTGGTTTTAGTTTAAATTCAATGTCTCCAGGCTGCTTCTATTTCTAATTCCTTCATGGAGATATAACTTCTATTTTAAAAATTTAAAAGAGAAAATTTGAAGGCTTTCTGGATGGCTTTAGGTGCCTTTTAATAAGGAGAAAAGGGGTAGGAAGCCCGGAAAATTTTTTGTAAAATTACATCTCCTCATAAACACCTGAGGGAAAGCTAGATAATGAAAAAAGCCATCATTAAACCCTGGTTCTGGTTAGGGTTACTCATCATCCTGGGTGCTTCTCTTTTTTTGGCTACCGGCTCCTCCTTTATGAAAGAATGGTATTATGTTTTTGTTTGGTGGGGGTTTTTGTTTTTTTTAGACGGGTTGAATTTTCTTTTGAAAGGAGAATCACTTCTCAGTCGTTCCCGATTAAAATTTCTGACCTACGCCTTTTTTTCAGTCAGCTGGTGGTGTTTATTTGAAGTTTTTAATCTCCGCTTGAATAACTGGAGTTATCATGGTTTGCCTGAAGGGCAAATTGTCAGATGGATCGGTTATTTTCTGGCCTACGCCACGGTTATTCCGGCTCTGGTTGAATTGAGTGAATTATTTTCTTTTTTTCTCTCTAAGCGGCGTTCGACTTTATTTAAAATCAACGTTCCCCCAGTTTTTTTCCCAGCGTTGATTCTTCTCGGGGTTCTCTGCCTGAGCTTGACCCTTCTCTGGCCGCAATTGTTTTTTCCTTTAGTTTGGCTGGCTTTTATTTTTCTCCTCGAGCCTCTTAATTATCACTGGGGGTTTACTTCTTTACTCCGGGATTTCGCTGCCAATGACTGGTCAAGGTTCTGGAGTGTCGTCCTGGCAGGATTAACGGCCGGATTTTTCTGGGAGTTCTGGAATTTCTGGGCCGGCTCTCACTGGGAATACAGCTTGCCTTATTTGAATTTCGGCCGGGTTTTCCAAATGCCTGTTTTGGGCTACACAGGCTTTCTGCCTTTCGCTTGGGAGACGATGGCTGCGGTCTGGTTGGTAGAAGGGATGATTCGTCGAGCCTCACTTTCTAAGAGGGTTAGATTAGCCCTAATTTCAGCCGTGATCTGCGGCCTGTTGCTTTTTGACGGTTGGGTGTTTCATCTCATTGATACTTTCACTTTGGCTAAGTAAACCATCGATTGGATTAAGTTTTATTCCGGAAGTTAAAGTTGTAAAAGGATGATGAGGGTCGAGTTATAAGGGAGAAAGTAAAAGATAGTCGAAAGGGAGGGGGCTAAAGCGCAAGTGCCGGAGGCGGCAAGGGACAGGCCAAAGGGAGAGAAGAAGGGATGAAAGGTCCGCTTGAAAAGACTGGTTAGAAGGACTGATTGTCAAGAGATCATTTTTGGATGGCGGATGGGTTTCTAGGAGGACACGAAGGCCGGAAGGAGAGGCAGGGATAATGGGGAAGCAAGAGATCGTTGGGAAGGACGAAGTCGGGCCTCAGCCAAGCCAATAATATCAACAAGATAGCTCCATTTTATCCCTTAAAATTGGTCTTTACACGTGATTTTGCCAGCCTCCAGAATCGCCTCTAAGATTTTCGAGTCATGGTAATGAATTTGGAGTCAGATCAGCACTTTTCATATTTTAATAACAAAAGTTTTTGTCCTTTCTTAGTCAGTTTAATCTAGAAACTCCTTTCTGTAGGCTGTCTTCCATATTATCGAAGGAAAGTGTCAAATAAGGTAACAGCCAGGGGGAGATAATTTTAACCAAGCTAGCCAGTAATTTTTTCCTTGGTGGTTTTCCTCTTTATCAAAAGTGAAGGGTAAAAACCTGAGCCCAACTCCATTATTATCATAAATCAGATTTTCTTCTTGTTTTCCAAGTTTAAGGGAGTAAGGCGAAGACCTCTATCTAGATTTCTCTTAGGCGAGTTTTAG
>QMPV01000084.1 GCA_003648765.1 Candidatus Aminicenantota bacterium
TATTTTTTTGTTTTTACTCAAGGTTTAAATAGTCCTTTTAAGAGGGTGGGGGTAAAAGGCCATCCATGTTAGCCATAAGATGAATAGTTTTTCCTTTTGGATTCATCTTGTCAGATAAAGCATTCCAAGAGTGATCAATCAAAAGAAAATATTTGTTGATTCATAGTGGAGTTTAACTTTGAACTTAGTCATTTATGGTAAAATCGCCACGACCAGAGGTGAATATTTTGCGGGGCCTTGATAAAAGTTGGGTTGTTTTTTAAATTGGAAGAAAAAAAACAGACAACCCGGGGAGGGCTGTCTGTTTTTAATAAAAGGGGCAAGCTTAGAGGGGCTTATGAAAGGTGAGGAGAGACCTCAAGGAAGGATTAAACTCCCCGACCTAAAGCTCTAAGAGCTTGAGCTACTCTATCCACAGCTAGAATATAAGCTGCTTCTCTCATAGAAACTTTATTTTCCGTCATTATCTTGACTACATCCCAGAAGGCTTGTTTCATGATGGTTTCGGTTTTCTTTAAGACTTCTTCTTCTGAAAAGAAATATCTCTGTAGATCTTGGACCCATTCTAGATAAGAGACAGTGACGCCCCCAGCATTAGCCAGAATATCAGGAAGAACAAAAACTTGATTCTCATTGAGAATTTCATCTGCTTCAGTTGTGGTTGGCCCATTAGCTCCTTCCAGAATGATTTTAGCTTTAACTTGAGCCGCATTAGATTTATTAATTTGACCTTCAATGGCGGCTGGAATCAGAATGTCGCAAGGTAGAGCAATAAGGGTTTCGTTATCAATAGGATCGCAATCGGGGAAATTCGTTACGGAGCCAGTTTGAACCACATATTGGGCTAAAGCAATAGGGTCTATACCTTTTTCATTGTATATCCCACCAAACATATCCGTGACAGCAATAATTCTACAGCCAGCCTTGTGGACGAGTTTGGCAATTGAAGAGCCCACATTGCCAAAGCCTAGGATAGCTACTTTTTTCCCTTCCAGTGTGATTTTCAAATACTTAGCGGCTTCCTCGAGAACGAAAAACAAGCCAGTTCCGGTAGCTTCTTTTCGTCCTAAAGATCCTCCTAAGTACACCGGTTTGCCGGTGACTACGGCGGGTTCCAAATATCCCTGAGTTTGACTGTAAGCTTCAGCTATCCAGGCCATAGTTTGTTCATTAGTGAACATATCCGGGGCGGGTATGTCTTTAAAGGGGCCAATTAGATCGCGAATGGCTAAGGTATATTCCTTAGTTAATTTTCTCAGTTCATTTTCTGAGAGTTTGAGCGGATTACATATAACGGCCCCTTTACCGCCACCAAAAGGAATATTGACTACGGCACATTTCCAGGTCATCCAAGAAGCGAGAGCTTTGCATTCGTTAAGGGAAGCATCGGGCGAGTAACGAATGCCTCCTTTGGCGGGGCCTCTGATAGTGGAGTGTTGCACCCGGAAGCCGGTGAAACTTTCAGCGTGGCCGTTATCGAGAGTGATGGTGACGTGGACAGTTATTTCACGTTCAGGATATTTTAGTCTTTTGTAGATCCATGGTTCTAGGTCAAGAAAGTTAGCCGCTTTCTCAAATTGCATCAATGATTCTAGAAAAGGGTCAAAACTTTTCTCGGGTGTAATGTCTGGTTTAGTATAATCGATCTTAGTTTTTTCTTTCATGGCTTACCTCTCTGTTTTTTTTATTAAGGGAATTAATTCTCCCTTAGGTGGAGATGATTCTTTCTCCAAAGCAACTTGAGATTTTTTATGATTCATTTTCAGCCTCCTTTTCACCTCGATTTAATGCAAAGAAGATGCCAGATTGTAACTTATTGAATATAAAGGAGATAAAATTGAAACCAAGACAAAAGTTGCAAAATGCAATAGTGCAAAATGCGACACTACGGTGTTTTTATGGAGCAGCTCTTCATTCAGGAGTTCATAATTCAGCTTTTTCCAGGTTCATGGTAATAATGAATCCCTAAGGATGTTCAGTATGCAGTGAGTCAGACACCCTTTATCTGATGTTCATCACGGTTTCGGAAAGGCTCCGACATGGCTAAAGGGTGTCTGACTCACTGAGTATTGTCATGACTTTAGAACTGCTTATAATCACTAAAATTAACCGGAAGTTTAAAACTTGGAGTCCAATATGTTTCTTTCTCTAAGTATCCATTATTACCATGAACCTTTTTCCATTTCTCCTTGGCTTTGAAGAAAAGCCGCGGAAAGAAAAAACTGGAGGATCGCTTGTTGTGAACTTGGTCCCTTTGGCCATACTATTTGGTGGTCTCTTTTGATCTTGTCGAGGTCAACTTGCCGGACAGAGTATTAGATTGGTCTTCTGAGAAAGGAACAAAAAAGTTTTGTTTTCCGAGGTGAAGCCCAGAGGGATAGAGCAAGGAACCAAAATTACCCATTTTGGACTATAATCCGTAATCTGGAAAGTAGAGTTAAAGGGAAATTTTGAAAATTAAGAAATTGGTTAATTTTATTCGTTTTTCAATTTGCGGAATAAACTTGAAGGATGGATTCCCAGAATTTTGGCTGCTTTTGATTTATTCATCCCTGTGTATTCCAGAACATTCTGGATGTATTTTTCTTCTAATTCTTTTAAAGTAGGCCATTCCTCTGATTGGAGAGTTTGTTGAATCATTTTTTCTGCACCAGTACTTTTATATTTTTGAATTTCCACTGGGAGGTGATGATATCGTATCTCTTGGTCATCATTTAAACTCATTATTCTTTCGATAATATTTCTAAGTTCTCGCACATTTCCTGGCCAAGAATATTTTTCGAGAGCTTCAGCTGCTTCCGGGGTTATTCCAGTGTAAGAGCGCTTTAATTCTCGGTTATATTCTGACATAAAAAAGAGAGCCAGGGGGATGACATCTTCTTTTCTTTCTCGGAGTGGCGGAATATGAATAGGGACCACGTTCAGTCGATAAAAGAGATCTTCTCTAAACCGGCCTTCTTTAACCGCTGTTGGTAAGTTTTGGTTGGTAGCGGCAATGACACGAATATCAATTTTGACGGGTTTATTACCTCCCAAGCGCATAAAGGTGCCATCTTCAAGCACCCGCAGGAGCTTTGCCTGGAGATTGAGAGACATATCACCAATTTCATCAAAGAAAACAGTTCCTTCATTTCCCTTTTCTAATAGTCCTATTTTTCTTTTTTTAGCATCAGTAAAAGCGCCGGGTTCATAACCAAAAAGTTCACTTTCCAAGAGATTTTCAGGAATAGCCGCACAGTTGATTTCAATTAGAGGCCCTTCACTTCGGGGACTATGATAATGAATGGCCTTGGCCAGTAATTCTTTGCCTGTGCCGCTTTCACCTTGAATTAAAACAGTGGTTCGCTCCATCAGGGCAACTTTTTGGGCTATATTTAAAATCTCTTTCATCTTGGCGCTGTTGGCGATGATACGACCAAAGTAATACCTGCCTTTTTCTGTATTGAGGTGCTCCTGGATGCGAATTTTCAGAGACAGGGTTTCTAAAGCTCTGCGAATAGAATTCTTTAATTCGCTAAGAGGAAATGGTTTTAACAAGTAATCATAGGCCCCTAATTTCATGGCTTCGACTGCTTTTTCAATAATTTCGTAGGCGGTCATCATGATGATGACTGTATTAGGCTCTTTTTCTTTGACTTGTCGCAGCACTTCTAACCCGGAGATGCCCGGCAACATTAAGTCGAGAAGGATTAAATCAGGTTTGATTCTACTGGTGATTTCTAAGGCTTTTTCCCCTGTTTCAGCTACATAAATTTCGTAGCCTTCTCTTTCCAAAAATTTTTTTAGATTGTTTAAAGTCAAAATTTCGTCATCGACGATAAGTATTGAAAACGGCATATTAATCCCTTTTAGGTAAGATTTTATTAAAAATATTATTATTAACCATGCTAAAAATTATTATGAAGAAGGTATTTTTTTCTGCCGAATGGGTAAAAGAATAGTCACTGTAGTTCCTTCCCCAACCTTACTTTTGATGGTGATATTACCCTTATGGTTGCGAATGTAGCTGAGACTGATGCTTAAGCCTAAGCCAGTACCTTCTTTCTTTTTAGTAGTAAAGAAAGGGTGGAAGATTTTTTTTAAGTGCTCAGGAGGAATACCGCTTCCGGTATCGGTGATTTCGATACTGATCCACTCTTTGAATTTTAATTTTGAAGTTTTAACTATTAAATCTCCTCCCTCAGGCATGGCTTGAGCTGCATTAATAATAATATTTATTAGGACTTGTCTGATTAGGTTGAGATCTGCACTAATTAGAGGCAAAGACGAGGAGAGGTGTTTCTGAATGTTTATTTTCCGAAATATAGGTTGGTAGCGGAGAAAGGAGAGGGTATCTTCAATAAGACTATTTAGATTAACTTTGGTAAATTGAGGAGGAGAAGGACGGGCGAAGTTTAGTAATCCCCGAATGGTTTCTGAAATGCGATAGACATTGGAAATAACTAAGTCTAATTCTTCCTTCTCGGTTGATTGATGGAACTTTTCTTTCAGAATTTCGAGATAAGATGAGATGCCCTGGAGCGGATTATTGATTTCGTGAGCTGCTCCTAAGGCTAGTTGGCTTAAAGCCGAAAGCTTCTCATATTCGGCGAGTTGTTCCTGGAGTTTTTTCTTCTGAGTAATGTCTTCGATGAGGAGAGTGATTCCCGTCAGTTTCTGAGAAGAATCAATGATAGGGAAGAGTGATAACCGGAAATAATTTTCATCAGGGGAAGGAAAACTTATGGAATCAATGTTTTGGGCTTGGTGTGTTCGCAGGATTCTTTCAAAAGCCAGCTTGATTTCATTTTGGGCCAATGGAGGTATACTTTCAAATATGTTTTTACCCAGAACTTTTTGATCGAGGTTAAATTGGAGTTGCGCTTGTTTATTGAAATGGGTGATTTCCATTTTGGGACTAATGCCAATAAGAATAACTGAAAGACTGTCAATTAAATTGCGAATAAAATTCTCGGATTTTCTTACCTCTTCGGTGAGTAATTTGCTTTCGGATATTTTTTCTTCTAAAATCCGGTTGATTTTTTCAATTTCTTTCTTCTTGAGTTGAGCATCTTTCAAAGCCGAGTGTAAATCAGAGGTGAGTTTTTGCAGGAGGGAAACGATTCGTTTCGAGTGGAAGCTAGACACGATAAGAGATAAAACAAAGAAAGGAAGAAAGACTATTATTAAAGTGCGATTTACTTTTTGAAGAGGTAGCATGCCTTCTTTTAAGTCTATTTCTGAAACCACGTAAAAATTCAATCGAGGAATTTTCTGGTAAGCACAGAGGACTTTTTGGCCTCGATAGTCTAAATGGGTTTTGATGCCTCTGTCCCCAGTGTGGGGATTTTTTTCTTGGCGACTATGGCCTAAATCAATTAATGGTTTCCCTCCCAATTTAGTGGGAGAAAGGAGGAGACCTTCAGTATTAACTAAAAATATTTCATTGGTCTTTGATTTTGGTAGTTGAAAAAGTAAGTCATAAAAGGATTCTAGTTCCAAGGAAGCACTTAACACGCCAATTATACGGTTCTGCTTATTGTACAGGGGTTGGGAAATGATCAATACTGGCTCATGGATCAGGTCAGAAATGAAAATACCTGAGATATATGGATATCCTTGCTTTGATTTTTGGAAATATTCTCTTTGCGAAACCGAACCAGAAATTTTCTTGCCGATGGAGAAGACTATATTTCCATCTAGATCACAGATGAACATGAATTTATACCATTTTTTTCTCTTGAGAAGCGATTCGAAGATGGGCAGAAAAGCTGAGACTTCTTCAAGAGAGGAAATCTCCAGCCGAGTATAGGAGTATAGATCTGCTTCTCTATCTTGAATAAAAGTTTGAACTGTTTTGACATTTTCCTCCACTGTATCCGCTAATCGGTTGAGAATTTGAGATTTGATAATGGGCGAAACCCCCAGATTGATTAAAAAGAAGAGAAGGAAAAAAGGGAAAAAGAAAATCACAATATTCCACAGAGTATTTTGATAAAAAATTTTTTTATAATTGATTCTAGTAGAATTTATTTTTTTGAATGACATGTTAGCTTTGAAAATCATTATATCATTTTTCGCTTCAAGGTTGAGTCTCAATTAAAAGAATTTCAAAAAAGAAGTTTAAAAACTCATCAAGTAACGAGTTATTCTCATAAGAGTAAGGTCATTTAATTTTATTAATTTGTTGGGAATGATTGGGCTTAGTTTTTGTGTTTCCAAAAACTAGCCAGAAGGTTCTTAAAGGAGAGGGGAGTCTTTTCAATTTGAGGTGAATAAAGAAATAAGCTTAAACTCAAGGTCTTATCCAAATTGAATTTCGTTTTAAACAAAGAAAAGTCTTAAAAGAGTATAAAAAATTTTAAAAGAATATAACTGATTTTCTTCTTCTTCTTCTTCTTCTTCCTTATGAATTTATTTTGAGGGAAGTTTTAGCTTTCTTCGTGCTACCTGGCCAAAAATTTTTTTGGCCAGGCGATAAGAGGATAAATTTGGTTGGTGATGATATTAAAAATAGAGAGAATTTCTCCACGAGAATTTCATTTATAATTCTTTAGGTTTCTCTTTGACCCATAATAGAAGAATCATGGCGATGAAAGTCAAGAGGGAAGAAAGGATGAAAGGTACCATTTTTCCCCAGGTATCCCAGAGAAGACCGGCTATAAAAGAAGCGGGTAAGGCACAAAATCCGATGATCATCTGGTAAGCACCAAGAATGCTGGCCTTGAAAGAAGAAGGGGCCAATTCCGCCACCAGGGTTTTACTGACTGGTTCAAGAGCTCCTCGGTGGAGTCCATAGAAGAGAAAGCCTAGAACCAGAGAAATTTTAGTATTACCTAGGATGAAAACCAGACAGACGACTAGCCATAGTCCGTAACCTATCCAGAGGACTTTTTTCCGGCTCAAGCGATCAGCAAGAAGGCCGAAAGGAAGAGAAGAGAGAAAAGCAAAGGCCGAAAATACAAGATAGAGAACCGGAACCAGGGTCAAACGGAAGCCAGCTTCTTTGGCAAAAATGAGTAGGAAGGAGTAACTGAAGGATCCTAAGGCGAAGATAGCACTGAGAAGAAAGAGTAATCTTAAGTTAATATCTAGATGGCGGAAGTCATAGCCTTTGTAGACTCTGGTTGAGGGACTTCTTTTTTCCTTAATAAAAGTAATAATAAGAATAACGCCAATTAAGGTAGGAAAGGCAGCCAAGAGAAATATCTGGCGATAAGTAAGAAATTGAATGAGGATGATACAGGTAATAATGCCGGCTACCGCGCCAAGATGGTCCATTGCTCGGAGAAGACCAAAATTTCTGCCTCGGTCATAGTCGGTGGAGATGTCGGCTACTAAGGCGTCCCGGGGAGCACTGCGAATTTTGCCTCCTCGGTCGATGATGCGAAAGGGAATAAGATGCTTCCAGGTGGGCGAGAGAGCGTAGCCTAGACGCGAAATAGACCCTAACAAATACCCAACCCAAATGAAAATTTTGCGTCGCTGAATTCGGTCAGAAAAATATCCAGAGAGAGCCTGGGATAGAGAGACGATAGCTTCTCCCAAACCGTCGGTAAAACCCAAAACAGACATGTTGGCTCTGAGGACCACGGTCACAAAGAGCGGCCAGACAGGATAGATCATGTCTGAGCCAAAATCATTAAGAAAGGAAGCCAGAGCAAAAATATTAATGATTCTTTTGTTTTCTGAAGAAGTTTTTGGTCTAGCGGAGGAAACCACTTATCTCAACTCACTTCAAAAAATTTTTAAATCAAATTGTAGTTTTTTACTATACACTGGAGAGCTTACTACTTCAATTATTAAAATTTATGAACTTAGAGGCTTTTTTCCCGAGGATTAAATTTTTTATCTGATTGAAATAAATTTAGAAGAGGAGCGGCTCTTGTTTGACTTAAAAGTTTTGGCCCAGCTCTAGAGAATGAGAAAAGAAAAGTAAATATCGACGGAGAATTTGTCTCAGGTCTTCACCTTTCACCTTTGATGTGAATTTTCCGTTGAGAAAGATTATTCACTTGATACATTTTTCTTCGCTCTCCTTTAACCCAAAGGTGAAAGCTGCTGATCTGCCTCCCTTATATTCTATGAACTGCTGACAATATTAAAGATATATCCGCCGATGAAAGCATTTTTTTCCAAAGAGATAGAATATTTTCAGGGTTAATTTAACCATACGGTTGGGTGAGGATTTGGAGACAAGAGGCCCGGTGTAAGGAAATTAATTGCTTTAAAGCTCAGAAAGAAGAGATTGTTAATTTTAGAATAATTCATTTTTAAGAGAGTCTTTTTAAAGACAAGAAGACGAAGATTAACTATTGAAGTAAATTGCCAGGATTAAAATAGCTAAGAGAATTATCCAAATGAACAGGGCGAAGCGAGTAGCTTTTTTAGCTTGCGTTTTCTCCCACCAGGTGAGAGGCCGAATACCTTGGATTATAAAAGTGACCACTCCGGAAAGGTTGATGCCAATTAAATTTGTCAGAAAAAGAAGGAGAGCTCTTCCCGCGAGAGGCCATTGACCGGCTCCAATCAATAGCCCGGCAGTAACAAGAGGAGGCAAAAGGGCCACAGCTACCATGACGCCAATCAAAGCTGCGTATAATTCAGTGGCCATAGAGAGAGCTGCAGCACTGCCAGCTGCTAGAGCCAGCACCACATCAGCCAAGCCGACTTCTGTCCGGCTGATAATGACAGACAAGTTTGGATTTATAGGCACAAACAGTCCAATTAAGATGGTGGGCATCAACACTAAACTGGCGGAAAGAGCAATTGATTTTATAGCCCGTTGAGCCAGAGCTATATCGCCAAGAGTAGTCGCCAGAGAGAGAGCTACATTTGGACCCAGTAAAGGAGCCAGCACCATAGCTCCTATAATGATAACTTCATTATTTTTGAGAATGCCGATTGAAGCCACTAAGGCAGAGAGCACAATGAGCAGACAATATGTCCAATTGAGCGAGACTGTTTTTTCAATATCGTTATATAATTCTTCTCGACTAAGAGGCAGGAGAGAAGAGATGATTTTTTTGGTTTCAGGTTGAGGTGAGGGAGGCGGTGACTTTTCAGGTCTTTTCTGAATTCGAGGCAAGGTAGCTTCCACCGGGTAGAGAATCAAACGGAAACCCGTCGAACCAGAAAAAGTTTTCTCCAATTGATCCAAGATTAAAGAGCTTTTTTCTGTGGGGACCAAAAATTTAAGACTTCTTTTTTGAGAAGAGATATTTTCCTCCCAATATTCAATGATGTCCTCCAGGTTGATGATGTTTTTTAGTTCAAAAGAACCACAATCATGGGAGAGAATTAGTTCAATCATCCGAAGAGACATTGTTTCTAGGATTTTAAAGCAGGTTAAAGCTGAAAAGCAACCTTAA
>QMPV01000085.1 GCA_003648765.1 Candidatus Aminicenantota bacterium
ATTCAGGCGGGAAGGAGCTGGATATGAAAAAGATAGGTCATTTATTAGCAATTATCCTGATCTCTCTTTCTTTATTTCAAATTTCCCTGAGCAGCCAAGAACAGGTTCAAGTACACTGGGAAACTGTAGCCAAAATAAGAGAGGAAGGTCTCCAGCACTCTCAGGTTATGGACATAGCTGGTTACATTGTTGATGTTCTTGGGGCTCGTTTAACAAATTCCGAAGCCATGAAGAAAGCTCAATTATGGGCAGTGGCCAAGATGAAGGAAATTGGCCTGGAAAATGTAGTAATTGAGCCTTATATGGATTATGGAGTGACCTGGGATAATGAATATTTTTCTCTTCATATGCTGGAACCAGATTATCAACCAATGACCGGTTTCCCGCTGGCTCATACCCCTGGAACAAAAGGCAAAGTCATTTGCCCGGTGGTAATCGGTGATATCAAGTTGAAATCACAAATGGCCCAGCTCAAAGGCAAACTAAAAGGGGCGATTGTTTTAGAAAGTCCTCCCTTACCCATAACCCAGGCTAATTTATCTCGTGGGGTAAGACGGCTGAGTGATGAAGATTTAAAGAAACTGGAACAGGATGTTATACCACCAGCGCCGCCCACTCCAGCTCTTCCCAACCCGGATTTACTTACTGCGGAAGAAAAAATTGCTTTCTTTAAGTCTGAAGGTGCGGTGGCTGTTTTCCAGTGTAGAGGCGGTCGGCCAGGTGTAGTGATTGGATTTTCCCGCCCGGGCAGCAAAAAAGATAAATGGTCGCGAGAAAAGACTTTGGATTCATTGCCAATCGTGGCCGTGACTCCAGAGCATTATAACCGGATGTACAGAATTGTTAAACGGGGAATACCGGTTAAAGTTGAATTAGAAATTCGCAACAAGATTGGAGAAAAAATTGAAAAGGCGGCCAATGTCATAGGTGAGATACCAGGTACTGACTTGAAAGATGAAATAGTCATGATTGGGGCCCATTTTGATAGCTGGCACGCCAGTCCCAATGCCAGCGACAATGCTTCCGGCTGTGCTGTTGTGCTAGAAGCTGCTAGGATTCTTAAAGCAATCGGAGCCTCACCACGCCGGACCATAAGGGTTGCTCTCTGGAGTGGAGAAGAACAAGGGTTGTTTGGTTCTAAAGAATATGTTAAGAAGCATTTTGGTAATCCTAAGGATCCCGCCAATCCGCCTACCAAAGATTATGAGAAATTCCAGGTTTATTTTAACCAGGATTATGGGGCCGGTCAGTATCGGGGCATTTATCTACAAGGAAATGAATATGTGCGCCGCATTTTCCAGGCCTGGATGGAGCCCTTTAAAGATTTTGGTATGACCACAATCTCAATTAAGAGTGTTGGTAGCACTGACCACGTTCCTTTTGACAGAGTGGGACTTCCGGCTTTTCAATTCATTCAGGATAGAATCGCCGGTACTGCAGGGCATACGAACTTGGATTTTCTTGATACCCTCTCGCCTGAAGATTTGATGAAAAACGCAGTAGTTATGGCTGCTTTTGCTTACGAAGCGGCGATGACGGATCTCAAGCTGCCCAGAAAGACTCTGAAATAATAAGAAGGCTGCGGTCTGGTAAAAAAATTTAGAAGCCGCCAAAATTAGTGTTTTGAAGCGACAATTCATGAGGATTTAATCTATAGCTATAACACCAAGTTCTACTTATCTGCGACTGGTAGTATCTGTGATCGAAGAGCGGAAGAGGATTTAAGTGCTGAAAGTCAGACTTGATTTTTTAGCTGCTTAGTCAGAAGTCTGGAATTTTTTGCCGAGACCTATTTTAGAGAAAACTCTGACCTTGAGTAATTTTTGTCTTGGTAAATTAATTAAGATTTTGAGGAAAAAATCTTTATAAATTTTTTTCTGGAGGCGGCAGATAACCTTTATCAATGATACCCATAAATCCTAACAGCGCTCCCCAATGATAAAAGGCATCGCTCCATCCGACATCATCACCCTGGCCGGTCTCGGCATTATAATTTTCAAACACATGTTTCTCTTTTATCCAGGAGGCTAAAAGTAAATCTCTTGATTTCTCCACCAGGTCTTTTCTGGCTTCAGGCAGATTATAATTCCTGAGGCCCAAATATACCAAAAAATTTAACGGAGCCCAGATTCTTCCTCTCCAGTAAAGGTTATCCTTATAGGCCGGGTCGTTCCGGGCTATGGAAGGCAAAATATACTTTCCCCAGAATTCTTCCGGATTATAAAAGTGTTCCTTAATCATCCTTTCTACCTGTTTCTGGCTAGGTACCCTGGCCAGCAGTGGATAAAATAAAGTGGGCGATAAACGGTAACTGAATTTCCCAGTCACCAGGTTTTTATTCAGATAAAGACCAAACTTGTCATCCCAGAGGGTTTCCAGTTTCTTGGAATATTTTTCTGCTCTTTCTTTTAATTCTCTGGCTATCTCTGGTTTGTCCAAAATATAGGCAATTTCAGAAAGACTCTGACAATCGGCAATATAAAGACTCATTAAACCCACATCAGCCAGAAGCAAGCGATGTCTGGTAGTATCAAAAACCGCTTCATCCCACATCGGAGAATTATCCAACCCTGATTCCCATTGTGCACCTATCTTGGTACCAATTCCTTTAATTAAATGCTCAGAAATCTTCCCCGGAATATAAGGATCAGACCCCCAGCATAAGTAGCCATCAATATCCCGATTATTTGCCCAGAAGCGATTCCAGGACAGTAAATTATTAAACACTTCCTGCAAAAACCATTTTTCACCATATTTTTTATAAATTTCTTTGATTATAAGAACACCCACCGGAGGCTGAGAGCGGTCTTCACTTTTATATCCTGGATGAACGACATTTGGAACAAATCCCCTTTGTGTAATTTCTTTGGTGATGGCCAGAGCGTTGGAGTAAGCCAGGTCCTTGTTGTCCAACGCTAACATGTAGGCGGCAAAATACGTATCCCATTCAAACAAAACCCAGCCACCCGCAGAAGCTGACCAGTTGCGACTAACCGGGGTAATTACCCTGTCATTTACAGGATCATAAATGGTGTTCCAGGCTAAAACGGTATGCAGGGCGTTGTATTCTTCTGGTGCTTCAGGACATACTACCTTACCATCAGGGACTTTTTTCCTGGCCTTTTCCAATACTTTTGCTATGTCATCTGGTGACTTTAACTTATGCGATGAAATCGTGATGGGTTTATCTAAGGAGAGACTGATTTTATCTGCAGTTTTTTCCCGACTGTTTCCATCAACGTACAGGTAAATATTTTGATATTGAGTTTTCCCGATAATCTGGTCCTGATTCAGGAATATTTCCCCCTTTCTTCCCCATAACATTTGAGGGACAATAATCAATGAATCCTGGGGGGAAGCCTCAAGGGGGCTTATTAATAAATAAAGCTCGTTATTAAAGGCCGCACTTTGAACTCGGAGGTGGATACCTCGCCATTTTACTTCCAGCTCGGTATATGAGCCATCATAAGTTCGTGGCCCGGGGATGATACGTTCTCTTGAGGCGAAGTCTTCTCGGCCAATCAAAGCGTCAGTTAGGGTTTCTTCTGATTCATGGTCTTTGAGCATGAGTTTAATGGCCAAGCCATCCGGCAGCAGAACATGAGTTAAGACGCTTCCGTTTTCCCAGGTATTCCAGCCTCTGGCTAATTTTTTTTGTAGAGCAGAGGTTTGAGGGCTAATGGGCTCAGAAGAACCCGATTTTTTCTCATCCTTTTCAGGACCACAAGCAAAGGAAAACAAGATTAATAGAATTGTGGAAATACATAAAATGGATTTAATAATTTTCATTTTTGTTCTCATTATTTGACTTCAAGCTCTACCTCGTAATAAAAGGCAGACATTGGTCGTTTGGAAATTGGTTCAGTATTATCTAACCTGACAATGGTGTGATAATAGCCTGGGCTGAGGCCCGCGGTATTAATTTGGTTGGTGATAATCTGGTTGTTCCCTTTTTTTGTAATTTTTACGAAAAGCCAGGGGGGAAGTGGCCCATGAACCTTCCAGAGCGGCAGGTCAACTTTTCCGGCATTATGAATGGTTAAAGAAGCAGAAAGCTTCTCTGGCTTGGAGCTTTTTGAGTGTAGCGAGATAAGATAAGTATCAGCACTGATAATCGGTGGAAGCGGAAAGTCTTTTGATCTGGAGAGGCGCAGCATGATTACATCATTCGGGGGGACAGTCACCGATAGTCCCCTGGTGATTGGTCCGGATGTCTGGTGTTTCCAGAGATCGCGCACATAAAGGCTGGCTGCGCGGCTGAAGCCGAATTCATCCCAGCTTATGGTTACCTGAGAAGGCAAATTGTTCTGGTTAAAAATAAGCACAGCCTGACTGCCATCGAACAATTTCTTTTGACCCCAGATACTGATTTGGCCTTCTTGCCTGATGATGTGCCCCTGAATCCCAAGTGGGTCTTGATCTATAGCGATAACTTCTATGTTGGTCAAGATTTGCCGGGTGGATTCGGACATCTGGCGCAGGTCGTTGCCAGCTATAAGCGGTGCTGCCATCATGCACCATAAGCTGAAGAGGCTTCGATTTTGGGCCTCACTCAGCCCGGGCATCCCAACGATCATCATGTCGGGGTCATTCCAGTGGCCTGGACCGGCATATTCATACAATTTCTCATTGGCGAAAACTATTTTCATGGCCGAGTTCCAGTCGGCTTTGCCTGGTTCACAGATATCACCGGTTGTCCTCCATAGATGACCCACGGCGGCCGCCCACTTCCATGGTTCCCCTACTCCCCATGAACACAGGCTGTGGACGAGGGGACGACCGGCGGCGCGCTGGGCTTCATTCAGTAAAGTGTAGGTCTGGACGATATCCTGTCCTTTAGTATTGCACCAGTCAATTTTGAGATAATCGGTTCGCCACTCGGCAAACTGGCGCATATCCTCAAATTCATGCCCCTTGGTACCGGGCATAGCCTTGCTGCAGGTGAGGGTGCCGGCATCAGTGTAGAGTGCGTATTTAAGGCCCCGTTGATGAATGTAATCTCCAAGCCCGCGGAGCCCACTGGGATATCGTTCGAGGTTCGTGGTTAGCTTGCCGTCACTCGCACGATAATAACAGATCCCTTCGTCAGGGCCCACGTATAAATAGCCAGCTTCTCGCATCCCGCTGCTGATAAGAGCCTCAACCATTTCTTTGATTAACTTCTCATTCTGCGGTTCCTGGCCAAAAGTATTCCAGGGATACCAGCCCATGGGCGGCGTCATGGCTAATCCATCATAATCAGCTCGAAATGCCTGCCCGGGCTTTTCCGCTGAGATTGAGCTAAAATAAAAGGCTATCAGCGTCAAAGTAATAATTAGCAGTAACACTTTTTTCATGGTTTATCACCCTTCAAATAAATTTTTATGATAATAAATTCTCTTCATTCGTTTTTTGCTGGAAGTTTCGTCTGTTTCCAGATTTTTGATTAATTCCTGGAAAAAGAGGCTGGCCTGCTGGAAAAAGCGTTTGTAAGACTGGTAGAAGTAATTTTTTTCTGGCTCAGGTTGGTAACCTCTTTTTTTTTGGACAGCCGCCCCGGCTGGCTTAATCAGCAGGCTAGCCAGTCTTTTTCTATTTATAAAGCCTGCCTTGGTCATTTAAGAAACCCAATTTTTTTCGATTTACCTTTTTATGATATTTTATAATTTTTTTATACATTTACAAATTGAAATAATAGCCAAAATAAATTTTTGGACTGAACAGGTTGACACATAAAATTTATTAAGGCTAAATTGAAAGTTCACAGGACTCAATTTAGGTATTAAACACAGGATTTTAATAGGTTACCCTATCACTCCTGGCCTGATGCTAAAAGCGTCGATTTCCCGTTCTATCATCTTGGTGCTTACAAAGCGCCTTCTGGCTAAGAAAAGGTTTGAACATTGTTTTAGTACCTGATTTTTTGTTACACTCTTACCTGGTGTGATTTTTATTGGATGATGGCGGGCATAATATGATGATTAGAAAAGGCTTAATAAATAATCTTACCCGGCGGGATTTCCTGAAGGCTTCAGCGGCTGGTTTAGGAATTTTAGTTTTCCATCACCAGCTAGCCGGTCACCTGAAGGAAGGTGAAAGACCGAACATTCTTTTTGTCCTGACCGATGACCAGCGCTTTGATATGTTGGGTTGCGCCGGAAATCCGATTATTAAGACACCAAACATTGACCGTCTGGCGCAGGGAGGGGTGCGATTTGAACAGGCTTTTGTCACAACACCAATTTGTGCTGCCAGCCGGGCGAGTATTTTCACCGGTACTTATGAGCGAACCCATACTTATACCTTTACCAAGCCTCCTCTGACTCGCGTGTTCACAGATATCAGCTATCCAGTTTTGCTTAGAAAAGCTGGCTATCGGGTGGGCTTTGTGGGTAAATTCGGAGTAAAGGTGGAGGAAGGCGTTGAGAAACAAATGTTTGATTATATGAAACAAACCAGTTTTCCTTATTTCCAGACAATTAATGGAGTCAAGCGCCACATAACCGAATTAGAAGGCGAATATGCCGTTGATTTCCTCCGCGAGCTAAGGGCCGGCGAGTCCTTCTGCTTGATATGGTGCCCCTGGGCGCCTCATGCTGATGATGGTAACCCTGAACAGTATTTCTGGCCGCCGGCCGTTGATGATTTATACCGGGATGTGGAGATTCCTGTTCCTGAGATGGCTGACCCTAAATATTATGAGGCGCAGCCTGATTTTCTGAAAAATACCATGAATCGTACCCGCTGGTTCTGGCGCTTTGATACACCTGAAAAATACCAGAAGATGGTTAAGGGGTACTACCGGATGATCAGCGGTATTGACCTGGTGCTCGGGAGAATCTTAGCTGAGTTAAGACGCTTAGTCCTGGATAAGAACACAATCATTATTTTTTCTTCTGATAATGGATATTTCCTTGGTGAAAGAGGATATGCAGGTAAGTGGCTTATGTATGACTTATCCATAAGAGTGCCTTTAATAATTTATGATCCCCGAGCTCCAAAGGAAAACCGTGGCCTTCTGAGGAAAGAGTTAGTCCTCAACATCGACATCCCGACTACCATCTTGGACCTGGCTTGCCTGCCCATTCCAGATAAGTACCAGGGATGGAGTCTTAAACCCCTGCTCAGGCGCGGGAAACCAGATTGGCGGAATGAAATATTCTGCGAGGAACTCTGGGATAATCCAGAAATCCCTCAGAGTGAGTGTATCCGGACTGACCGCTGGAAGTATATTCAGTATCCCAGGCACCCGGAATATGTAGAGCTTTTTGACTTAAAAACAGATCCCCAGGAAAAACACAACCTGGCCCGTTTACCTCAATACCAGGCTACTATTGAAGAGCTCCGTGGCCACTGCCAGCAATGGATTCAAAGGCTGGTGGAAGACAGTAAAAAATTCATGTGAAAATATGCGCAAGAGCCTTTTAACTCGTTTATGATGAAAAAGCTTCCAAGTTTTAAAACAGGATTGATTAGATTTCTGGTTTGACTCCGAGTTCTGTTCTCAGGCGGTTAAGCTCTTTCGTCAGGTCATCTTTAACCTTCTGGTAATTAGGATGGTAATAAACATTGTTTACTTCCTGGGAGTCTGCTTCGAGGTCGTATAATTCCCAGCAATAAATATAATAAAAGTGAATCAGCTTGTAGCGGGAGGTTCTGATTCCATAGTGATGTTTGACCGAATGGACGGCTGGATATTCGTAATAATGATAATAAAAAGATTCTTGCCAATCAGAAACTCTTTTTGCCTGAAGGATGTCTTTAAATGATTTCCCCTGCATATAAGCAGGGAGAGGCAGTCCAGCCATTACCAGCAGTGTTGGAGCTAAATCCACGTGGAGTACAAGGTGTTCGCTGTCAACCTTCCTTTCCACTCCATCGGGATAGCGGATGAGTAAAGGGAAGCGGATGCTCGGCTCATACATAAAGCGCTTGTCAAACCAGCCATGTTTACCCAGGAAGAAACTTTGGTCAGAAGCGTAGATGACCAGGGTGTCATTGGACAGGCCTTCTTTATCCAGGAAATCTAATAGCCGGCCGATACTTAAATCAATTGAAGCTATACAACGCAGATAATCCTTGATGTATCGCTGGTATTTCCATAAAGCCAGCTCTCTACCTTCAAGCTTTTTTCTTCTGAAATCTTTATTTTCATCTCTATAAGCTTCGTCCCAGGTTTTTTTCTGTTCGTTAGTCAGGCGGTTATAAGCCGAATTCCAGCGCGCCAGGCCGGTTTTTTCATGCTCGTTAATTTCTTCCTCGCTTAAGGGGAAAAGTTTCAGGTCGTAAGACAGGTAGGTGTGGTCAGCAATCCTCATCTCCTGAAGCTTGGCGGCCTCACATCTTGTGCGATAATCATCAAAGAAAGTTTCCGGGACCGGTAGGTCCTCATTTCTAAAAAGACGAAGGGCTTCCGGACCTGGCATCCAGTTGCGGTTAGGCGCCTTGTGGTTACAGAATAGCAGGAAGGGTTTGCTTTTATCTCTGTTTTTAATCCAGGCCAGGCATTTTTCAGTGAGAATATCAGTGACGTAGCCATGTTCCTGGTATTTTCGGTCTTTTTCAATGAAGTCCGGATTGTAGTAATGCCCCTGGTCGGGCAGGATGGAGAAATAGTCAAACCCAACTAGAGTGGCCTTTAAGTGCCATTTACCCACTAGAGCAGTCTGGTAGCCAGCTTTTTTAAAAAGCACAGGAAGCGTTCCTTCCTGGGATTTCATTTCCACGCTGTTATTAATAACTCCATGCTGATGACTGTATTGACCGGTGAGAATAGAAGCCCGACTGGGGGCGCAGATAGAATTGGTAGCGAAACTGCTGTCGAAACGAATTCCTTCTTACGCTACCCTGTCCAGGTGGGGAGTCTGGATAAGATGGCTGCTGTAAGCGCTGATAGCCTGACAGGCGTGGTCGTCAGACAGAATGAAAATAATATTCGGTCTGGAACTCAGCCTCCGGCAGGAAATGAAAGAGAAAAAAGAAAGGAGGCCTAAATAAATGGCTTGCATCAAATCATCATAAAAGCATCTAGAGATGTTGGGCCCAGGAATGAAGTTTTTCTGCAGCCGGAGTGGCAGTTGAACTCGGCTTAGAAAATCCTAGGGTTAATCCTAGTGGAAACAAGAAGAAGAGAACAAGAAAGTTTTGTTTTAATTTTTTCATCGTTTTATTCCTTTGAGTTTTTTAAACCTGGATAATTCATAAAAAAAGCTGTTTCCTTTCATAACGTATTGATATACAAAACTTTAAAACAAATAGAAAGAGAAGTCAGCCATGAAAGATTAGACTAATCAAAGGCTAAGATTTTTGG
>QMPV01000086.1 GCA_003648765.1 Candidatus Aminicenantota bacterium
AATCAGTGGATTCATATTGCCGCTACATTTGTACCTAACACTAAAATCGAAGTTTTTATTAATGGACAGAAGGTAGCTGAAGAAAATATCAAGGGGAACTATATACCTGCCCGAAGTGGTTTTCTTACCATTGGCCGAAATAACTATCCTCAAACCTGGCATGAATATCAACTCACAACTGAAAACACTTATTTCTATCTCGATGGATTGCTTGACGAGATAAAAATAATAGGGGAGGTAAAATCCGAAAGAGAACTTCAAAAGGAGTTAGCCAAGATAGATAAACTGCCCGTGCCGGCTTTAAGCGACCGCTCAAAACTACCGAAAGGCCCGGTTGGTTCAGGCAGTTTTGGCGCTTTTTATACTAAACTCAAATATTATAAAGAATGGGATGATCTCTGGCGGGTAAGCGAGGTGCCCGACATATTTGTGCGTTTTGATGCCTCTCCTGTTCAACTCATTTTTTGGAGAGGGACAAGCTATGTTCCCTGCTGGGTAACGGAGAATGACATTTGGTATACGAATGAATGGCTGGAAACATGGGGCAGGGATGTAAAAAGTTGTGCCGAACCATTAATGGACAGGCAATGCCGATATTCTCGCGTGAGTATTATTGAAAATACTGACGCCCGAGTTGTTATCCACTGGAGATATGCCCTGGTAGATGCCTTTTATAATTTTGTCGCTGTGACCGACGATAATAACGGTGAATGGTGCGATGAATTCTATACAATATATCCTGATATGATCGGTGTAAGAAAGATGGAACTGCATTATTCCCAGCCTGAACGCAAACATGACTGGGTAGAGCAAATCGTTATATTGCCTCCTGGTAAGTATCCTGATGAGGTAATAGAAAAAGAGGCTATTACTCTTATCAATATGAAGGGAGATCTTCATAAATATTCTTGGCATGATAAGGACTTGAAAGTTGAGATGTCTGAACCCAAAGGTGCCAATATCTCATTAGTGAACCTTAAATCCAAGTACCGTCCCTTTATTATAGTCTCACCTGCGCCTGTGAAAACAGTAGAAGGCAACTGGGATTCTCCTTTTTTTAGAACCTATGCAGCAAAAATGGGCAAAGGTTACAGGCCAGACCCCGTTCCTTCGGTATATGGATGGTGGAATCATTGGCCTGTAGCCATGATCCCCGGTGATGGAAGGTGGGTTATCACACCGGATCGGCCAAGTCATTTTAATCTTACTACTTTCGTTCAATGGAAAGATTATGAGCGTACTGATCGTACCCGCACCCGCATAATGCTTCATGGAATGACAGATAAAAAACCAGGAGACATCGTGCGTATAGCTAAATCATGGCTTTATGCCCCCACCCTAAAAATTCATACTGATGGATATACAGGGGGGGACTATGACCAGTCAGAACGGGCCTATATTATTGACAAAAAGAAAAAAGACTATTCAGGGCCTCTTTTCCTAACTTTGGAAGCTTCAGATAACTTTCCGGCTATAAATCCAGCGATAATAATCAGGAATTGGGGAAGGCAACCGGCAACTATTTCGATTAATGATAAACATATTTCCGAGGGCAAAGATTTAAGACAGGGTATCCGGAAAGGAATCTATGGAGACGACTTAATAATCTGGATCAAGATGGATTCAAACAAGACTATGAGAGTAAAAGTGGAATAAAGTTGGAAAAAGATTAACTTGTGTTAACACTAGACATTTTGAGTTAAATTAAAAATCATTGTTAAAACTACAAAGGAGATGGCCATGAATCGAATTAAGTTTTTATTCATTTTATCAATTTTACTAATAAATGTTTTTTGTATTAGCAACAAAATGCAAGGTGTGCTCCAGCCCGATTTAGAAGAATTTGGTGCCTATTATACTCGAATAAACTCAGGAGAAGAATTTGAAAAATATGCTCGTGTCGGGGATTATGCGGATATTATCGTAGATCTTGGGAAAGAAAATGGTAAATTTGTTTTCTGGCGTGGTGCAAGTTATCTGCCTTACTGGCAAACAGCAAACGGCAAATGGTTTGTTGATGAAATTGTTCCTCGAAAAGGAGATGGCGGCGGGAAAATGCCAGATAAGGTAAATACTTATTCGCATGCTAAAATTATTGAAAGCAATCAAGAAAAAGTAGTCGTTCATTGGAGATATTTACCTGAATTTTCCGGCAAAAATCCGCATAAAGGGGTGAGCGCAGTAAAATTTGTTGATGAATATTTCACCATTACCCCTACAGGTGAAGTGACCAGAATTGTGCGGAAGGGGACCAAGAAGATTGATGATTGGCGAGATCCCTTAAATAGGACAACGCAGAAATTTTTACTAACTCCAAATGGCATTAAAGAAGTAGAATTTATTAAACCTTGCCATTCAAAAAAAGTAGTATCAGTGGAAAGGGCTCCTGTAAAGACCGAGGTAGTGGCTAATCCGGTAGCCTGGTGGAAATTTGATGAAGCGCATGGTGACTTTACCCTCGAGAGCGTAAGCAAAATAAAAAGTTCGATTGAGGGCCATAAGAGCCTGTGGAGAAAAGGGGTTTCGGGGACGGCCTTACAATTTGATGGCTACACCTCAGTAATTAATTTTCCAGGCGAAAAAGCGCCAAAAGTTTCATCAGCTATTACCTTGGAAGGCTGGGTTGCTCTGGGTGCGTATCCTTGGAGCTGGGCGCCGATCATTCAACAATGTGATGATGTACCAGAAGAAATTGAACGCATTGAAGAAAAAGGAGAAAACCAAAAAGAGGCGAATTTTAAAATTGTTTTGAAAAAAGAGAACGATACCGGGTATTTTTTAGGTATTGATGGACATGGTTATCCTTGTTTTAAATTAAAAGTCGGTGATCGCTGGGAGGAGCTGACTTCTAATGTTCATCTTGAAAGGCGGCAATGGTATCATCTCGCGGGAACATTTGATAAAGATACAGGAAAAATGATTATTTATGTTAACGGCCAACCTGCTGGTGAAAAAAAGGTAGCTCATGAGAATATAGTCATGGCTCTGAAAGATATAAAAATTGGACAGGGAAAGCCCAGACGCCCGGTAGATCCGGTCCGGATGAATACATTTGTTGATACTTTCTCGATCGATGGGCTAATAGACGAAATTCGTATTTATGATAAAGCCTTAACGGCAAATCAAATTAAACAGTCATTCGAAAATTTCAAACCCTCTCTGACTGATTTAAAGAATCCCCAAATGGATAAAAGAGTGCTTCCTCAAGGAGAATCAAGAGGAAAATTTGGAGCTTATTATACCCAATTAAAATTTTATGATGTTTGGGATAATTTATGGCGGGTCAGCGAGCATCCTGATGTAGTTGTTGAATTTGATGAATTGCCCACTAAATTTATTTTCTGGCGCGGTACAGGTTATATTCCTATGATCGTAAATGAGAAAGGTCAATGGTACAGCAATGAGTTTAATGAAACTTGGAATAAATCGGGTGGCAAAGGTTGTCAGGAACCTATGTCTGATAAAGAAGGCTATACTAATCACGCCAGGATCATTGAAAACACTAACGCGCGGGTAGTGATTCATTGGAGATATCCGCTGGTAGATGTGTTCCATGTTTTTGCTAATTACAATGAAGATACTGGCTGGGGAGACTGGGCAGACTGGTATTTTTACATTTATCCTGATGGTTGGGCAGTGAAAAAAATGCATTTGTGGACAAACGGCGAACGAAATCATGAATGGCAGGAATCAATGGCAATTTTTGGACCCGATCAGCATCCCGAACAGATTATCGAGAAAAAAAATACTCTGATGATGATCAATCTCAACGGAGAAGCTGTAAAATATGATTGGGTCCAAGGCCCTCCGCCAAATGTTGATAAACCAAAAGATAAATGTATTCAATATATAAATTATACAGGCGAGTATGATCCAGTGACTATTGGAAAATTTATTGGTTCAAATGTTTACGGCGGAGAATTGACTTCCTATGCAGTATTTCCTACTTGGAATCACTGGCCTGTGGCGCAGATGCCTTCCGATGGACGGTATGCGAGCTTCCCGGATAGGGCCGCTCATAGTTCACTTACCCATCTCTTTTTACCTACTTATGCAGAAGATTTTGGCGATCGTCCATTTCAGGAAAAGATATTGATGGAAGGAATGTCTAATGCCGATAAGGACGAACTTGTCATGTTAGCTCGTTCATGGTTAAATGCGCCAGAAGTAAAATCAAGCGGCGGATGTTCAGGTTGTCGTTATGACCCTGCCCAGCGTGCTTATGTGATGGAAGCTACGGCTAAAAAGATAAAATTTACTCTGAATGGTTCTAAGTTGCGCCCAATTTTTAATCCCTGTTTTGTTATCAAGCATTGGAACAGTAAAGATAAAGCCAGTTTAAAAATCGATAATATTGGGCAAGCATCTGGAATGGAGTTTCGTCAGGGAATTATTAGAGATATTGATGGCACTTATACTTTAATTGTCTGGGTGAAGAAGAGAACAACTAGGCCAATTCAGGTTGAAATTTTTCGTTAAGTTTGTCCTTCCATATGAGTAAAGTGCGATGCGTTTAGGTGTTTGAGGATTGACTTAACTTGAGATATGGTGTCACCCTTATGGTGTCACATCCCCACGGTGTCAGACACCCTTTATGTGTATGAAGATGGTGTCAGACACCTTTTATGAAGATACCCTTTATGAAACCTTTTCTTCCTCTCAAGACCCTCCCGGTTTTGGAAATGGCTACATCCTGAATTTATGTTTAAGTATTATTTGAAAATTTTTTATAATTTTAGTGGAAGTATAAAAACTCATTTGGTGAGAAAATTGTCAAAGTAGAAAAAGGAGGGGTAATGAAAAATCAATTGCGTATTTTCGCCTGGCGCTGTTTCCTCTGGGGAGGGAACGTCGGGCCTTAAGTCATCACCTGACTACAGAGCGGCGGAAGTTGAGCAGGGAAAGGAAAAAGGAGACAAAACCCACTACTCCCATAACCACCAGGTCTTTCCAGAAATAAGCCAGGCCGTTGCCTTTCAGGAATATCTCCCGGATGATTTTCACCAGATAGCGGAGGGGATTTATCTCCACCAGCCATTGAAAAACACTGGGGATGTTTTCCACCGGAGTGAGCAGGCCGGAGAGCATAAGAAAGAGAACCATGGTGAACCAGGAAAAAAAGAGCGCTTGTTGCTGGGTCTGACTGATTAACGAAATGAGGAAACCCACCGAGAGAATAGAGAAGAGAAAGACAAGGGCAGCGATAAATAGAAGCCCCAGACTTCCCCGAAGATGAATCCGAAAGAGCAGCAAGACCACGACAATGCCCAGGGTCATCTCCACCAGACCGATTAAAGCCATGGGCAGGGTTTTGCCCAGGAAAATTTCCACCGGGGTCAGTCGGGAGATGAGCAGCGTATCCAGGGTTTGTTGTTCTTTTTCCCGGACCAGGGCAATAGCCGTTAGAAACATGGTGGTGATGGTCAGCAGGAGGGCCACAATTCCCGGCCCCATGTAGTGAATGCTGTTGAGGGAAGGATTGAAGCGGATCAGGGTCTGGGGCTGAAGCGGCAGTTGCTGCCCCTGGTCAGCCAGCAGGTCTTCCAGATAGCGTTTAATCACCCCATAAAAATATCCCGTGGCAATCATGGCTGAGTTGGCGTCGGCCCCATCCATCAGAATTTGAACCGAAGGCCGGGGTAGCAGAGATGCAGGGCGCAGGGTAGCTGCTCCGCTCTCGCCATTCCCGCTGGCTGGGCCTTCTTTTCCCCCAGCCAGCCCACTGGCTCCTTTAAGGCGGCCCGGCGCAGTCGTCATTTCCTCGTCCCGGAAAACAATCACCGCTTTGGCCTGGCCCTTTTTGAAAATTTCCTGATAATCAAGAGGCCGGCGGTGAAGACCGGTGACCTGAAAAAGCGGCGAGTGGGTAATGCGGTTGACCAGCCGGAAGGCATCCGGTGAAGAGGAGAGGTTAACAATCTCAACGGGAATGTTTTGAATGTCCGTCCTAACCACGTAACCGAGAAGAATTGTCTGGAGAAGAGGGGCGATAAAGAGAACGGCCACCATTTCTTTTTGACGGAAGACCTCCAGAATCTCCTTTTTAAAAAGATAGAAGAGCCTCATTGCCCCGACCTCCGCATCGATTGAAATTTCAAAGAAGCCACGCTCAAAAGAAAAAGACTCATCGCCAGGAGCACACTGCCTTCAAAGAGGAAATGACTTAAGACGGCGCCTTTCAGGGTTACTCCCCGGATAATGCGCAGGAAATAGGTAGCCGGCACGATATAGGAGAAAGACCGCAGGATGGGGGAAAGCGATTCCAGGGGAAAGAT
This sequence comes from Candidatus Aminicenantota bacterium, assembly GCA_003648765.1. GTDB lineage: Bacteria > Acidobacteriota > Aminicenantia > Aminicenantales > Aminicenantaceae > JdFR-80. Next base: position 6,276 of record QMPV01000086.1, read on the forward strand.
AAAGCCGGACAGGAAAAGAGAGGGCAGAAGGGTGGCCAGTAGGGCCACCATCATGGCCACCTTTTGAGTGGCGGCCACCGTGGAGATCAAAATGCCCAGGGAAAGACCGCAGATGAGATAAATTAAGGAAAAAAGGAACAAAATGGTGAGAGACCCCCGGAAGGGCACACCGAACCAGAAGCGGGCGAAAAGAAAGATAATGGTTCCGTCCAGTAAAGCCACAAGTAGATAGGGAATGGTTTTGCCCAGAATTATTTCGGCCGGGGAGAGGGGCGAGATGAAAAGCAGATGGATAGAGCCGGCTTCTTTTTCCCGGGCGATACTCAGCGAGGTCAGCAGCGCGGAGATCATGACCATTAGCACGGCCACCAGCCCGGGAATAATAAAGTAGGGGCTGGATATTTCCGGATTGAAGAACATTTTGATATTAACCTGAATGGGATTGGGGAGATGGCTTTTCTCTAGGGAAAACTCTCTCAGGATTCTTTCGTTATATTGATAAATGCGATTGGCGATATTGGAATCGCTGCCGTCGATAGTCACTCCCAGGGTCGCCGGCGGGCTGTGGTTTAAGCTCCGGGCGAAGCCGGCAGGAATAATAATGAATTGTTTGATTTTGCCGGAGCGGAGGAGTTGTTCCGCCCGGTCCGGGTCTTTCCGGGCGGCGGCGTTTTCCTCAGGAGAGAAATAGAGTTCGTAGTACTGGGAAGCGGCCAGCCGTTGGGACAGTTCGCGGGAAAGAGAAGTTTCGTCATAGTCAATGATTATTGTTTCTATTTTTTTCAGGTCGAAAGAGAGGACGTGACCGAAAATAAAGATCTGGACCAGGGGCATGATAAAAACCACGGCCAGGCTCCGGGGGTCCCGGAGAATGTGTTTGAATTCTTTGATAATGACTGCTTTAAGGCGTTTCATGGCTGATTATCGCTTGTTTGAATAATTCTTCCATATTGGACGCACCGGTCCGCTGAAGAAGTTCTTCCGGTGGCCCCTCCAGAATGATTTTTCCCTGGTGAATTATCAGGAGCCGGTCGGCATATTCGGCTTCATCCAGGTTGTGGGTGGAGACTAGCAAGGTTTTCCCTCGGGTTTTGAGTCCATAAATGAGCGACCAGAAATTGCGGCGCAGTTCCGGGTCAACCCCGGAGGTTGGCTCATCCAGAAAGATAATCTCGGGGTCGGTGAGCAGACAGGTGAAGAGGGCCACTTTCTGACGAATACCCGGCGGTAAATCAGCTACCTGCAGGCGGAGAAGGGCCGGGGGGATGAGGGTGGCCAGTTCCTGCTTGACCTGCTTTATTCTGGCGGGCGGAAGGCCGGAGATGCCGGCGAAAAATTCCACGTTTTCCCTGGCGGTGAGCAACGGATAGAGAGAAAACTTCTGGGACATGTAACCGATATGTTTTTTTATTTGGCGGATCTCCCGCCTTAAATCGAATCCCAGGATGGTTACTTCGCCTGAGGAGGGCCGGAGCAGACCGGTGAGCATTTTGATGGTGGTGGTTTTACCGGCGCCGTTGGGCCCTAGAAAACCGATGATTTCTCCGCGCTGGATAGTGAAATTCAGCCTGTCGACAGCCGTAAAGTGACCGAATTTGCGGGTGAGATTCCGGACGGCCACCACTGTTTCTCCGGTGCCCCGGGCTGCTTCTCCTCCCGAAAAAGAACCCGAGGGCGGGGTCGGAGTCACAGGCGAATTAATTCCTTCGGTGGGCATCGTGTTTCCTTTCATAGTAGATATAAATGTCTTCCAGCCGGGGGGAGACTCGGGTTGTTTCTAAAAATCCTTCCGGCGGCGAAAAGCGCTCCTCACCGGGACGCAGCAGAAGCAGGGAATTACCGCGGATATAAATTTCATCACCGTGAAGTTTGACGGCTGACAAACGTTGATAGGCGGCAAAGACGTCATCGCGGGGGCGAAGCCGGTAAAGGTGGACGGGAAATTCTTCTTTTAGTTTCTGGATGGGCTCCTGGAGAATAACCTCTCCCTGATGCAGGAAGATAACTTCATCGCCGGTCTCGGCCTCGTCGAGATAAGGGGTGGCCGCGACAATGGTTGTGCCAGCCTGCTTTAACTCCTGAATAATATTAAAAAACTCGATCCGGCTGAGGGGGTCAACGCCGGTGGTGGGTTCATCCAGGAGAAGCAATTTGGGTGAAGAAAGGAGAGCTGCCGAGAGGGCCAGTTTTTGTTTCATCCCCCCCGAAAGATTAGCGGCCCGGCGTCGGCGGAAGGCCAGCATGCCGGTCTGTGCCAGGAGCTGCTTTTTAAGTTCTTCCCTTCTTTTCCTGGGGAGGCCCTGGAGGTCAGCGAAAAAGTTAAGGTTTTCTTCCACGGTTAAATCAGGATAAAGGGAGAAATGTTCGGGCATATAGGCAGTAATCGAGCGGAGAGGACGGTAGTCACGGCCCAGCGGCCGACCGGCCAGTTTGATTTCACCGGTATCTTTAGCCAGGAGTCCCAGGATGAGTTTAAGGATGGTTGATTTGCCGCTGCCATCGGGTCCAGCCAGAATGGTCAGGGTTCGGGGACGGATTTTGAATGAGACTCCCTTGACCGCCTGAATTTCATCGAAGGCTTTGCTCAGGTTGGTTACTTCCAGGAGGAATTCGGCCATTTTCGCTGCCTTTCCTGTTTTTTTTCTGATTACCGCCGGCGGAGACGAACCGTCACCGGCATTCCCAGTTTGAGACTTTCTTCGGAGTCTTTGACTTTAATTTTCACCCGGTAGAGGAGGGATTTTCTTTCTTTTTCCGAGACAATATATTTAGGAGAAAATTCAGCCTCACGGCCGATAAAGAAAATTTCGCCCTGGAGAGGCTGGCTGAGCCCGTCAACTAGAATCTCCACCGGATGGCCCAGGCGCAAATGGCTTAGTTCCTTCTCTTCCAGGAAGGTTTCCACAAAGAGG
>QMPV01000087.1 GCA_003648765.1 Candidatus Aminicenantota bacterium
CGTTTAACTACCTTTTCCTCGGCTGTCCGGAGATGAAACATGAGTGGATTTTCGGTGACCCAGGGAGCAATGGTCCGATACATCTGTCGTTGCGCCAGTCCCCGTCTTTCTCGGTCTGAACTGTCAAAAACAAGTTCAAAAAGACGAAATGATTCGAAACAGTCCCCAGGCTGAATATCCTGTTCCGGCCCATAAGTAGGTTCGACCACGAGTAAACAAGGTTGTTTTTTCAGATAGTTAACCTGGGTGTGATAACGCGGATCAGTTCGCCAGTGAATAGTATGACGATTGGCATTCCGAGCAGTCATGCCACCAAAGGCCATATATATTTCCAAATGAAAAACATCGGGGGGAAGAAGTGGAATTCCTGGGCGGGTTTCAACCTGATTGATATATTCGTCTACTGCTAGCTCCTCTAGAGTAAATCTGTTAACAGTTATCGGGTGAGCTGAATTATTCTGGACGGTAATCCATTTGCTCAGGAGAGGTAGGCCGTCATAGAGTTCATAATGAAGAGAGATAATAATTTCAGGCCTCGAGTTGGGTAAAGATTTTTTTGGGCTTTCCGGGTAAGTGAAATCCAGCTGAAGATAAATTCCTGGAGGTGGCCATTGGACTAAAGGGCTGTGATGTCGGACTCGTTTCCAGGGGAAACGCTCCTGGGGTCGACCTTTAGCCAGACCAATAAATTTAAGAGATGTCTTTAAGGCAGTCGCTTTCTTAGACCATCCCTCTGGAATGTAAGCGTGATTTTTTGGCCAGCTTAGACCACCTAAAGAATAGCGATGTCCGTTAAGGGTGATCCAGCCTTCAGGATGAACGGAGCGAATTATTGTTTCGCCGGTCATTAAATTGTCATACCGGATGGTGGCTACAGCCGGTTTAATTTGCCAGACCCGACGGATAAGACCGTTTTCTAAAATGATAATGCCCCGGGAGCGGTCTATTTTTAGGTGAGCCTGGAAAGGAGAGTTATCGAGGAGCCAATCAGTTTTCAATTGATATTTATCTGGAGGCAGAGAGAAAGTCAGCTGGGAAAGAAAAACAAGAGAAAGGAAGCCAAGAACATATTTTCTCGAAGTAAAGCCTCTAATAATTCTTTTTTTAGAGTTTGAAATTTTTCCTTTTAAAAAGAAAAGCATCGTTTTTTCTCCAGAAAGTTTTTTTCAGAAAAAAGAGGCCGTTAATTTGAAAAATTGGTTGAATGACTTTCTCTTTATTATTCATAATCCTTATATGATTTAATTTATTTCGTTAAGAAAGACAATTGAAAACTGAATGCTCAATGAGAACCAGCTAAAAAGAAATAATTTAGCCAAGTTGTTTAATAAATTGATAGTTTATTTTATTCTTGGTGATGAATGTCATAAAATATTCGTGAGTTCTCTTGGGAAGAGAGGAGGCTCAGTTCTTGAAGATTAGTCTAGCTTGGAGTGAAGGCAGGAAGGGGAGGACTCTTTATTTTTCTTAATTAAACAATTTTCGGAAAAAACGTAATGAAGAAAAGAGTTGAGATGAAGGAGCTAAGAAAAAAGTTATCAGAAACATATTTTGGACGAAGAGCTTTGGCTTTGGGTTTTGATTTTTTAGTCATAGCTGTTTTAAGTGTGCTTTTCTATATCATTTTATTTGCTTTGCTCGCACTTATTAATCCCGAATATAGACAACCTTTTAAGAGTCTAAAGAAAGTGATTAACCCACCAGCTCAGGAAGAAAAGTTGAGTCCACTGGGTGAGTTGGTCTTAAGTAAAACAGAAAAATATTTGGAGAAGAGAATAGTCGAGTTAAAAGAGGCTTTAAAAAAGAAGGATTTAACCTCAGCCGAAAAACAGAAAATAGAAAGAGAGATAGCTCAGACGCAGGAAAAAATAAATCAGATAAGAGAAAAGAGGGTCTTAGCGACCCAAGGCGAGCGGTCAGAAAAGAAAGAATTAGAAAAAGAAAATCAGGAATCCACCGCCTTTCTGAATCATTTGATAGAAAAATATAAGTGGTTACAGGAAATTTTGATTATTTACACTTATTTTACTTTTTTTATTTATTTTAAGGGACAAACTCCCGGGAAAAAACTATTTGGCTTAAAGGTGGTTAAAAGGGGAGGAGGTAAAATTTCACTATGGGTGGCTTTTGAAAGAACCCATGGTTATGCTTATTCAGCTAGTCTCTTTTTGGTGGGCTTTCTCCAAGTCCTGTGGGACAGGCATTCTTTAACTATGCATGATAAAATTGCTGGCACCAAAGTTATTCGCCTCCGGAAAGGTAGACGGACAAAAAAGAGGGGGAAAGGTAAAAAAGACAAGAAAGTGAACACCACCAAAAAGAAAAGATTAGCTGGGGAAAAAGCTCCGGGGAAGAACGGCTCTCCGGGTAAAGATGATTTTTTGAAAAAGATGTGAAGCTAAAGCGTCATTTGTTTAGCCATAGTTTTTTTCTTGAGCTCCTGACATTGCTGAAGAAGTTCCTGGAGGTAATCAATGATCAATCTCATTTTGAGATTTGCTAACTTTCTTTGGCCTTGCTGTTGCTGAGGATAATAGCGGCTAAATAATTCTTTAATTTTTTCCGGAGAGAGCCACTTTTTTAAAAGCTCATCTTCAAGAAGTTCATTTAAGACTTGTTGTTCTTCAGCGCTGGTGATCAGGACTTTCTCCTTAAGTAAAAAATCCTGGCGCCACTTTTCATAATCGGGCGCCGCGTAAGCGGGAGCGGGGCCCATTAGTTTTTTAGCCATAATATTTGTTGGACAAAAGTGATATTATATATACTCTCGCGAGGCCAAAAAAATTTTGTTTTAGGATGAGGAAGAGGCCCCGCTATTAAGGGAGATTTTAGAAAGAATATTTTATTTCCACAAAGGCTCGAGAGAAATCTTTATTGCGTCCAAAAGGACTATTTTCTGGTCCAGCAAAGAAGGTGGCCCCAGCGTAAAGGTTAAGACCGTCGGCTATTTCATAGTTAAAAATAGGTAAGAGGAAATAATCTCCATCAGCCAAGTTGTAAACTCCAATTAATTGCAGAGAATAATATCCTTCTTTTTTATAAGCGAGCCGGGCTGATACCGAACGAGTGACCTTTTTCTCATGGGGGCTCATAAATCCTGGTTGCCATTTAAGAACTCTTTTCTCCACATATTGAAGATTAAGCGTTACTTCTGAACTTAAATTGTAGTCACTGCCCAAGACGTAATAAATAAAAGGGTTCCGGACTAGGGGGTCAAAACCAGTAGAATCCTGAGTTCGGTAATAAGCCCCTTCACCTTTGAACACAAAGTGGCCGTAGGCATAGTCAAAATCGACTCCCAGGACTTGTTGGGGATAATATTTTATTTTAAGGGCTTTATTTTCAGGCACTACAGAAGGGAAGAGGTCGAAACCTCGCCAGTAGGAGAGAGAAAAATTAAGACCACCCCAACCCGAGGAAAAACGTAACCCTTCTTGCCAATTACTCGGTTTTTGTTCAGGCAGTTCCTCTTGGGCACCAGGTATTTCTAAACCTGTGCGGTTGGGTTGAAAGTAGGGAACAAAAACAATTTCCAGATTTGACAGCCCAAAATACCAGTTGAGTCGCAACGCATTGACCGCTAATCGATAATCCTCAATTTCTGCTGTGATGTTAGTATAATCCCAAGGAGTTATATTGTCGGTGGGATTGATCCAGTCAGTTCTGCCCCAAAAAATAAATTGCTTCCCCAGGCGAAGGTCAAGATTGGACCAATGGAAGAAGAGATATGCTTCCACGGGATAAATTTTAAAAGAGGTCATCATGTCCGGATTGATTTGGTTGGAGCTGTTCCGGTAGCGTTCATCCAGGTCGAGATTGAAGGAAGCGAATAGATCGACCAGTTGCTGAGATTTTTTCAAAGTAAGTTGAAGTCTGGTGCCGAAACGGTTAAAGCGATAGGGTGAGGTCAGTCCGGGATGGGCAAAAAATTTTAGGTACCCCTGGAAGTCAGGAGCAGCTGGTAGACAATTAGCCCCAAGTACTAATAAGAAAAATCCCCAAGCAATAAGCTGTCTTTTTCTTTTCCTCATTTTTTCTGCCTGAAAGAGTTGCTTAATTTTATTCTTCATCATTTTTAGCTTTAGCGGCTGAGATATCGTTGGGTAAATATTTGGGGCGATAGACCTTTGTTAATCTCTATTTTTTCAAATTTCATTTCACTTTGGCCACCAGAAGACACATTTTTCATTAAGAGATGTGTCTGAAACCAGACCTCATTTATTTTCTGAATTTCTTTTATTTCCAGCACTTTCCAGAGTTTTCCCCTTCGGTCATAATACTCTGCCTGAAGAGCACTCCATTTTTCTGGGTCTATCCAGTGGATGATTCGGCTATAACCAGTGTCTTTTTCGATTTGAGGAGTGGCTGGAAGGGCCTCGATCTGGTAACATTGACGTCCTTTAAGTTTGACCAGGCCCAAATTTTTATATTGCCAATCATTCAATTTAGGCTTGCCGATGTCATAATAACTGAAGTCAGAGCCCATAAAAGCTCCCCCTTGGCCACTAGCTGCAATCCGGCGGATACGACGCAAAGCCGGAAGATAGAGGTAACGTTCATCTTCGCCCTGGTCGTGCTCAATTAGCAAAAACCCAGTCCCTTTGACATCAGGTGGATAGAGAAATTTCATAACCATATCGGACTCAGTCTCTGTTCTTTTACGGGAATACATTTTAATTTTCCTGATTCGTTGTCGTCCTCGGAGAGTAATAGTCATTGTTATTTCTGCTTCCATATCTTGCCAGCCGGTTTTGAGAATAACCTTCTCCATAATTTCCCGGCCAGTGGGCTCTTGAGAGACTAAAGGTAAAATTAGAAAGACGATTATAATGAGACTTAATATTTGTTTCATGAAGACCTCCTTTGAGCTGCATGGCTCAAAGATTTTGGTTTAAAAGTGATGAAATAGACTGGCAGAATAGTTAAGGCGGCAAAGGCAGTAGTGAGCATGGTTAAAGCTAGAAGAAAACCCATAGCTCTGATGCCTTTGAACATGGATAAAATCAGAAGAAAGAAACCAGCCGCCACCACAATTGAATTAAAGGTAATGGCGACACCAGAAGTTAAAAGGGAAGGTTGAAGGCTGTGGGAGTAATCATGATGTTTAAGTTCTAGAATATAACGATGGACAAAATGGATAGCATAGTCAACGCCAATACCAATAGCCAGACTTGAAGTCACCATGGTCATTATTTCCAAGGAGATGCCTAGAGCACCCATGGTAGCAAAGTTGAGAAAAATCCCGAAGAACAGGGGCATAGTAGTAAAAATACCGATAATTGGCGAGCGGAACATCAGAGAAGTTAACAACCAGACTAAAATGAGAGAGGCCACAATACTTAAAAATTGACCTCTGATAACCATCTGCCGAACAATCAGAAAGAGTTTGGCCATACCAGTTATTTCCGCCTTAACTCCATCGGTGTTTTTATCTAGAAAAGATTGTAATGCCTGGTCAATTTTTCTTAAACGGGAGTCGCGGTCAGTTCGGACAAAAATGGCCACCCGGGCATGCCGATAATTGAAGTCGGTCAAATTGGCAAAATCTTCAGGTGAAGCTGACATCTCATAAAGTTGAAGGAGCTGAGCGATGAGCGTTTTTCCTTCAATCTGAAAAGTTTTTTTAACAACTTCTTGGCCTACCTGAGTCTCAACCGTCTCAGTCTCAACTTCCTGAGGAATTCGGTAATAGGCAGGATCATTATTATGGACAGCTTTATTTAGAAGTTTGACGAATTCAGCCAGTGATTGGGTGGCGCCCACATCAGGCTGTTGTTGAATATAATCTTCCAGAGCCGACATGACCTGAAGCACCCGAGGCTCTTTAATATAATCGTCTTCGTCACCTTCGAAGAGGACATAGAAGGTAGTTGTGCCGGCAAAATGCTGATTAACAAATTCAGCGCTTTGGCGGACCGGGTTATCTCGAGGAAATTGAGTGATTGGGCTGGATTCGACTTTGAGGCGGGTAATCATAAGAGCGGACATGATAAGGATCAGGGCGACACCCAAGGCCACGATTTTTTTTCTCTTAACCAGGAATTGTGAGTAATGAAGCATAAAAGATGAGAGACGCCCTTTCTTTTCCCGCCAGCGCCGCCCCGCTTTTATTTTAAGAAGAGATAGAGTAGCGGGGACAAAAGTTAAAGACCAAATAAGAGCGGAGAAGACACCAAAAGCAGAGAAAAGGCCGAGTTCTTCCAGAGAGTCCATATTGCTGGTGTTAAGCGCTACAAACCCAGCCATAGTAGTTAAAGAAGTCATGACCACCGGGGCGTTCAACTCAGCCATTACTTCTCGTACTAGAGCCTTTGAAGATTGGAAGGAAGCTGCTTTTTGATAATAATGGGTCAGAAGGTGAATACTATCAGCAATGCCAATGGCCATAATGAGAATAGGCAGAAGTTCTGTCGCATGGGAAATCGGCTTTTTCATGGTGGCCATCAATCCTAGAGTCCAAACCACGCTAGCCAGAACTACAGTCAGAGGAATGAATACCCCTCGGGCACTCGTAAAAATGACCAATAGCAAGAAAAATATTAGTAAAATTCCTGCTGTGAAGAAAATTCCCATGTCGCGGGCAATGCCGATACTGGAATAATAATTTAAAACTGGCTCCCCGGCAGCAAAAACGCGACCTTGGTGGTTAAGGTTGAAATTCTCCAGTTCATGGAGAAGTTTCTGAGTAAATTCATCATTGTCAGTATCTTTGTGCAGGAAAACCATTAAAGCCGCTGCTTTTTGGTTATCAGCGATAAGGCTTTTTAAAAATGAGGGATTAAGAGATAAGCGTTGGCGCCATTGTTGAATGTCAGCTGGAGTTTGAGGGGGAGCAAGGAGGGCCTCCTCAATTTGAATTCCATCAGCCTGACCGTAAATAATTTTGACGTTAGTCGGACTGATAACAGAGTAAGCTTCAGGAAAATTCTCTAGTAATGAGGTTAATTCAATTATTTCGCCGGCTCCCTCCGGGGTAAAAATATCACCTTGGTAAATAACTAGAATCATATCTTTGGAAGGGAAGATCTCTTTCATTTTGTCATAAAGCCGCTTGGCCGGAATTGTCTTGGGTAAAGATTCGGTGATATCGGGATTCATCTTAATCTTGCGGAGTTGGTAGCCAAAGAAGGCAGTTAAGAGCAAAAGAATCCCGAGAGTGAACCAGGGATGAGCCACCACCCAATCGGTGAATTTTTTCATTTAAGCACTCCTTTAAGCATCTCTTTGAAAACTTGGATTTCTTCTTGGAGTTTAGCGGTTTCCCTTCCTTGAGCCATTTTAATTGAGAAGCCAATAATAAAACTCCAGAAAAGATCCAACAAAGAAATGGCTTTCTCGCCTAAGAGTTGGTTAATTTTCTCTGAAAGAGGTTGACGAACTGCTTCTACCTGACGATTCATTTCTGTGTCCAAAAAGATGGGCGAACTTTTCCCGAAAGGAAAAATTAAATTGAGTAATTCTCGACGGTTGACAAAATATTGAAAATGGAAATCGAGAAGAGCAGAGAGAATCTCCCGGTAATCATTAAGAGGATATATTGTTTCTAGAGCCCGCTGGTAATAGGTAATAGTTTCTTTTAAGACAAGTTCTTTAAAAAGTTCTTCTTTGGAAGCGAAATAATAATAAATTATTCCTTTGGATAGTTCGGCTTTTTCCGCTATTTCTTCCATATTGGTTCGATCATATCCTTTCTGGGAAAAGACCTTAACGGCCGCCTGGAGAATAGCTTGTTTTCGAGCCGCCCGTTCCCGTTCTTTTCTTTCTTTAATACCCATTTGACTCTCTGGTCAAATTTTAACTATAAAGTCAATTTTTGTCAAGTGATCATTTTTTTGGGGCAGGCTGAAGAAAACTTAATATTCTCTTGGCTGCAGAACTGAGGGGTGATGAGAACGGATTATTTTGACCGATTAAGAACTTTTTGAAAGGATCGTTAGAGTGGACTAACAATAGGCAATTGATTAACTTACCCAGAGCCAATTAGATGGATTAAAGCCATTTTTGTTCCTTAAGAACAGGGGCCGAGTGTTTAAAAAATAAGGAAAGTTCGGTAAAGAAAGAGCGAGATTTTTAATTATAGACATTTTTACTTGCCTTGGAGGTTAAAAATATTGTATAAATAAAGCAACGCCAGGTGGGGTAAGAAGAGGGAGGGATGATAATTCCTTTTTGGGGGCTAATAAAAAAGTCACTTATAAGGGAGAGCTTTAGCTTTATGGAGGGTTTACATTGAAATTCAATCAGGCTTAGGCCTTTAACATAGATTTTTAATCAAACCTGCCTAAGGAGGGGAAGGTGAGAAGAGCCACTAAAATCATTACTTTAATTTTGGTTTTACTGGTTTTAACTCCTGCTCTTTCTTTCTTGGTTTCTAAACAAGTGGAGACGAATTGGTGGTGGACCAGGTCTCAGAAAGAAATTAAAGTATTGACCATTAATCTCCTTTTTTCCGAGATTGAAGAACGTGACCTTAGATTGAACCGAATAGCTCAATTTATAGCCGACCAAAAAATTGATCTGATTTTACTGCAAGAAGTTGTTGGAGGCACTCTGGCTGGTACTTTAAATAGTGCGCTGGATTTACAACGCAAGCTGGAATGCTTTTATGGTTTAGACTATCATCTCAGCTATCGGTTAGCCAATGGACTTCCGGGAATTTTAACCGTAGGCAACGCTATCCTCAGTAAGTATGATATCCTTTACACCGTAGCTAAAATTCTCCCTTTTGAAGTGGAAATTCAATTTCGTGGTTATGATATTCCCTTGAAACGTCGGGCCATGATGAGTCGGATAAGAATCCCAGGTTACGGTAAAATTAATGTTTACAACACTCACCTCTGTGCCAATTGTGACCCTGCAGCTCGACTGGAACAGGCAGAAGTCTTAAGAAATTTCATCCTCACTTGGGAGAAATTCAATTGGTTTAATGATCCAGTTATTCTTGGGGGAGATTTTAATACTGATTTAAACGTAGTTGAAGAAAAACCTGTTTATGAGCTAATAATGAACCTCGGGTTTGTGGATAGTTATGCTCAGGCTAACGGTTGCTCTGTTTGCTGTCAATCAGGTAACCTCTGCGGTTGTACCTATTTGGGCTGGTCACCTTATCAGCCATTACCTTTAGCTGGCCCAGTTGAAGGTCCGAAGAGGATAGACTACATCTTTGTCAAGAATA
>QMPV01000088.1 GCA_003648765.1 Candidatus Aminicenantota bacterium
GATTGAGGAGGCGATTAATGCCGCCACCATCAACGCCGCCTATTCCCTGGGAATCAGCCGGACTACCGGGAGTCTGGAAGTAGGCAAAAAAGCGGATTTACTCCTTTGTGAAGTGCCCAATTACCTGCACCTCGTCTACCATCTGGGGGTCAATCCGATTCGTCAGGTCATCCAAAACGGCCGCCTGGTCATTAAAAATAAACAATTGGTAAAAGCTTATTAAATATTTCTGATCTAAATATTTTGACTTTCATGGTTTTTTTTAACATAATAAATCCACCTCATGGTCACCCAGATAGTTACAGCCGCAGTGGTTACCTATCTTCTGGGGTCTATTCCCTTTTCTTTCCTGATTGCCTATTACATCAAAGGAATTGACTTACGCTTCACCGGCGAAGGTAATGTCGGAGCCCGCAATGTCTGGCATTTAGTGGGGAAAAAATACGGTATCCTGGCGGCTCTCCTCGATGCCGGCAAAGGACTGGGGGCCTTTGGGGTCGGGCGGGCTCTCCAGCTTGATCTTCCCTGGTTGTGGATTTGCGGACTGGGAGTGATAATCGGCCATGGGTTTCCGGTATTTCTCAAGGGCCGCGGTGGTAAAGGAGCCGCCGCCGCGTTGGGATTTCTTCTAGGGCTTAATCCGGCCGCTCTTCTCCTTAGCGGCGCCCTCATGGGCTTCATCTATCTCCTCAGCCGCAACTTTCACCTGGCTCTCGGCACCGGGATGACGGCTATTCCTTTGCTCTGGTATTTCCTCTTCCATCATTCCCTGGCCGACTCGTTGAGCGCCATCGGCTTTCTTTTACTGCTGGGTATAAAACGAGTGATTGATGAACCTCATATGAGAAAAATCAAACAGGTTTCCGGGTGGTAAAATGGAGTGGCTACCTATTCTAATTACTGGATTACTCCTGCTTCTCTTCGTCAATATGCTTTTCAACCTCCGGAACCTCAATGACTCAACTCTCCCACCGCAGCTGCTCGAAGGTGTTCAGCCCGACTTCTTTCCCTTTGTCTCCGTTTTGGTGCCGGCTCGCAATGAAGAAGACAACATCGCCAGTTGTCTTCTCTCCCTTACCTACCAGAACTATCCCCATTATGAAATACTCGTCCTCGATGACAATTCCACGGATAAAACTTTAAAGATAGCCCGGGAAATAGCCCGCTCTTCCCCACGGATAAGAATTATTCGGGGTAAAAAACTTCCCCCCGGTTGGAACGGTAAAAATTGGGCCTGTGACCAGCTTGCCCGGAAGGCCCAAGGAGAATGGCTTCTCCTGACTGATGCCGACACCGTGCACTCTCCCCATTCCATCTCCACAGCCGTGATGATGGCCCAAAAAAATCAGGCCCATTTTCTAACCACCATTCCCGGACTCCTTCTGAAAACCTGGGCGGAAAAACTTCTCCTGCCCATTATTCACTTTGCTTTTGCGGTGCTGGTGCCCTTCCATCTGGGACAGTACTCGCAAATCAGCCGGCTGCCGATTGGTATCGGTCCTTTCCTCCTGGTCAAAAGGAACTTTTTAGAAAAGATCGGCGGCTACGGGGCCATTCGGGATGAAATTGTGGATGATATCGCTCTGGCCAACCATGTCCAGAACAACGCCGGCCGAATTACAGTTATCGACGGCTTGGCCCTGTTTAAAGTCCGTTTTTATCGCTCCTTTTCTGAAATCTGGCGGGGCTTTTCCAAAAACGCTTATCCGGCTATCGGCGCCCATCCTTATTTTGTGCCCTTCATCATAGTCGGCGCCTACTTTCTCTTCATTCAGCCTTATCTGAAACTCTGGTTGGCCATTCAATCCGGGCATGAACTCACCCTGCCTCTCATCCAGGTCTTTCTAATCTCAATGATGAAAATATTCCTGGCTCTTAAATTTGAAACAAGTTTCCTCTTCGGCTTACTTCATCCTTTAAGTATTGCTATCTGGCTACTGATTCTCTTGAACTCCATGCGGCTCTCCCTCTTCAAGAAAAAATTCGAATGGAAAGAAAGATACTATCCTATTGATTGAGCTTTAAAAACCTCGAGTTATCTCCTCTGCCTTCTTCTGGTCTCTTATTTCTCTTATTATTCTTAGGCCGTTCAACTATTCGGCCTTATCATTTCCTCCGCTATTTTCTTTAATCTTAAGTTTATCAGTCAATCACTACTCGACACTCACCCCCGCTATTAATTTCCTGGCGCTAAAATTTCTTTATCTCACCAGTTCTCCTCCAAAATCCATTTCCATAAAGGGCGATAAATTATTTTCTTATCTTTTATTTTCTCTTCATCTTCAAGTTCTTCAGTAATTATCAATCCCTCATTCAGACTTAACTCTCGCATTGCTTTGGTTAAGCTTTTTATTTCTCTTTCTTTGGTTTCGAAATCTCCTATATCCCAGCAAACCTGAATTAGTTTTTTAATTGAATTTTCTTCTTTTACTAAAAAATCTACTTCTTTATCTGCATAATGATTTTTCCAGTAGTAAATTTCTATTGATGGATTTTTTGCCTGTTCTTCTCTTAACTTTAAAGCAACTATGTTTTCTGCCAGTTGGCCGAATTTTCGAGAAAACTTGAAGCCCACCATATTTGATAATCCAGTATCTATAGAATAAACCTTACGAGGACTATTCTCTTGTTCTTTCAAAGAAAAAGAAAATCTCTTTATAAAAAACACCAAATTTGAAGCCTCAATATAAGATGAAAATCTTCTAACCGTCTCCACTGGCAAATGGATAAATCTTGAGATCCGGTTAAAACTAATATAAGAAGAAATATTAGTTAGATAAAAATGAGCCAGGGTCTTTAGCTTATCCAATTTCTTGACCCTATATCTCTGGGCAACATCCCGATTTATTATATCCTCGTAATAACTTATTAACACTCTCCTTTTAAATTCTTCATTTTTATTCAAAACCACTTCAGGAAATCCTCCCCAAAATAAATATTCTCTCAGAGATTTTTTAATTTTTAAAGAATTAAGCAAGACATGTTTTTCTTCTTCAATCTTCAATCCTTTAAATCCAAGAAATTCTTTAAAAGATAAAGGAAAAATTTCAAAATATAATTGCCTGCCAGTTAGAATAGACGATAATTCCTGACTTAAAAGCTTTGAAGAAGAACCAGTTATTACTAAAAAGGCCTCTTTTTTTTCATTGAGACTCCTGACAAATTTTTCCCATTTATCTATATTTTGAACTTCATCCAGAAAAATATAGGGCTTATCTGGAGGTTTTATTATTTCTAAAAAAGCACTATAAATATTCAAAAGAAAATTCAGATCAGTTCCTTCAAAGCTAGGTTCCTCGAAATTAATTATCAAAATCCTTTCTCTCTCAACTCCTCTTTCTACAAGGGTTCTGGCCATCTGTCTTATCAAAGTCGACTTTCCACTTCTCCTCACACCAACAATAGAAATAATTTTGTCAGTCTCTAAGAATTCAAGTAATTTATGGAGATATTCAAACCGAAAAAGACCAACATCAATGTCTCTATTCCAGAAATTCCAATGGTTCAAAACCTCTATTATTTGTTCTTTTGTCATATCAATATGATAAATATTGATAAATTTGTCATATATGTATTATAAATATACATATATACCCACTTTTTGTCAACATTAAAAATTATTTTTTAAAGAGACCCTCGTTATATTTTTATTTAAAATTTTGACAATTGTGCCGCCGCTATATCTTAAGACGAATAATAGCCGATAAAAAAGACAGCCTAAATTCACCGTAGCCAACAAGCCCCTCTCAAAGCTTCTCTCCTAAAGGAGAATTATTTATTCAACAGGAAAATTATTAGCCTCTATTCCTATGAGAATTGCCTTTCGCCTTCTCCTGGCCCATTTTATAATTCCCCTCCCCCTATCAGCGATTGCCGAAGCGGGGATTAACCACATTACTGTAAATTGAACCAAAGCGGTAGTTGAAACCCAATTCCAGACGGAAATCATAAGAGGTGGCCAAACGCTTCAATTCCAAAAGAATTTCTTCCTTGCTGGCTCCCCCTTTGGGCAAACCCAGCTGATCCCGGACCCGCGAATAAGAGCTGGTCACGTTAAAAGATAAGCCTTTAAAAACCCGAAAATAAATCCCAGCCTCACCGCTGATTTTGTTCTTGGAAAAATCATGGAGGAAATTGGAACCCGCCAGTCGCAGACCAGCCGAACCCCAGGGTTCTTTGATCTCCATAATTACCTGAAGCTGTTGACTAAAGAGATCTTCCTGATCCTTATCAAAAATGGTGGTCTCAATATAACGGCGATGGGTATAGTTGAGGGTGTATTGAATTCTCAGTTCCCGACGGTTAGCTTGTTCGTAGGGAAAGATATTGTACTCTATAGCCGGGCCGAAACCAATAAAGGCATCAGCATTGTCATAGGTGGAAGAATAGTAAGTCCCACTGATGCCGGCTGAAAGATGCGGACCGAGACTCTTAACATACTGGGTGAAGAGCACCTTCCGGCGGCTCTGACTGATGATTTCCTCATCATCGACGATGTATCTGCGCTCGTTTAAGTTGGTGTTCGCCCAGAACCGGAATTTCATAGCTTCAGTGGTGCGATTGGCTGACAAGGAGACCGAGTAATCGAATCTCTTTGACAACTCCTCCATGTTGGCATTACCTCTAATACCAATACTGAAGACCCAGTAATTCCACTTGTCTTTGACCATTTCCGGCTGAGTGAGTGGCTTTTTTCTTTCATAAACCACGGAGATATAATCGGCCAGCGGAGTTTCGGAAATATAGGGCACCAATCCCTGCTTAAGTATCTTCACCACTCCCTGGCGGATTTCATCCTCGGTGGCTGTGGGCGAAGAATGATACTTCAAGGAAGCATCTCGCCCCTCATAATGCCCCTGGCCGATAAAATCAAAGGTATACTCATAACCTCCGCTGCCGGTCCGCTGGCGGGTGATAATGATATGGATATCAGCACTTTGCCGATCCCGGACATAGTTAACAAAGGTTATCTCGGTCCGAATGTAGTTCAAATCGCAAATGCGACGACTGCAATCAATAAAGACCTTGGGGGCTACATTGCGTAGTTCTTTTTCCTGAGAAGAGAGAGACAAACTTTCATCTCCCCAGAGGGGAGTCAAGGAAAAACCAAACAACAAAGCCAGAAGTAATATTTTGCTCTTCATCTTTCCACCAACTTTTTTCATCATTTATTTCAATTTATTATTCTCATCTCCTTGAGGGGCAAAGCGAATGAAAACCTGCGACCAGGGGATAATATTTATCTCCGACCCCCGGGCCAGATTTTCTTCCCGAAGATACTGTTTGAAAATCCAGGAGCTGATGACATAAATCCGCAGAATTGTTTCCCCATCCGGTAACCGCCGGCTCTCCAGCGTTAATTCATTTCCCCGAACATGACGTCGCTGTAAAAGCCACTTCCCTCTTTTAAAGTCATAAGCATACACATCGGCTGGAATCGCGCCCTGTTTTACCTCCCAGGCGATATTAAGCGGAGCTATCTTCTCGATAATGGCCGGCCGCGGCTGAGTCAGGATGAGCCAGCAGGGAATCGGAAATTTCTGGCGGACCCGACGGCCATCGGCGGTGGTAATCTGCAAATCAATTTGAGAAGGCAGATTATCGGCCGGTACGGGAATCCTTTTTTCATATTGGTTTTTCCGCCACTCCAGCTCGGTGGCATTAACCACTACCCGGGCGTCACGGATAAAATCCCCCACGGGTGAGCCTTCTCTGATAACCACATAGGCTCTAACTTCAAAAAGGTCGAGGTCATTGTTGTAGTCGTACCGGGAGAGACTGGCGGTGGGATAAATAATCGCCCGGACATAAAGCGGCGCCGGCTGAGTCACCGGGGCCGTTTCTTCTTGAGGTGGTCGCTCCTGGGAAAAAGCCAATCCACCAAACAGGAAACAAGGTATAATTAATAAAATTAAGCTCAACCTTTTGGGCATTGGGCCTCCTCTAAAGTCTCTATTATAAACCACCCTCCCCTATTTCCCAAAGAAATGATTTAATTTTCCTTGAGATGTTGCTTTTTATCTCCTCCGGTAAATTAGAGACAAAGACATTTTCATCTTTACGAGCCAAATTCTTTAATGAAAAATCAATCACCTTATAAAAGCCCCTTTTCTGTCCAAACAATGGGGAGAGGTTTACTCTATTTGAGATTGATATACTCAGGCTATATAAAAGAGGAATTTTTGACACATTGGGTGAGTTTTATTCTCCAAAGGGAGTTTGCATCCCCGGTCTTAGAAAATTATTTGTGAAGGCATAGGGGAACTTTTATATAGGCGAAAGATTGGATAGTCTTCAAGCGATAGGGAACATAATAGAAAGGCTTGATTATAAACAAATAATCAATTTAATAAATAATTATTCTCTTCTATGTAAGCAAGATTGTCTTGATTGTTGGCTAATAAGACTATGTGATTTATGTTTTGTATCCGCAATTTCTGGAAAGGAACTAAACTTGGAAAAAAAACGAAAAAAATGTAAATCTCAAAAGAAAAGATTTGAAAATGCAATGAAGTTTTGTCTTGAGGTATTAGAAGAAAACCCTAATGCATTGTCTTATTTAAAAAACTCAATTATAATTTAAAAGTCATTTAGTAAGAGATGGGAAGTAATTCTAATATTAAAAAGCTCAGTTCTTAAAAATTTAAAGCTTTAGGAAAAAATATTGAAAGCTTGCTATAGCTTATTTGTTTCGGCTTTACAAGCTATTAATTACACCCAAGCAGGAGGGAAGGTACAGAATGAAAAATATTAAAAAATATTTTTCTTTATTTTGTATCTTATTTTTTTTGCCATTAGTGTATTCACAGGAGAAAATCAAACTGGAACAGGACTTCTCAATAGGAGAAAATTCGGGTGATGAGAACTATATTTTCGGAAGGATTTCGGATATAGCAATAAGTCCAAAAGATGAGATATTCGTTCTCGATACAGCTAAATGGGTAGTATCAAAATTTTCAAGAAATGGCAAGTTTCTTTTATCAGTAGGAAAAAGGGGTCAAGGACCAGGAGAGTTCGGGACTTACCCAGTAGCTATTGAAACTGATAATGAGGGAAATCTCATTGTAGCTGAATTTAGAAAAATAAGCATTTTTAACAATGAAGGGAAGTTTTTGGGGTCTTTTAAATTGGATTTCCAATGTCAAGATTTTTTCATAGACGATTCAAACTGGATTATACTTTTGGGATTAAAGGACGGAAAAATTTTCCATATATATAATAGAAATGGTGAAGAGATTTTCTCTTTTAGAAAACCTGTAGAGATTCCCCAAAAGTATTTAAAATATAAGCGGCTTCCCAACATGAACCTGCCTTTTAAAGTTTATTTTACTAAAAACAAGAGACTGATCTACATGAATCCTTACAAATATGAGCTAATTATTGCCGACAAAGTAAATCAGATTGTAAAAAAAATAGAACATAAATCAGAATTTTATAAACCCGCTATGGTATTAGAATCTAGAAGAGGTAAAAGTCTGAGCGTGAACCTTATAACTATGAATTATTCTATCTTTGAATATAAAAATTTTATGTATGTATGCCTTTTTGGGGAGAATGAATCTCAGATTGACATATTTAAGAATGACAAATATTTTGACAGCCTCAAGATAAAGTCTTTTCCCAAAGCGATGGACAATGAAGGAAACTTATACGCAATAGATGAATCAGACTTTCCAAAAATTCTAAGATATAATTTAATTATTCAATAAAATAATTAAGCTTTTCTTTAACTACTCTAATAATGGAGAGCCAGGAATTTGAAGAGGAACTGTAGCTTTGAAGAAAGCTGCACAAGAGGGTTGGTGACAAAAACATTGAGTTTGGACTTAAAAAATAAATATAAATATATCCAAGTCATCGCCAGTGTACAATTTTGTTCGCAATTTGATTTCGGGAAGAATCCATCGGAAACTCTTTTCGATAAACAAAGAAAAAAGTGAAAAATTTTATAGAAAAATTATTTTTGTTACTAAGCCTGTTTAATAAAAAATTTTGGATTTTACTCAAATATGGTAATAATATCTGACGGATAAGGTGAGTAAAAAGTTATTTTCAATTACCTTCATAATCTTTTTAACCCTTGTAGCCTGTAGTAAAGAAATAATTGAAAATTCTCCGTTGAATGATGAAGTAATAAAGAAACTCCAAGGGGCCAAAGTCATAGAAGACATTTTCCACAAATCAGACCAGATTAAATTGAGTTTAACTCCGGAAAGTTCCTTTGGATATATTACTGACCTGGAAGTTGATTCTTTGGGAAATTTTCTTATTGCTGATGGGTGGCTGACCAGACAGGTGTATATTTTTTCAGCCCAGGGCCAATTTTTACAAATACTAGGGAAAAAGGGCTTTGGTCCAGGGGAATACCTGACTCCTGTGAGTATTGAGATCGATAAAGCCGGCCAGATATGGATTGCCGATTACAACAATAATAAAGTTAATGTCTACGACAGTGATTATAAGTTTATAAAAGCCATAACTTTTAAACCCAGAATTAAATATTATCTTCACCTTAACAGTAAGGGATGGATTTATTTATATCTGGGACAATTATCTATGGGGAATAAGACAATAGATCTAATTTACCTCTATAACAATCAAGGACAATTAATAAAATCCTTTGCTCCCCTGCTTCAGGAAGTGAAAGATATTAATTTCAGCGTGGTTCAAGATGGGATGGTGATTGACCGGGATGATTTCATTTACGAAATGAGCCCCATCTATTACAAGATAAGGAAGTATGATGCAGAAGGCACCTTGATTAAATCTTTTCCTCCAGAGCCGATAGATTTCCGCCTGGACAGAAAAAAGCCGCTCATCCTAAACGGCCCCTTTTATTTAGAGGCCGGGTTGATCTTAGCCCAAATAAAGCAAAGAATAGATTTTTATGACACTGAAGGGAATTTCCTGGTTGGTTTGCCTCTTGAGTCCAAAATTATCGCCGCCAAAGGAAATACTTTATATGTTCTCAAGGAAGGCACCGAGGAAGAGATTCTTGTCTCTAACCCGACCATAATTGGTTATAAATTAAAAATATAAAGAGCCATATTTTCAACTGCCAAAAAGTAGAATACAATTTCCTAAAAAATAAACGAAATTTTCGGCCAATTTAATCCGAAAGAAGCTCGTGTTTAATGAGCTCCGGATA